>NZ_JBSGZV010000017.1:0-207074 GCF_053611185.1 Streptomyces sp. NPDC054834 | reverse complement strand
GCCCTGCGCCGCAACGTCAACCTCAAGATCCTGCTGTTCAACAACCGGATCTACGGCCTGACCAAGGGCCAGTACTCCCCGACCTCCGAAGTCGGCAAGATCACCAAGTCCACCCCGATGGGCTCCCTCGACGCCCCCTTCAACCCGGTCTCCCTCGCTCTCGGCGCGGAGGCCTCCTTCGTGGCGCGGACGATCGACTCCGACCGCAAGCACCTCACCGAGGTGCTGCGCGCCGCGGCCAACCACCCCGGCACCGCACTGATCGAGATCTACCAGAACTGCAACATCTTCAACGACGGCGCCTTCGACGCCCTGAAGGACAAGCAACAGGCCGAAGAGGCACTGATCCGCCTCGAGGACGGGCAGCCGATCCGCTTCGGTCCCGACGGCAGCCGCGGAGTCGTACGCGACCGGCGGACCGGTGATCTGAAGGTCGTCACCGTGACCCCCGACAACGAGGCCGACGTCCTGGTCCACGACGCCCGGGCGGCCTCCCCGACCACCGCGTTCGCCCTCTCCCGGCTCGCCGACCCCGACACCCTGCACCACACCCCCATCGGTGTCTTCCGGTCCGTGGACCGCCCGGTCTACGACACCCTGATGGCCGACCAGCTGGACACCGCCGTCGAGCAGCGCGGCAAGGGCGACCTGGCCGCCCTGCTGGCCGGCGGCGACACCTGGACGGTCGTCGGCTGACGGCGGCGGTTCCTCAGGAGGCCCGGGTCTGTGCCGCCCGGGCCTCGTCGTATGCGGTGCGCGCCTGCTCCACGTCGTCCATCCGCGCCTGCGTCCACACCGCGAGCCCCCGTACCTGCTCCGCCGCCTCGCGGCCCAGGTCGGTCAGGGAGTAGTCGACGCGCGGCGGGATCACCGGCTTGGCGTCCCGGTGGACCAGGCCGTCGCGTTCCAGGGTCTGGAGGGTCTGGGTGAGCATCTTCTCGCTGACGCCCCGGCCGATCCTGCCGATCTCGCGACGCAGTTCGCTGAAGCGGTAAGAGCGATCCAGGAGGGCGATGAGGACCAGCACGCCCCAGCGGCTGGTGACGTGCTCCAGGACGAGGCGGTAGGGGCACATCGCCTCGCCTGCCGGACCCATTCCACTTATTCCACTTACCGTCATGTCAGTACCTTACTTCAAAGTGGGTACTTTCCAGAAGTTAGTGCAGCTCCTAGGGTGAGTGACGAAGACGCACCCCACAAGGAGATCGCTGAATCATGAGCATCGTCGTCACCGGAGCCACCGGGCACCTCGGCCGCCACGTCGTCGAACAGCTGCTGGAGAAGGTCCCGGCCGAGCAGATCACCGCGGTCGTCCGCACCCCGGAGAAGGCCGCCGACTTCGCGGAGCGCGGTGTACGGATCGCGGTCGCCGACTACAACACCCCGGACACCTTCGACGACCTCTTCGCCGCCGGCGACAAGGTGCTGCTGATCTCGGGCAACGAGTTCGACAAGGGCCGCGTCCAGCAGCACCAGGTCGTCATCGACGCGGCCAAGGCCGCCGGTGTCGCGCTCCTCGCCTACACCAGCGCCCCGGGCACGCTGACCGCCGCGCTCGCCGACGACCACCGCGGCACCGAGAAGGCGCTGCTGGCCTCCGGTCTGCCGTACGCGCTGCTGCGCAACGGCTGGTACCACGAGAACTACACCGAGAACCTCGCCCCGGTGCTGGAGCACAGCGCGGTCGTGCAGGCCGCCGGTGACGGCCGGATCTCCTCCGCCTCCCGCGCCGACTACGCCGCCGCCGCGGCCGCGGTGCTGACCGGCGAGGGGCACGAGAACAAGACGTACGAACTGGGCGGCGACGAGGCGTGGGGCTTCGCCGAGTACGCGGCCGAGCTGAGCCGGCAGACCGGCAAGGAGATCGTCTACAACGCCGTCTCCGCCGAGGCCTACGAGGGCATCCTGGCGGGCGCCGGTCTGCCGGGACCGTTCGCCTCGATCCTGGCGGGCGTGGACGCGTCCATCGAGAAGGGCGAACTGGTCGTCTCCACCGGCGACCTCTCCCGCCTGGCCGGCCGTCCGACCACCCCGCTCGCCGAGGCGATCAGCGCCGCGCTCAAGGGCTGAACTGGCTGGATTCCCCCTGCCCGGAGCCCCCGGGCCTTCGCCCCCCCCGCCTGTCATGACCGTATAGCGATACGGGCATGACAGGCGGGGGTGTTCGGCGCTACCTTCGTCCAGGCGGACAGGACGTACGGAGTGAGCAGGAGGGGCCCGTGGCCGGGGAGTCGAGGGGTGAGCGGCGGACAGGTCTGCTGAACGGCTTCGCGGCGTACGGAATGTGGGGTCTCGTGCCCCTGTTCTGGCCGCTGCTCAAGCCCGCCGGCGCGATGGAGATCCTCGCCCACCGGATGGTGTGGTCCCTCGTCTTCGTTGCCGCCGCGCTGCTGGTCGTACGGCGCTGGGCCTGGGCCGGGGAGCTGCTGCGGCAACCCGGGCGGCTCGGGCTGGTCGCGGTCGCGGCCGGGGTGATCACCGTCAACTGGGGCGTGTACATCTGGGCCGTGAACAGCGGGCACGTGGTCGAGGCCTCGCTGGGCTACTTCATCAACCCGCTGGTCACCATAGCCATGGGCGTGCTGCTCCTGAAGGAACGGCTGCGGCCCGCGCAGTGGCTGGCGGTCGGTGTCGGCTTCGCGGCCGTGGTCGTCCTCACCGTCGGGTACGGGCAGCCGCCGTGGATCTCCCTGTGCCTCGCCTTCTCCTTCGCCACCTACGGGCTGGTGAAGAAGAAGGTCAACCTCGGCGGTGTCGAGTCGCTGGCCGCGGAGACCGCGATCCAGTTCCTGCCCGCGCTCGGCTATCTGCTGTGGCTGACCGCGCACGGCGGCTCCAGCTTCGCGAGCGAGGGCGCCGGGCACGCCGCGCTGCTCGCCTCGACCGGTGCCGTCACCGCGCTGCCGTTGGTCTGCTTCGGGGCGGCCGCGATCCGGGTGCCGCTGTCCACGCTGGGCCTGCTCCAGTATCTGGCGCCCGTCTTCCAGTTCCTGCTGGGCATCCTGTACTTCCACGAGGCCATGCCGCCCGAGCGCTGGGCCGGCTTCGCGCTCGTCTGGCTGGCGCTGGTCCTGCTCACCTGGGACGCGCTGCGCACCGCGCGCCGGACGGCCCGGGCGCTGGCCGTCGCGACCGCCACCGCCGCCGCCGCTGCCGCTGCCGAAGCCGAAGCCGCCATCGCCGCCCCGGTGGACACCGTCGTACGGCAACCGGAGGGCGCTGCTTCCGGCCAGGAACCGGAACCGGCCTCCTGACCGGTCCGGGTCGGCTATAAGTGGTCGCCATGACGCAGACGCCCGCCCCCGCCCCGCTGCACTTCAAACTCGTCGTCGACGCCGCCGACCCGCACGCGCAGGCCGATTTCTGGGCCGCCGCGCTGCACTACGAGGCCGAGGACAACAGCGCGTTCGTCGAGCGGCTGCTGGAGCTCGGCGCGCTGCCCGGCGAGGCCACCGTGGAGTACCACGGCCGCCCGGCCTTCCGGGACCTGATCGCCGTACGGCATCCGGACGACCCGTACGACAAGGAGCGCGGCACCGGGCTCGGGCGGCGGCTGCTGTTCCAGCGCGTACCGGAGGCGAAGACCGGCAAGAACCGGCTGCACCTCGACCTGCACCCGGGCGAGGGCCGGCGCGACGCCGAGGTCGAGCGGCTCGAGGCGCTGGGCGCCCAGGTGCTGCGGCGGGTGAAGGAGCCCGCCGGGGAGTGGGTGGTGATGGCGGACCCCGAGGGGAACGAGTTCTGCGTGCAGTAGGGCGTCTTCTGAGTGCAGTGGGCCGTCTTCCGGGTGCAGTAGGGCGTCAGGCGCCCGCCGCCTTGGCGGCACGGTCCGTCAGGCGGACCATGCGGGTGCGGGCGGACTCCAGCCGCTCCCGGTCGTCGGCCGCCGCGCCCGGCCCGGCGACCAGCTCGGTCCACAGCTCGATCAGGTCCCGCCCCAGACGCAGGCCGTGCTCGGGGTCGCGCACCGCACGCCAGGCGGTGGCCGCGCTCTGGACGTTGCCGTAGGCGGCCTCCGCGTTCCGGGCGCGGTGGTGGAGGCGGGCCAGGTCGAGGGAGAGGCCGAAGGCCCGAAGCGGATCGCCGGCCAGGTAGGCGATGTAGGCGGTCAGTTCGCGCAGCCGGAGCACCTCGGGGTGACCGGCGCCCAGCACGTCCGACGCCTCGACGACGGTGCGCTCGGCGAGTTCCGCCGCCGTCTCGATCCGGCCCTCCTTGACCGCCTCGTTGATCCGCGTCATGGGTTCGGTGAGCAGCGCGGCACCCTCCGCGGTGGCGGTCACCGGGCCGTCGCCGAGGACCGCTTCGGCGACCGCGTCGAAGCCCCGGGCCGGCGTGTGGTGCCGGGTGTCGGGCTCGGGGGCGCGGTCCGGCGCCGGCACAAGGAGCGGGAGCGGCTCGGGCGGGAGCGGGGATGTGTCGCGGCGGGGCGGCTGGGGGGTGGTGGTCCGGGGCGCCTGCGGGACGGTGGTCCGGGGCGGCTGCGGGGTCGCGGTCCGTGCCGCCTGCGGGACGGTGGTCCGTCCGTGCAGTTGCGGCTCACCCGTGAAGCGGCTGGCGCCGTTCACATCCACCTCGAGGGGGACGACGCAGCCGACGCGGTCGTCGTGGACCATGGCGTGCACCGGGTGGCCGAGGCTGATGGCGAGGCGCTGGAGGTGGTTCAGGACGGCCTGCTGGATCTCCTGGCCGGGAGTCGCCATGACCGCCACCCCGCCGACGGAGGCGCTGCCCGAGCCCGAGACGCGCACATCGACCGGGGCCTCCGGGTGCGGGTCGTTCCACAGGTCCCGCTTCTTCTCGAAGCTCAGTCGAGCCATCGGTTTCCTCACTCCCCCGGCCTCACGATCCGGTCGTACGCGTCCCTGCCCCCGAGTGTCGCCGCTACACCCCCGCTCCCGCGTCACCACGACGTCACAGCCTCGCACCAGCCGGCGGCCACTGGACATCTAATTGCACACGCATATAATGCAGATGCCTGTATTTTCGCGGTACGCCGATCATTCTGCGGTACATCGATCACCTGGGGGACCCATGAACCGCCGTTTCCTGTTCGTGCTCGGCAGCGCCCGTGCCGACGGCAACACCGAGCTGCTGGCGCGCACGGCCGCCGAACAGCTGCCCGGGGACGTCGAGCAGCAGTGGATCAGCCTGGCCGAGCACCCGCTGCCCGACTTCGTGGACCTGCGGCGCGACAGCGACCACGTACGGCCGCCCGCCGACACCAACACCGGCCTGCTGCTGGAGGCGACGCTCGCGGCCACGGACATCGTCATCGCCTCGCCGCTGTACTGGTACTCGGTGTCCGGCCTCACCAAGCGCTACCTGGACTACTGGTCCGGCTGGCTGCGTACCCCCGGCATCGACTTCAAGGCCACCCTGGCCGGGCGCACGCTGTGGGGCATAGCCGCGCTCGCCGACCGGGAGCCGTCGGTGGCCGACCCGCTCGCCGACACGCTCAACAACTCGGCCGCGTACCTGGGGATGCGCTTCGGCGGGGTGCTGCTCGGCAACGGCAGCGCGCGCGGGGACGTGCTCAAGGACACCGAGGCGCTGGCCCGGGCGAAGACGTTCTTCACCCGCGAGGCCCCGCTCGCCCGCTTCCCGTACCAGAACCGCTGAGCGCCACCGTCCGCCAGGACGGGTACGTCGCGCATGACGTGTACTAGGCCGTGACGTCCTTCGTCGTGAACCGTGCCCAGGCCGCCGAGCCGAACACCGCCGCGTACAGGGCCTGGAGACCGAGGTTCTTCGCCAGGTCGTCCCAGTAGACCGGATCGCGCATCAGGTCGGCGAAGGACAGCCAGTAGTGGGAGAAGAAGTACGGCTGGAGCGCGTGCAGTTGAGGTATCTGGTCGAGGATCTGGACGGTGATGAGCAGGCCGACCGTGGTCGCCATCGCCGCGATCCCGCTGTTCGTCAGCGTGGAGACGAACAGGCCGAGCGCCGCGACCCCGACCAGTGACGCGGCGACGACCAGGGCGATCAGCAGGGCACGGCCGAGGCCGTCGGCGAAGCTGATCTGCGTGCCCGAGATGGTCGTCAGGTCGCCGAGCGGGAAGAGCAGTGCGCCGATCAGGAGGGCGGAGGCGGCGACCACGAAGGTGGCGACCAGGCAGAAGGCCATGACCGTCGCGTACTTGGTGAGCAGCAGGCGGGTGCGGCCGGCCGGGGCGACCAGAAGGTAGCGCAGGGTTCCGGCGTTGGCCTCGCCGGCGATGGCGTCCCCCGCCACCACGCCGATCGCCATCGGCAGGAAGAACGGGAGCGTCGCCGCCAGCGCCGTGAACACCAGGAACAGGCCGTTGTTGGTGATCTGCGCGATGAACGCCGGGCCTCCGCCCCCGCCGCCCCGGCCGCCGGCCGACGAACCTCCCCCCGTCTCGATCTTCACGGCCACCCCGACCAGCACCGGCACGGCGGCCAGCACCCCGAGCAGCGCGAGCGTGCGCCAGCGCCGGAAGGTGACGGTCAGTTCGTTGCGCAGCAGGCCGAGGGTCCACAGCGGGGTGGGTCGGCGTACGGCCACTGCCTCAGCCACTGCCTCAGCCTGCGACATCGAAGCCCTCCCCTGTCAGCGCCACGAACGCGTCCTCCAGCGAGGCCCGCTCCACTCCGAAGCCGCGTACCCGCACCCCGGCCGTCACCAGCGCCGCGTTCAGCTCGGCGAGCTCACGGTCGGGCGGCTCGCCGCTCACCCGGTCCTCGGCGACGACGACGTCCGTGACCCCCTGCTCCTTCAGCACCCGGGCCGCGTCACCCGGATCCGGCGTGACGACCACCAGCCGCCCGCGCGCCCCGGCCGCGAGGTCGGCCACCGGGCCCTGGGTGATCAGACGGCCCTGGGCCATCACCGCCGCGTGGGTGCACACCTGCTCGATCTCGTCGAGGAGGTGGGAGGAGAGGAACACGGTCGTGCCGTCCGAGGCCAACTCCCGTACCAGGGCGCGTATCTCCCGCATGCCCTGCGGGTCGAGCCCGTTGGTCGGCTCGTCCAGGACGAGCAGCCTGCGCGGCTGGAGCAGTGCGGCGGCCAGACCCAGGCGCTGCTTCATGCCCAGCGAGTAGGCCTTCGCCTTCTTGCCCGCGGCGGCCGTCAGGCCCACCCGGTCCAGTGCTGCCGTGACGCGGGCGCGCCGGGTGCGCGGGTCGGCGGTCGGGTCGGCGGCGTCGTACCGCAGCAGGTTGTCGCGGCCGGAGAGGAAGCCGTACAGGGCCGGTCCCTCGATGAGGGTGCCGACCTGCGGGAGCACGGTGCGCGCGGCCCGGGGCATGGGCCGCCCCAGGACGCGCGCCGTGCCGGAGGTCGGCTCGATCAGGCCCATCAGCATGCGGATGGTGGTGGTCTTCCCGGAGCCGTTCGGACCGAGGAAGCCGAAGACGCTGCCCGCCGGGACGGTCAGGTCGAGACCGTCGACGGCGAGCTGTCCGCCGCGGTAGCGCTTGGTGAGCGCGCGGGTGTGGATGACGCTGTCACCCTCGTCCCGTGCGGCCGGCTCCGTGGCGGACGCTTCGTCCATCGGCTCCCTGTTTCGTCATATGTACGTACATACATACGTACATGCTGTGCGGCCGGCGTCTCCCGTGCCGCGTCGGTCTACCGTGCCGCGTCTGTCTACCGTGCCGCGTCGGCCGCCTTCACCAGCGCGTTCTTGGTCACGGTGCCGACGTAGACCTTGCCGTCGTCCGTGATCAGGGCGTTGACCAGGCGGGTGGAGAACACCGTGCCCTTGCCGAACTTGCCGGTCACATGGTCGCCCAGCGAGCCGAGGAAGCCGCCCAGCTCGCCGCCGCCCTCACCGGTCGGCAGGCCGCCCTTGCTGCCGGAGTCGAAGGTGGCGATCGAGTTCCAGCCCTTGCCGAGGACGTCGAAACCGCCGTGGCCCTTGGCGAGGTCCTTCTCGGGCTTCGGGGCGCGCTTCCCGGGCGCCTTGGCCGCGTCGTCCCCCTCGGTGACCTTCGCGCCCTTCGGCGGGGTGAAGTCGAAGGTCGAGGCGGCCGGCTTGGCGAAGCTGACCTGGGTGAAGCCCGCGTCCACGACGGCGGCGCCGCCGCTCGCCGGGGTCAGGGTGAACTTCAGCGGCATCCCCGTCTTCGCGTCCACGGCGATGCTGATCGCGCCCACCGTGGTGCTTGACTGCTTGGGCTTGATGAGCAGCTTGTAGGCGTCCCGGCCGGCGACCTGGACGGTGCCGTCGACGGTCACGGACGTGGTGTCGTCGACGGACTTCAGGGCCTCGTCGGCGAAGTCCTTGGGCGTGGCGGGAGTCTTCTCCCGCTGCTGCTTGCCGTTCTGGTCCGCGGTGCCGTGGTACACCTCGTTGGACTTGCTGTCATAGCCCCAGACGTCCTTGCCGTCGTGGATGAGGCTGTACTCGGCGGCGCTCTCGATCAGCGAGACCTTCTGGCGGTCCGGGCCGTCGGCCGCCACGCGAAGCGTGTGACTCCCCGAGAGCAGTTCGGTGAGCTTGGATTTCGGGTCCGCCGACGAACCGTCGCCGCCCTTGTTCGCCCCGGACAGCAGGCTGCTCTCCAGTCCGCCGAGGTTCGGCAGACCGAGGTCGGTGCTGAACCGCACCGTGCCGGACAGCTGCTGCACGTCCGACGCGGCGATCTTGTTTATGAGCTGCTGTGCGCTGATCTTCGGCAGGTCGGGGTCACCGGAGTCGGCGAGCGCCGGGACCAGCCCGATGGTCGCCGCCGCCACCCCCACCACCGCGACCGGTACGACGTACCGGGCCGCCTTGCGTCGTCCGGTGGCCGTGTCGGTGTCGGCCATGCTGTCGTCGGACGTGGTGTCGTCGGATCCGTACGGTGCCATGTGTGCCTTACCTCCGTCGTCGGCGGCGGCTGCCCTCACCCTCGTCAACCCTGAGCCGCCATTCTCACCCGAATCGGTGAGGAGTGGTGATTTCCGTGGTTTCCATCTCACCAAATCGGCCGTGAGGATGCGTCAGCCCCGGGAGGCAACTCGATGTACGCCTGCGGTATGACACGGGGAGGCGGGATGTCCCCCGACCCGTAGGGGTCGCACTGGATCACGCCGGCGTCTTTCTCAGCCCGTCCGGCGTTCGAGGACGAGGCCGTTCAGGCCGAAGCGGGGGTCTGGGGGCGGCAGCCTCCAGCATGGGCCAGGGAAACCCCGGGCACTACCCGGCCCGGTGCACCACCGCGTCGCACAGCTGCAAAAGGGCCGCCTTGGCGTCGCACTCCCGCAGTGGCGCCAGCGCCGCCCGCGCGTCCTCCGCGTAGCGCACGGTGTCCCGGCGGGCCTGCTCCAGCGCCGGGTGGGCGCGCAGCGCGGCCAGCGCCTCGGCGTGCCGGGCGTCGTCGGTCAGGTCGGAGTCGAGCAGGTCGCACAGGGCGATGTCCTCGGCCAGCCCCAGCCGGGCCGCCCGCTCCCTGAGGCGCAGCACGGGCAGGGTGGGGATGCCCTCGCGCAGGTCGGTGCCCGGGGTCTTGCCGGACTCGTGGGAGTCGGAGGCGATGTCCAGCACGTCGTCGGCGAGCTGGAAGGCCACGCCGAGCCTCTCGCCGTACTGGGTCAGGACGTCCACGACCGTCTCGTCGGCCCCGGACATCATGGCGCCGAAGCGGCAGGAGACCGCCACCAGCGACCCGGTCTTGCCGCCGAGGACATCCAGGTAGTGCTCCACCGGGTCGCGGCCGTCCTGCGGCCCCGCCGTCTCCAGGATCTGCCCGGTGACCAGCCGCTCGAACGCCAGGGCCTGCACCCGTACGGCCTCGGGGCCGAGGTCGGCGAGGATCTGGGAGGCGCGGGCGAAGAGGAAGTCGCCGGTGAGGACGGCGACGGAGTTGCCCCAGCGGGTGTTCGCACTGTCCACTCCGCGGCGCACCGCGGCCTCGTCCATGACGTCGTCGTGGTAGAGCGTCGCGAGGTGGGTGAGCTCGACGACGACCGCCGAGGGCACGATTCCCGGCGCGTACGGGTCCCCGAACTGCGCCGCGAGCATCACGAGCAGCGGCCGGAACCGCTTCCCGCCCGCCCGCACGAGGTGCTGGGCGGCCCCGGTGATGAAGGGGACCTCACTCTTGGTGGCTTCGAGCAGTCCCTCCTCGACAGCCGCCAATCCGGCCTGGACATCGGCTTCCAGAGCCTGGTCCCGCACGCTAAGCCCGAACGGCCCGACGACGGTCACGAGGGGTCTCCTGTCTGCTGGTGCCTGCTGGCGATTACACGGTTTGTCGATAGGTCGCTGCCCTCACTCAAGTCAGCGTATCCGGTCAGCTTTCGATCACCGAGGGCGCCCACTGTTACAGGCCGGGCGCTATCGGATCACGCCCGTTATGTTTTCAATCGGTCGATAAGCACAGATATTTATCGACTTACCCGGAAGTACGACATGACTGCGCCGCTTGGAGCAGTTCACCTTCCGCTCCCACGCCCGATGCGCTACCCAATACGGCGCCCTTCATGTCCTATTTGCCGCGATTGTCATTCCGTGAATTGGGTCACGTCGGCCGATCGGAGCACCCCACCCCCCGACACCGGCAGACCGCTTGCCGCCATTGGCCAGTTGAGGGTTGGCAGACGCAAAGGATCAAGCACCCCATACGCCTCAGAACAAGGTCAACTAGGACTTTGTGTGAATCCGACGCTTGTTCAGGACATGTGCTCTCGCATACGTTCCCGGCCGTCGGGCGGAACGCCGAATCCTGCCGCCGCCCGTCACACCCATCGACGAACTCATTCACGACGGCAGGAGCGGGGGACCCAGGTTTGCCGCCGGTCCGGGCGACACCCGTCGTCCCGGAACGGCTCGGGGTTAAGCCGTACCGCCCTTCGGGCGGCACGGCCGGGCACCTCCCAGCCCGAACCCGACAGCTCACCTCGCAGGCGACGGAGAGGAACTTCGACATGTCTGCTGCCGCTCAGCACCGTGCCCCCTTCGCCCGCCTCGCCCGCAAGCTCGCCGTCGCCGGCACCGGCGCCGCCGTGCTCGCCCTCCCGCTGATCGGCGCGACCAGCGCCTCCGCGGCCACCACCACGGCCGCCCCGACGGCCGCCCCCGCGGCCGCCACCACGGTCGCGTACTCGAACAACCTCGACGGCTGGATCCGCGAGTCGCTCGCGATCATGGCGCAGAAAGGCATCCCGGGTACGTACAACGGCATCTACCGCAACGTGATCCGCGAGTCGTCGGGCAACCCGGTGGCCATCAACCTCTGGGACTCCAACGCGGCCGCCGGTATCCCGTCCAAGGGCCTGCTCCAGGTCATCGACCCCACGTTCGCCAGCTACCACGTGGCCGGCACCTCGTGGAACATCTACGACCCGGTCGCGAACATCACGGCCGCCTGCAACTACGCCGCCCACCGCTACGGCTCGATCGACAACGTGTTCGGCGCGTACTGACCGCCCCGCTCAGGGGAAGAGTCTTTCGAGGACGACGGCGATGCCGTCGTCCTCGTTCGACAAAGTGACCTCGTCGGCCACCGCCTTCAGCTCGGGGTGGGCGTTGGCCATCGCCACACCGTGGGCGGCCCAGTCGAACATCGGGATGTCGTTGGGCATGTCCCCGAAGGCGATGGCCCGTTCGGCGCTCAGCCCGAGGTGGTCGGCGGCCAGCGCCAGCCCGGTCGCCTTGTTGACGCCGCACGGCTGGAGCTCGACGGTCCCCGGCCCCGACATGGTCACCGTCGCCAGCGATCCCACGGCCGCACGGGCCGTGGCGGCCAACTCGTCGTCCGACAGGGCGTGATGCCGCAGCAGGACCTTGCTGATCGGCTCGCACCACAGGTCGTCGCGCCGCCGGACCCGTACGGCGGGCAGGGTGGGGTGGGGCATCAGATAGCCGGGCTCGATGAGCGTGAGCCCGTCCACCCCGTCCTGGTCGACGGCCGCGTACACCTCCCCCACCTCTGCCTCGATCTTGCCGAGCGCGGTCTCCGCCAGCTCCCGGTCCAGGGTGACCGACCACAGCAGGCGGTGGGCGCCGGCGTCGTACACCTGCGCACCCTGTCCGCACACGGCGAGCCCCGTGCAGCCGAGGTCGTCGAGCAGCGGCCGCACCCGCGGCGCCGGGCGCCCGGTCACCACGAGGTGCCGGGCGCCCGCTCTCCCGGCCCTGGCGAGGGCGGCGAGGGAGCGGTCGGAGAGGGTGTCGTCGCCACGCAGGAGCGTTCCGTCGAGATCGGTCGCGACGAGCGAAAACGCGGGGGATGTCGGGGGGGAATATGCGGGGGGTGCGGCCATGATCAGAGAATACGGACACCGCGCCCCCACGACTCACCGCTGTTTTCAGCCCCAACTGGTGCCCAGGGACTCCTTGATGACGGTGTCGAGGCGCGCGGCGCATCCCGAAGCTCCCCGGCCGCCCGCTGCCCGTCATGGTGTCCGGCGTGAACTGATCCAGGACTTCCTGGCCCGGCAGCGGGCAGCGGGCGGCGGCGGAGGAGCAGTAGTCCGTCAGCCGTGTGCCGCCGCGAGGTGCTTGGCCAGGCGCGGCGAGGCGAACTCGGTGCCGCAGACGAAGCGCATCACCGGGCCGTACGACGACGCCGCCGGCAGGCCGGTGAAGTACAGCCCGGGGACGGAGGAGACGTATCCCGCACCCAGACGGGGCGTCCCCCGGCTCACCGTGAGCCGGGTGCGCAGCTCATGGCCGAGGAAGTCCATGGCCGCGATGTCCACGCGGTAGCCGGTGGCCGCGATGACATGGTCGGCGGGGACCTGGGTGGTTCGCCCGGCGTGGGTGCGGACGGTGAGGACCGGGCTGCCGCCGGAGGCGTCCGCGCCGGCCACCCGCTCGACCTCCTCCACCTCGACCTTCCCCTCGAAGCGGTCGCGCAGCCACCAGGCACCGAGCGGGCCGAGGACGCGGCGGACCAGGTAGTGGCGGGTGCGGGCCGGGAGGAAGCGGTAGGGGTGCGGGTAGTAGCTCAGCGCCCAGAGGGACCAGGCTCGGCCGAAGGGCGACTCGGGGCGCAGCCTCGGCTGGTTCCAGGGCGGGGCCCCGAAGGCGACCCGGCCGCGACCGCGTGACACCACCCGTACCCGGGCGCCGGCCTCCGCTGCCAGGGTCGCCGTCTCCAGCGCGGACTGGCCGGCGCCGACGACGATCAGTTCCTTGCCGGAGAACCGGGTCAGGTCATGGTGCTGGGAGCTGTGGGACACCGGGCCGGTGAGGCTGGGTCCGTCGGGCGCCGCCGACGCCAGCTCGGCCGGGAGGTGGGCCAGTCCGGACAGGCCGGTGGCGACCACCACCGCGCGCGCGGTGAACAACTCACCGGAGTCCAGTTTGAGTTCGAAGCCGCCGCCCGCGCCCCGGTCCACGGACACCACCCGCACCCGCTCCAGGTCGGGCAGCAGCTTCTGCTGGAACCACTCGCCGTAGGCGATGAAGGTCTCGACCGGGATGATGTCCTCGTCGGTGACCAGCCGGCGGATGCCCGCCGCGTCGCAGTAGTCGACGAGCGAGTGACCGGGCTGGGGGCAGTCGATGTTGGACGCCACCGGGGTGGACTTGAGGAGCATTCCGGCGGGCATGTGGTCGCGCCAGCTGACCATGGGATCGCCGAAGACGCGGACGGGGATACCGCGCGCCCGCAGATGGGCGGCGGTGGACAGGCCGAATGGCCCGGCGCCGATGACTGCAACCGGTTGAATCACGAAGTCCCTCCCCAGGACGTGTTTTCCGTCACTTCGTGGTGGTGAACGATGCGCCGGTCCGGACAGGCCGCCCAGGGCGGGCTAGCCGCCGGAACCGGTGCCGCTGCCGCGGCGGTTGGTCCGCCACAGCTGATAGAGGTGCTTCGCGCCCGGTCGCACGAAGCGCGCGAGCATCGTGAGGAACGGCAGCGGGTCGTCACCCGCGAGCCAGGCCAGCTCCGTCCCGCTCGCCCGGGCCGGCGCGTGCGGCGTCGTGTAGCCGCTGCGGCGGTAGGCGAGAAGGGCGGGGAGGTCGATGTTCTCCACGATGTAGCGCCAGCCGGCCGGCTGTTCCCCCTCCGGAACCGGGCGGCCGGTCAGATTCAGGTGCATGGCACGTACGACGTCCACGCCGGACTCGTTCTCGAAGAGCCGGAACTGGGCGCCCATACGCGGGTTGAAGTCGAGGAGTTTGTACTGTCCGTCGCGCCGGTCGAAGCGCAGGTCGAGGTCGATGATGCCGCTGAAGCCGATCTGCTTGATGAAACGTGCGGCGAGGTCGGCGAGTTCCGGGTTGTCGACGACGTACGCGTTCGCCGTCATGCCCGCGTGCGGCGGCCACGAACGCACCTTGACGCCGGTGAACATCGCGAGCGGTGTGGAGTCGGCGTCGAAGCAGGCGTGCACGATCCAGTCCTCGGCGTCCTCCCGGGGCAGGTACTCCTGGAGGATCACGCCGGGGTGCTCGCCCCAGTCGCGGGCCAGGGTGAGCAGGCCCTCGCGGGTGGCGATCCTGGTGGTGCCGTTCACGGCGGGCCGCTTGCGCCGGACGAACGCCTCGCGGTTCTTGGCCACCACCGGGTAGCGGGCGGTGTCGGCGTAGGCGACGATCTCTTCGTAGGACTCCGGGAAGGCCGCCGACGGACTGGCGATGCCATGCTCCCCACACAGCTCGTGCAGCCCCTGTTTGCTGGCCAGCCGGCGCGGCAGGCCGGCGTCGACACGCGGGAAGAGGAATCGGTCCATCAGGTCGTCCTGGTGCTCGGCGATCAGGACGGCGGCCTCTTCGTCGGTGGGGATGAGGACGGTGGGGCGACCGATGCGCCGGCCGATCCGCCTGAGCCCCTCCACCAGGCACTCCGGTTCCTCCGCCCCGCTGGTCGGCCAGACGAAGGCGCGGGTGAGGTAACGGGAGGAGGCCGCGGGCGTGTAGCGGTCCTCGGTGATCGCGTACATCGGGACGCCCAGGCGGCCCAGGCTGCGGATGGCGCCGACACCGCCATGGTGCAGGGGATAGTCGCCGAACTTGACGATCAGTCCCGGTACGTTCCTGTCCGCGTCGAAAGGCACACCGACGGAATTCCTGGCCACGGGTCCCCCCACGCGTCCCCCCTACGGACCGGACCCACCCCGTCCGTGTCCCCCAAAGTGACGCTAAGCCGGAATTGACCGCTCCGACAAGGCCTATTCGGACATTGCGAACTCTTTAGACACTACCCGGCACGCTGCCCAGGACATGCAACTCACCCGTAACGTGTGGCCCGACCACATGCAACGGCACGCAGTGATGGCACCGGATGAGAGCGAGGCAGCACCCCATGCCCCCCTTCGACGTCCCCGAGGGCGACCCCTTCGGCCCGCACAACCTCCCCTACGGCGTCTTCTCCCCCGCCGGCTCGACCGAGCGGCGCGTCGGCGTCCGGCTCGGCGACCACGTGCTCGACGCGGGCGCGGCGGCGCGCGCGATCGGTTCGCCGTACGCCTCCCTGCTCGCGCACCCGACCCTCAACCCGCTTCTCGCCGCCGGCCGTACGGCGTGGTCGGACGTACGGCGGGCCCTGACGGCCTGGGTGACGGTGCCCGCTCACCGGGAGACGATCGAACCGCTGTTCCACCCCCTGTCCTCGGTGACCCTGCACCTACCCTTCGAGGTCGCCGACTACGTCGACTTCTACTCCTCCGAGCACCACGCCCGGAACGCGGGCCGCATCTTCCGCCCCGACGCCGAGGATCCACTGACCCCCAACTGGAAGCACCTGCCGATCGGTTACCACGGCCGCTCCGGGACGGTCGTGGTGTCGGGCACGGACGTCGTACGGCCGTCCGGCCAGCGGAAGGGTCCCACCGACCCCACTCCCGTCTTCGGGCCCTCCGTCCGCCTGGACATCGAGGCCGAGGTCGGCTTCGTCGTCGGCGTCCCCTCGGAGCGGGGCAGGCCGGTCCCGCTGGGCGACTTCCGGGAGCACGTCTTCGGGCTGTGCCTGCTGAACGACTGGTCGGCACGCGACATCCAGGCCTGGGAGTACGTGCCCCTCGGCCCGTTCCTCGGCAAGTCCTTCGCCACGTCGGTGTCGGCGTGGATCACCCCGCTGGAGGCACTGGAGGACGCGCTGGTGGCGCCGCCCGAGCGGACCCACCCGCCGCTGCCGTACCTGGACGACTCCGGTGAGGAGCCCGGCGGCTACGACCTGCGGATCTCCATCGCCGTCAACGGCCACACGGTGTCCGAGCCGCCCTTCTCCACCATGTACTGGACGGCCGCGCAGCAGCTGGCGCACATGACCGTGAACGGGGCCTCGCTGCGCACCGGGGACCTGTACGGGTCGGGGACCGTGAGCGGGCCCGAGGAGCGGCAGCGGGGCTCGCTGCTGGAGCTGACCTGGAACGGGCGTGATCCGCTCGAACTGCCGGACGGCAAGCGGACCTACCTGGAGGACGGGGACGTCGTCACGCTGTCGGCGTGGGCGCCGGGGGCGGGCGGGGGCCGGGTGGGGCTTGGGGAGGTCAGCGGGCGCGTTGTAGCAAGTAGTTGACACAAGTTCCCCGGGGGAGGCACAAGTCGTGCGGTCTAACGGGGATTCACATGTCGCAGGCCCGATCCCATTCATCTGTTCCGCCGGCCCCGCAGGCCTCGTCGGTTCCGCGGCCGCTTCGCGCGCGCCCGTCGACCGCTACGCCCGCTGGACGGGGCCGGCGGTCGGGGCGCTCGCGGCACGCCGGCTGACCCCGCTGGACCACGGGGACGGGATCCTTTACGCCATCCCGGCGTACCCGGCGTTCGGGCTCTGCACGGTCGCCGGAGTGCTGGTGGGCGACGCGCTGACCCCGCCGACCCGGGGTGCCGTCCGCCCGGCCGGTCTCGCGCCCCGCCGGGCCCGCGACCACCTGCCGCCCCGGATGAGCCCGCTGCCGGCCGTCCTCGCGGGGGCGCTGGTGGTGCTGCTGACAGCGGCGGCCGCGGTGGCGTCGCCGGACGGCCTGGGACGGGCGGGCCGCGCCCTTACCCTGACCTGCTGGGCGCGGCCTCGACGGCCTCGGGCGGCGCTGATGAACATGAAGTGCGACGGCACCGCGGGGACCGTGGCGAACGACGTGCTGTGGCCGCTGGCCGTGGTGGCCCTGGTGACCGTGCCCTGGAGCCTGTTCACGGCCTGCTCGCCCGGGGCGACCTGGCGGCGCCGGTGAGCGGCGCGGCCGTACGGGTCGACACCACCAGCCCCGTCCCGCCGTACGAGCAGATCCGCGCGCAGCTCGCGGCCCTGATCAGCACCCGCCGCCTGCCGGAGGGCGGACGGCTGCCGACGGTACGGCAGTTGGCGGCGGGCCGCAGTCTGGCGGCCGGGACGGTGGCCCGGGCCCGGGCGAGCTGGAGTCGGCGGGCCTGATCCGCACCCGGCGGGGCGCGGGCACCCGCGTCGCCCCGCTGCCGACCCCCGTACGACGCGCCGATCCGGCCGAACCGGGCGAACCGGCCGAACCGGCCCGCAGGTTCGTGGCGGCGGCCCGGGCACTGGCGCGGCGGAGGACGAGGTGCTGAGGGCCGTCCGGCGAGCATTGCGGGAGTAAGGGCGCCGGGAGGCTCGAGAGCGGGTGGTGTTTGCCGTCGACGCCTGACTCCGGGCGCCCGTCGGCGTCATACTGGCGTAACAGCGTGCACCACCTGAACCGCCACCCGGACCAGCCCCTCGTCCGCCCCCGTCTCCGACCAGGAACCGGAGCCCCCGGCATGACCGTCTGCCTGCTCCTGCTGAGCGTCGTCGCCCTGACGGCCGCGGTGCCGATGCCGCGCGCGCTGACCCGGGCCGCGTGGCCCGAACGGGATCCCGTCGTCGCGTTGTGGGTCTGGCAGTGCCTGGTCGCCACCGTGCTGCTGTGCTGCCTGACCGCGCTGGTCCTGGGCGCCGCCGCCGTCTTCCACACCGTCCGCGACCGTGTCTTCGCCCCCGCGCCGCCCGCCGTGACCGCCGCGTACGACCTCTCCACCGCCCCGGTCTGGGCCGTCACGCTCACCGCACTGCTCGCCTGCGGGGCCGCGTGGACCACGGCGATGCTCGCCCGCGAACTCGTCGAGGCCCGCCGCCGCCGCGGCCAGACCCGGGCCCACCTGCGCGAACGCGCGCCCGAGCTGCCCGCGGGGCTGCCTGCCGCGCGGGGCCCGATGCTGGTGCTCGAGGACGAGTACCCCGACGCCTGGTGGATGCCGGGCCACCCGCCCCAGCTGGTCGTCACCACCGGCGCCCTACAGCGCCTCACCGACCACCAGTTGGACGCCGTCCTCACCCACGAGCGCGGCCACGCCCGCGCCCACCACGACTGGCTGCTGCACCTGTCCACCGCCCTCGCCACCGGCTTCCCCCGCGTGCCGCTCTTCGCCCACTTCTGCGACCAGACCCACCGCCTGGTCGAACTGGCCGCCGACGACACGGCCTCCCGCCGCTGCGGTCACCTCACCACCGCCCTCGCCCTGATCGAGCTGAACCAGCACCGCGGCGTCCTCTCCTGCGCCTCCAGCCGCCGCCTCCTCGGCGAACGCGTCGACCGCCTCCTGGAACCCCCACCGCGGCTGCTGCGCCGGCAGCGCGCGCTGACCACGACGGTGGCGGCGCTGGTACCGCTGCTGCCGCTGCTCATCACGTTCGCTCCGGGTCTGTCGGCGCTGTCCTGACGGCTGGGCAGTCACGCCGTCAGTGGCAGATCTTCCCCCGCCTACAGGTAAAGCCCCAGCTCAGCAGCCCAGCCGGTGGTGTGTCAGATGGCGCAACAATCCGGCAACACGACTTTTCCTACCGCCTCGGTATGGTTCACGGCATGCCACCCACCGACCGCATCCGAGACCACGCCGGTCAAGGCGCCGCGACCACCGTCGCCGCCCACCGCACGCGTCGCCGGCTGCGTGCGGACCAGGCCAGGCAGCTCGCCGATCTCCTCCGCCACCAGATCCTCACCGGCGCCCACCCCGACGGCGCACTCCCCCACGAGTCCACGCTCGCCGACGACTACCGCGCCTCCCGCAACACCGTGCGCCAGGCACTCGACCTGCTGCGTGCCGAGGGACTGGTGGACCGCCTGCCCGGCGTGGGCACGGTGGTCGTCGCCCAGAAGTACCCGCACGGGCTCGACCGCCTGATGGGCCTCGCGGAAACCCTCCGCGAACACGGCCGCGTCACCAACGAGGTCCGCACCATGGGCCCCGCCCCCGCACCCTCCCCGGTCGCCGAACGCCTCGGCGTCCCCGCAGGCACCGACGTCCTCTACATCGAACGCCTGCGCCGCCTGAACGGCCTCCCCCTCTCCCTCGACCTCACCTACATCCCGCTCGACATTGGCACCGCCCTGCTCGACGCCGACCTGGAGAACACCGACGTCTTCCGCCTCCTGGAAGCCATCACCGGCCAGCGCCTCGGCCACGCCGAGATCACGCTGGAGGCGGTGAACGCGGACACCCACTCCGCCACCGTCCTGGAGGCCCCGCGCGGCGCGGCCGTCCTGATGCTGGAACGGCTCACCCACCTCGCGGACGGCCGCCCGGTCGACCTGGAGTTCATCCGGTTCCGCGGCGACCGCATCACCATGAGCGGTCTCCTGCACCGCTCCCTCTGACCCACCCGCTTCCCAAGAGTTCGACCTTCCTGGAGACAGCCATGCCCTTGGCGCCCCAGCGGGCCGATGTGCCCGTGACCATCGACGAGTCCAAGTGCATCGACGGCTGCACGCTCTGCGTGGACATGTGCCCGCTGGACTCCCTCGCCATCGACGAGAGCAACGGCAAGGCGTACATGCACGTCGACGAGTGCTGGTACTGCGGCCCGTGCGCGGCCCGCTGCCCCACCGGAGCCGTCACGGTCAACATGCCCTACCTGCTCCGGTGAAAGGCCCGACTCCCATGAAGCGCCCCATGAAACGCACGGTCATCGCCCTGTCCACGGCATCCCTGCTCCTCCCCCTGTCGGCCTGCGGCGGCGACGCCCAGGCCGGTGACGGATCCACGGTCACCATCACCGTCGGCTACCAGTCCAAGACCATCAACACCGTCACCGCGGGCACCCTCCTGCGCTCCCTCGGCTACTTCGAGCAGCAGCTCAACGCCCTGCACGACGGCCACACCTACAAGGTGGACTGGCAGGACTACGCCACCGGCGCCCCCATCACCGCCCAGATGACCGCGGGGAAGATCGACATCGGCTCGATGGGCGACTTCCCGCTGCTGCTCAACGCGGCCCGCGGCAAGCAGCTCGGCCGCCCCACCCACCTGGTGTCCGTCACCGGCTACAACCTCCGCGGCGGCCTCAACACCGTCGTCACGGCGCCGAACTCCAAACTCACCTCCCTGACGGACCTCAAGGGCAAGAAGGTCTCCACGAGCGTCGGCTCGGCCGCCGACGGCACCCTCGTACGGGCCCTTCAGCGGGCCGGTATCGACCCGAACAACGGCATCTCCAAGCTCAACCAGCAGCCGGCGGTCGGCGCCTCGGCCCTGTCGGCGGGCAGCATCGACGCACTGTCCCAGTTCGTGGCCTGGCCCGGCCTGCTCACCTACCAGGGCAAGGCGAAAGCCCTCTACGACGGCGCCCAGCTGAACCTCCCCACCTTCCACGGCGTCACCGCCCGCGAGGACTTCGCCAAGAACCGCCCCGCCGTCCTGGAGGCCTTCCTCAAGGCCCAGGCCGAGGCGACCGACTACCTGGGCGCCCACCCCGTGACCGCCGCCGAGAAGGTCGCAAAGGCCACCGGCCTGCCCGCCGAGGTCGTCTACCTCTACAACGGCACCCAGGGCATCTCCACCTTCGACCCCGCCGTCAAACCCCAGCTCGTCTCCGCGCTCAAGCAGGACGTGTCCGTCCTGAAGTCCGCGAAGCTGGTCGGGGACGTCGACGTCGACTCCTTCGTCGACGACCAGTACGTGAAGAAGGCTCTTGGCTCCTCCTACGCCAAGGAGCTCGCCGCGACCCCCGCGCCGGCCGCGAGCGAGGTGTGGACGAAGGGGGCCGAGAAGACCACGAGCTTCAAGTCCCCGAAGGAGCTGCTCGCCTACGTGGCCGGGCACAAGGACGGCATCCGTGCCGCGTACGTCCCCGACGCCACCACCGGCACCCAGTGGTTCGCCGACAAGGCGGTATGGGTGGCCGACGGCGACACGCTGCTCCCGTTCGTCGCCCCGGCGACCGCCCGGGCGTACGTCGCCGCGCACACGGGCGCCCGGACGGTCTCGTACACCGACGCGCTCGGACTGGCCTCATGACCCGGCGCCCGCTCGCCCGGTATGCGCTGCGGGTGGCGTCCCTGGCCGCCGCCCTCGGCCTCTGGCAGCTGCTGACCAGCATGGACGTCGACCTGTGGCTGCGCTTCTCGCAGTTCCCCACGGTCACCGACGTGGCCCACGCCTTCGCCGACCGGGTCTCGGGCGGTGACTACTGGACCGACCTCACCGACAGCCTCACCCGGATCCTCCTCGGCTTCACGCTGGCGGCCGTCCTGGGCGTGGCGACGGGCGTGCTCGTGGCCCGCTCGCGCCTCGCCGAGGACCTGCTCGGCCCGGTCCTCGAGGTGATCCGCCCGATCCCGGCGATCGCTCTCGTCCCGGTGGCGATCCTGCTCTTCCCGTCCAACGAACAGGGCATCGTCTTCATCACCTGCACCGCCGCCTTCTTCCCCGTGCTGGTCTCCACCCGGCACTCGGTCCGCGCCCTGACCCCCGTGTGGGAGGAGGCGGTGCGCACCATGGGCGGCGGCCGGTGGCGGATCCTCGGCTCGGTCGTCCTGCCGGGAGCGCTGCCCGGCATCTTCGGCGGCCTGTCCGTCGGCATCGGCGTCTCGTGGATCTGCGTGATCTCCGCCGAGATGATCTCCGGCCAGTACGGCGTCGGTTACCGCACCTGGCAGGACTACACGGTCATCAACTACCCGGGCGTGTTCGTCGGCATGGTCACCATCGGCGTACTCGGCTGGGTCACCTCCACCCTCGTCGAACTGCTGGGCCGCCGGCTCACCCGCTGGCTGCCCCGCACGTCGTACGTCCCTGGTGTGCGTGCCCCGCGGCGGGTGCGCGGCGCCACGACCCCTGCTCCGATCAGCTCCAGGACCGAGGACGTGCCCCATGACCAGTTCGTCTGACGTGCGTTCGCCGTCCCGCACCGGTGCGGGACTCGCCCTGCGCGGCGCCACTCTCGGACGGCCGGGCGCGCCCGTGCTGCACCAGGTGGACGTCGACATCTCCCCCGGCGAGATCCTCACCGTCGTCGGCCCGTCCGGCTGCGGCAAGTCGACGCTGCTGCGCACGCTGGCCGGGCTGCTGTCGCCGCTCGCCGGAGAGGTCGCCCAGGACGCGCGCCCCCTGACGGGCCCCGGCGCCGACCGCGCCCTGATCTTCCAGGAGGACGCCCTCCTGCCCTGGCGCAGCCTGCGCGCGAACGTCGAACTTCCGCTCGCCATCAAAGGGTTGCCCCGGACCGAACGCCGCGCCCAGGCGGAGTCCTGGCTGGCGCGCGTAGGACTCGCCGAGCAGTCCCGGCAGTTGCCGCACCGCGTCTCCGGCGGCCAGCGCCAGCGCGCGCAGCTCGCCCGCGCCCTGGCCGGCAGCCCGCGTGCAGTCCTCATGGACGAACCCTTCGGCGCCCTCGACGCCCAGACCCGCGCCGGCATGCAGGACCTGCTGGTGGAGGTGCTGGGCGGCACCGGAGCGACCGTCGTCTTCGTCACCCACGACGTGGACGAGGCCCTGTTCCTCGGCGACCGTGTGGCCCTCCTGAGCTCCGGCCGGCTGACCGCCGTACGCGACGTGCCGCGCCCCCGCGACCGTACCGCGCACGACGATCCCGCGCGCGTGGCACTGCGGCGCGACGTCCTGACCTCACTGAGCATCTGAAAGGCACCCCGGTGGACACCCCGGACATCCGCACGGAAACCCCCACGGACACCCCCACGGACACTCCCCTGGAGATCCCCGCCCTCGCCGACGCCGAGGAACTCACCTGCGACGTCCTCGTCATCGGTGGCGGCACCGCCGGCACGATGGCCGCGCTGACCGCCGCCGAGCACGGCGCGAACGTCCTGCTGCTGGAGAAGGCCCACGTCCGGCACTCCGGGGCGCTCGCCATGGGCATGGACGGCGTCAACAACGCGGTCATCCCCGGCCGCGCCGAGCCCGACGACTACGTCGCCGAGATCACCCGCGCCAACGACGGCATCGTCGACCAGTCCACGGTCCGCCAGACCGCCACCCGGGGCTTCGCGATGGTGCAGCGCCTGGAGTCGTACGGGGTGAAGTTCGAGAAGGACGAGCACGGCGAGTACGCCGTCCGCCAGGTCCACCGCTCGGGCTCGTACGTGCTGCCCATGCCGGAGGGCAAGGACGTCAAGAAGGTGCTGTACCGGCAGCTGCGGCGGCGCGAGATGCGGGAGCGGATCCGGATCGAGAACCGGTTGATGCCGGTGCGCGTGCTGACCGCCCAGGGGCGTGCCGTGGGCGCGGTCGGCTTCCACACCCGCACCGGTGCGTTCGTCACCGTCCGCGCGGGCGCCGTCATCCTCGCGACCGGCGCCTGCGGCCGCCTCGGCCTGCCCGCCTCCGGCTACCTGTACGGCACGTACGAGAACCCCACCAACGCGGGCGACGGCTACGCCATGGCCTACCACGCGGGCGCGGAACTCACCGGCATCGAGTGCTTCCAGATCAACCCGCTGATCAAGGACTACAACGGCCCCGCCTGCGCGTACGTCGCCAACCCCTTCGGCGGCTACCAGGTCAACCGGCACGGCGAACGCTTCGTCGACTCCGACTACTGGTCCGGCCAGATGATGGCCGAGTTCGCGGCCGAGGTGGCCAGCGACCGGGGGCCGGTGTACCTGAAGCTGAGCCACCTCCCGGACGAGTCCGTCTCGGCGCTGGAGTCGATCCTGCACTCCACGGAGCGCCCGACCCGTGGCACCTTCCACACCGGGCGCGGTCACGACTACCGCACGCACGACATCGAGATGCACATCTCCGAGATCGGCCTGTGCGGCGGCCACTCGGCCTCCGGCGTACGGGTCGACGACCACGCCCGTACCACCGTCCCGCGTCTGTACGCCGCCGGCGACCTGGCCTGCGTGCCGCACAACTACATGATCGGCGCCTTCGTCTTCGGCGACCTGGCCGGCGCGGACGCCTCCCGGTACCGCGCGTACGAAGGGGAGCTTCCGCAGGACCAGTTGCGGGAGGCGCACGAGCTGATCTACCGCCCGCTGCGCAACCCGTCCGGCCCGCCGCAGACCCAGGTCGAGTACAAGCTGCGCCGCTTCGTGAACGACTACGTGGCCCCGCCGAAGTCGGGCGCCCGGCTGTCGCTGGCCCTGGAGGCCTTCGAGCGGATGCGCGCGGACATCGCCGCGATGGGTGCCCGCACCCCGCACGAGCTGATGCGGTGCGCGGAGGCCACCTTCATCCGCGACTGCGCGGAGATGGCCGCGCGCGCCTCCCTGGCCCGCACGGAGTCCCGCTGGGGCCTCTACCACGACCGCCTCGACCATCCGGAGCGCGACGACGCCTCCTGGTTCCACCATCTCGATCTGCACAAGTCCCCCTCCGGCGCGATGGAGTTCACGGCTCGTCCCGTGGCTCCCTATCTGGTTCCGGTCGATGAATTCACTCCGGTCGGCGGCTCTTCCCGGCACCTCGGTGAGGTCCGTGCCGAGGACGTGGCCACCGCCGGGTCCCAGGACGTGGCGCCGGTCACCACGGGGCCGGCCTCCGCACGCGTTCCCGGGCCCGTGGACCGCGGCTCGGGCGAGACCGCCTCGCCGCGGCTCCTGGAGCTGCTGGAGCTGGCCGAGGAGCAGCCGGAACTCGCCGCGATCGAGCCCTACTTGACCGACCTGGACGCTGCCGTGCGGCGGACGGCGGTGTCGGTCCTCACCGAGACGGTGCCGCCCGGCACCGGGCAGGCCCTGGCCGGCGCCCTCAGCGACCCCGACGCCGACGTGCGTGCGGCCGCCGCGGCCTCCTTGCGCGAGCTCGTCGAGACCCTCCCGCCCGAACCCGCCCTGGGTGCCGCCCTCACCGCCGCGGTCGCCGAGGCCGACCCCGTGGTGCGCGCCGCCGCCCTCGACGTGCTGCGCGCCCTGCACCTGGGTGACGCCGGCCTGTTCGCCGAGGCACTGGACGCCCCCGACATCGCCGTCCGGATCGAGGCCGTGCGCGCACTCGTCTCGGTCGACGCCGTCGAACCACTGGCCGGTGCGGCGGCCGACCCCTCGCGCGAGGTCCGCGTCACCGTGGCCAAGGCACTGGCGGCCGTCAGCTCGGCGGACCTGGCCGCGAGCGCCCTGGAGCTGCTCACCGGCACCCTCGACCGGCTCACCGAGGACACCGACCCCCTGGTGCGCGGCGCCGCGCTCGGCGCGCTGGCCACCGTCGGCTGCCCGGCCCCGCTCGCCGCGCGTGCCGTGGCCGCGCTGACCGACCCGGCGTGGCAGGTCCGGGCGGGCGCGGCGACCGCGCTGGGCTCCGCGGACTCCGGTGTGTCGGTCCCCGCCCTGGCCAAGGCGCTCGCCGACCCCAACGCCGACGTGCGCAAGGCGGCGGTGCTCGCCCTGACCCGGCACAACGGCACAGCGGAGGCCCGGGCGGCCCTCGCCACGGTCACCTCGGACCCGGACGCGGACGTCAGGGCGTACGCGGCGCGGGGGCTGTGACGCGCTCCGGCGTCCACATCCAGGTCCCGGCGTCTATATCCAGTCGTCCGGCTCCGGCTCCGCGTCCGGCTCCGGCCAGTCGTCGTCCGCGGCGACTGGGGCCGAAGGGCCGGCGGCCGGGGCCGGAGGGCCGGCGGCCGGGCCGCCCGCGGTCGGGGTGTCCAGGGCGGACAGCACTTCGAGGACACCCTCTCCGTACGTCGCCAGCTTCTTCTCTCCCACTCCCCCGACGGTGCCCAGCTGGTCCACCGAGGCCGGCCAGACCGTGACGATCTCCCGCAGTGTGGCGTCGTGGAAGATGACGTACGCCGGAACACCCTGTTCGCGTGCCTGCTCGGCACGCCAGGCGCGCAAGGCCTCGAAGGCGGGCAGCAGTTCCTCGGGCAGCTCGGCCGCGGCCGTCTTGGCCTTGCGGTCGCCGCGGCCGGAGGAACCCGAGGTCGAGGCCGACCCCGACCGGGAGGTCACCGGCTTCTTCGGCTCCTTGCGCAGCGGCACCTCCCGCTCCCGCCGCAGCACCGCCCCGCTCGCCTCGGTGAGCACCAGCGTGCCGTACTCGCCCTCGACCGCGAGCAGCCCCTGGGCCAGCAGCTGCCGGACGACGCCCCGCCACTCGCCCTCGGAGAGGTCCTCGCCGATGCCGAAGACGGACAGCTGGTCGTGGTCGAACTGGATCACCTTGCCGGTGCGCTTGCCGAGCAGGATGTCCACGATCTGCACCGCGCCGAACTTCTGCCCGCGCTCCCGCTGTAGCCGCACCACCGTGGACAGCACCTTCTGCGCGGCGATCGTGCCGTCCCAGGTCTCCGGAGGCGTGACGCAGGTGTCGCAGTTCCCGCAGCCCGCCGCGTCCGGGTCCTGGCCGAAGTAGGCGAGCAGCTGGCCGCGGCGGCACCGGGCCGTCTCGCACAGGGCGAGCATCGAGTCCAGGTGGGCGGCGGCCCGGCGGCGGAACGCCTCGTCGCCCTCGCCGGACTGGATCAGTTTGCGCTGCTGTATGACGTCGTTGAGGCCGTACGCCATCCAGGCCGTCGACGGCAGGCCGTCCCGTCCCGCCCGGCCGGTCTCCTGGTAGTAGCCCTCGATCGACTTGGGCAGGTCGAGGTGGGCGACGAACCGCACGTCCGGCTTGTCGATGCCCATCCCGAAGGCGATGGTCGCCACCACGACCAGGCCGTCCTCGCGCAGGAACCGGGACTGGTGCGCCGCGCGCGTGCCCGCGTCCAGGCCGGCGTGGTAAGGCACCGCCTCGATGCCGTTGCGGGAGAGGAACTCCGCGGTCTTCTCCACCGAGTTCCGTGAGAGGCAGTACACGATGCCCGCGTCGCCCGCGTGCTCCTCGCGCAGGAAGGCGAGCAGCTGCTTCCTGGGGTCGGCCTTGGGCACGATCCGGTACTGGATGTTGGGCCGGTCGAAGCTCGCCACGAAGTGGCGGGCCGTCGGCATGTTCAGCCGCTGGGTGATCTCCTGGTGGGTGGCGTGGGTGGCCGTCGCCGTCAGCGCGATCCGCGGGACGTCCGGCCAGCGCTCGCCCAGGAGGGAGAGGGCCAGGTAGTCGGGGCGGAAGTCGTGGCCCCACTGGGAGACGCAGTGCGCCTCGTCGATGGCGAAGACCGCGATCTTGCCCCGCGAGAGCAGATCGAGCGTGGACTCCAGGCGCAGCCGCTCCGGTGCCAGGTACAGCAGGTCCAGCTCGCCGGCCAGGAACTCCGCCTCGACCACGCGCCGCTCGTCGAAGTCCTGCGTGGAGTTCATGAACCCGGCGTTCACGCCGAGTGCCCGCAGCGCGTCCACCTGGTCCTGCATCAGCGCGATGAGCGGGGACACCACGATCCCCGTACCCGGTCTGACCAGGGCCGGGATCTGGTAGCACAGCGATTTGCCACCACCGGTCGGCATGAGGACGACGGCGTCGCCGCCCGCCACCACATGCTCGATGACCGCTTCCTGCTCGCCGCGGAAGGCCTCGTATCCGAAGACCCGGTGCAGCGTGGCCAGCGTCTCGCTGTCCGTCGTCCCTGGCATCTCGCCGATCCCGCCTGTCCCGCCCATCGTCGTGTCCCCCGTACGTCGTCTCTCGACCACTGCGTCCACGATAGGGCTCCGCACCGACAGCGTCGGAGTTATCCACAGGCTCGGGCATACGGAAGGGCCCCGGCCTCCCCAGGGAGAACCAGGGCCCCACACTTCCGGTCAGCGCACGAACACGCTCGCCTGGCTCGCCAGGTTCAGGAAGTACTGCGGCGCCACACCGAGCACCAGCGTCACCGCCACGCCCACGCCGATCGCCGCCATCGTCAGCGGGGACGGTACGGCGACGGTCGGGCCCTCGGGCTTGGGCTCGCTGAAGAACATGAGCACGATCACACGGATGTAGAAGAACGCCGCGATCGCCGAGGAGATCACACCGATCACGACCAGCGGGACCGCACCGCCCTCCGCCGCCGCCTTGAAGACGGCGAACTTCCCGGCGAACCCGGAGGTCAGCGGGATACCCGCGAAGGCCAGCAGGAACACCGCGAACACGGCCGCCACCAGCGGCGACCGGCGGCCCAGCCCCGCCCACTTGGACAGGTGTGTCGCCTCACCGCCGGCATCGCGCACCAGGGTCACCACCGCGAACGCGCCGATCGTCACGAACGAGTACGCGGCCAGGTAGAACAGGACGGACGAGACGCCGTCCTTCGAGGTCGCGATGACACCCGCGAGGATGAATCCGGCGTGCGCGATGGACGAGTACGCCAGCAGCCGCTTGATATCGGTCTGGGTGATCGCGACGATCGCGCCGCCCAGCATGGTGATGATCGCGACGGCCCACATGACCGGCCGCCAGTCCCAGCGCATGCCGGGCAGCACGACGTACAGCAGCCTCAGCAGCGCGCCGAAGGCCGCCACCTTGGTCGCCGCCGCCATGAAGCCGGTCACCGGGGTCGGGGCGCCCTGGTAGACGTCGGGCGTCCACATGTGGAAGGGGATCGCGCCGACCTTGAACAGCAGGCCCATCACCACCATCGCGGTGCCGATCAGCAGCAGCGAGTCGTTGCCCATGGTGTTGGCGAGCGCCGGGTCGACGTTGGTGACCGTGCCGTCGACGACCTGCGCGATCGTCGCGTAGGACACCGAGCCCGCGTAGCCGTACAGCAGCGCGATGCCGAACAGCGTGAACGCCGAGGCGAACGCGCCGAGCAGGAAGTACTTGACGGCCGACTCCTGCGACATCAGCCGCTTGCGGCGGGCGAGCGCACACATCAGGTACAGCGGCAGCGAGAAGACCTCCAGGGCCACGAACAGCGTCAGCAGATCGTTGGCCGAGGGGAACACGAGCATCCCGGCGACCGCGAAGAGCAGCAGCGGGAAGACCTCGGTGGTGGTGAAACCGGCCTTGACGGCGGCCTTTTCGCTGTCGCTGCCCGGCACGGACGCGGCCTGCGCCGCGAAGGAGTCCACCCGGTTGCCGTGCGCCGCCGGGTCGAGCCGCCGCTCGGCGAAGGTGAACAGGCCGACCAGACCCGCCAGCAGGATGGTGCCCTGAAGGAACAGCGACGGCCCGTCGACCGCGATCGCGCCCATGGCCGCGATGTGGGCCTTGGTGGTGCCGTAGCCGTCGGCCGCAAGGGCGACGACCGCGGCGAAGGCGGCGGCCAGCGCGACCGCCGACACGAACACCTGGGCGTAGTAACGCGACTTGCGCGGGACGAACGCCTCGATCAGCACCCCGATGATCGCCGCACCGACGACGATCAGGGTCGGCGACAGCTGTCCGTATTCGATCTTCGGCGCGTCGATCTTCGAGATCGGGTCGGCCGCGGTTGTCCACAGGCTGTGGACGGCTGTTGCGCTCACTTGGCCGCCTCCACCTCGGGCTTGGGATCCTTCTTGTGTACGTCGGACATGGTCTGTTTGACCGCCGGGTTGACGATGTCCGTGACGGGCTTCGGGTAGACGCCCAGGAAGATCAGCAGCACGATCAGCGGGGCCACGACCACCAGCTCACGCGCACGGAGATCCGGCATCGCGGAGACCTCCGGTTTCACCGGGCCCGTCATCGTCCGCTGATAGAGGACGAGGGTGTAGAGCGCGGCGAGGACGATGCCGAAGGTGGCGATGATCCCGATGGCCGGGTAGCGCCTGAACGTGCCGACCAGCACCAGGAACTCACTCACGAAGGGCGCGAGTCCCGGCAGTGAGAGGGTGGCCAGACCGCCGATCAGGAACGTGCCGGCGAGCACCGGAGCGACCTTCTGGACCCCGCCGTAGTCCGCGATGAGCCGCGATCCGCGCCGGGAGATCAGGAAGCCCGCGACCAGCATCAGCGCCGCCGTGGAGATGCCGTGGTTGACCATGTACAGCGTCGCCCCGGACTGGCCCTGGCTGGTCATCGCGAAGATACCCATGATGATGAAGCCGAAGTGCGAGATCGACGCGTAGGCCACCAGCCGCTTGATGTCCCGCTGGCCGACCGCGAGCAGCGCCCCGTAGACGATGCTGATCAACGCCAGTACGAGGATGACGGGCGTCGCCCACTTGCTCGCCTCCGGGAACAGCTGGAGGCAGAAGCGGAGCATCGCGAAGGTGCCCACCTTGTCGACGACCGCCGTGATGAGCACGGCGACCGGAGCGGTGGCCTCCCCCATGGCGTTGGGCAGCCAGGTGTGCAGCGGCCACAGGGGCGCCTTCACCGCGAAAGCGAAGAAGAAGCCCAGGAACAGCCAGCGTTCCGTATCGGTCGCCATGTGCAGCGAGCCGTTGGCGCGCGCCTGCGCGATCTCCGTGAGCGAGAAGCTCCCGGCGACCGCGTACAGGCCGATCACCGCGGCCAGCATGATCAGACCGCCGACCAGGTTGTAGAGCAGGAACTTCACCGCCGCGTACGACCGCTGCGTGGACGCCACTTCTTCCCCGTGCTGGTGGGCACGGTCCCCGAAGCCGCCGATGAGGAAGTACATCGGGATCAGCATGGCTTCGAAGAAGATGTAGAAGACGAAGACGTCGGTGGCCTCGAAGGAGATGACCACCATCGCCTCGACGGCCAGGATCAGCGCGAAGAAGCCCTGGGTGGGCCGCCAGCGGCGGCTGCCGGTCTCCAGCGGGTCGGCGTCGTGCCAGCCCGCGAGGACGATGAACGGGATCAGCAGGGCGGTCAGCGCGACGAGCGCCACCGCGATGCCGTCCACACCGAGCTCGTAGCGGACCCCGAAGTCCGGGATCCATGCGTGGGACTCGGTGAGCTGGTAGCGGGCGCCGTCGGGGTCGAAGCGGACCAGGATGACGACGGCCAGGACGAGCGTGGCCAGCGAGAACAGCAGCGCGAGCCACTTGGCGGCGGTGCGCCGCGCGGCCGGTACCGCGGCCGTGGCGACCGCTCCGACGGCCGGGAGCGCCGCCGTCGCTGTCAACAGAGGAAAGGACATCGGTATCAGACCGCCCTCATCAGCAGGGTCGCGGCGACCAGGAGTGCCGCGCCGCCGAACATCGAGACCGCGTAGGAGCGCACGAAGCCGTTCTGGAGCCGGCGCAGCCGTCCGGACAGGCCCCCGAAGGAGGCCGCGGTGCCGTTGACGACCCCGTCGACCAGGGTGTGGTCGACGTACACCAGGGAGCGCGTGAGGTGCTCGCCGCCACGCACCAGGACCACGTGGTTGAAGTCGTCCTGGAGCAGGTCGCGCCGGGCGGCCCGGGTGAGCAGCGACCCGCGCGGGGCGACGGCCGGGACGGCCTTGCGACCGTACTGGGCGTATGCGATGCCGACACCGATCAGCAGGCACACCATGGTCGCGCCGGTGACCGCGCCGGCACTGAGGGGCGAGTCGCCCTCGCTGTGCCCGGTGACCGGCTCCAGCCACTTCAGGAAGCGGTCGCCGATGCTGAACAGACCGCCCGCGGCGACCGAGCCCACGGCCAGCACGACCATCGGAATCGTCATGACCTTCGGGGACTCGTGCGGGTGCGGCTCCGCGTGCTCGCCGCGGTGCTCGGCGGCGGGCTCGGCGCTCGGCGCCTCCGGGGAGCGGGTGGGCTGGTTCCGCCAGCGCTCCTCTCCGAAGAACGTCATCAGCATCACCCGCGTCATGTAGAACGCGGTGATGGCCGCGCCCAGCAGGGCCGTGCCGCCGAGGATCCAGCCCTCGGTGCCGCCCTTGGCGAAGGCCGCCTCGATGATCTTGTCCTTGGAGAAGAAGCCGGACAGTCCCGGGAAGCCGATGATGGCGAGGTAGCCGAGGCCGAAGGTGACGAAGGTGACCGGCATGTACTTGCGCAGGCCGCCGTACCTGCGCATGTCGACCTCGTCGTTCATGCCGTGCATGACCGAACCGGCGCCGAGGAACAGCCCGGCCTTGAAGAAGCCGTGCGTCACCAGGTGCATGATCGCGAAGACGTAGCCGATCGGGCCGAGGCCCGCCGCCAGCACCATGTAGCCGATCTGCGACATGGTCGAGCCGGCCAGCGCCTTCTTGATGTCGTCCTTCGCGCAACCGACGATCGCACCGAACAGGAGCGTGACCGCGCCGACCACGGTGACCACGAGCTGCGCGTCGGGCGCGGCATTGAAGATGGCCGCGGACCGCACGATCAGGTACACGCCCGCGGTCACCATCGTCGCCGCGTGGATGAGGGCCGAGACCGGCGTCGGGCCCTCCATCGCGTCCCCGAGCCAGGACTGGAGCGGGACCTGGGCGGACTTGCCGCAGGCGGCGAGCAGGAGCATCAGGCCGATGGCGGTGAGCCTGCCCTCGGAGGTGTCGCCGGCGTGGCTGAACACCGGGCCGAAGGCGAAGGACCCGAAGGTGGTGAACATCAGCATGATCGCGATCGACAGGCCCATGTCGCCGACGCGGTTGACCAGGAAGGCCTTCTTGGCGGCCGTGGCCGCGCTGGGCTTGTGCTGCCAGAAGCCGATCAGCAGGTAGGAGGCGAGACCGACACCCTCCCAGCCGACGTACAGCAGCAGGTAGTTGTCGGCGAGGACCAGCAGCAGCATCGCCGCGAGGAACAGGTTGAGGTAGCCGAAGAAGCGGCGGCGGCGCTCGTCGTGCTCCATGTACCCGACCGAGTACAGGTGGATCAGGGAGCCGACGCCGGTGATCAGCAGCACGAACGTCATCGACAGCTGGTCGAGGCGGAAGGTGACGTCCGCCTGGAAGCTGCCCACGGAGATCCACGTCCACAGGTGCTGGGTGAGCGTGCGGTGTTCGGCGTTCTTGCCCAGCAGGTCGGCGAAGAGGATCACGCCGAACACGAAGGAGGCCGTCGACAGAAGCGTGCCGATCCAGTGGCCGACGGCGTCCAGCCGCCGGCCGCCGACCAGCAGGACGGCCGCTCCGAGCAGGGGCGCCGCGATCAGCAGCGCGATCAGGTTCTCCACGATTCTCCCGACCCCTTACAGCTTCATCAGGCTGGCGTCGTCGACCGAGGCCGAGTGGCGGGTGCGGAACAGCGACACGATGATCGCCAGACCGACGACGACCTCGGCGGCGGCCACGACCATCGTGAAGAAGGCGATGATCTGGCCGTCGAGGTTGCCGTGCATCCGGGAGAAGACGACGAACGCGAGATTGCAGGCGTTGAGCATCAGCTCGATGCACATGAACACGACGATCGCGTTGCGCCTGATGAGCACGCCGGTCGCGCCGATCGTGAACAACAGCGCCGCGAGATACAGGTAGTTGACGGGGTTCACTTCGGCGCCTCCTCGGCCCGCTTGAAGTTCGCCGGCTCGATCGTCGTGCGCTCCAGGCGCTCCTCCGCGCGCTGCTCCAGGGCCCGCAGGTCGTTGAGGGCTTCCGTCGACACGTCACGGATCTGGCCGCGTTCGCGCAGCGTCTTGCTGACCGTGAGCTCCGACGGTGTGCCGTCGGGCAGCAGGCCCGCGATGTCGACGGCGTTGTGCCGGGCGTACACACCGGGCGCGGGCAGCGGCGGCACGTACTTGCCCTCGCGGACGCGCTGTTCGGACAGTTCGCGCTGCGTCTTGGCGCGCTCGGTGCGCTCGCGGTGGGTGAGGACCATGGCGCCGACGACGGCCGTGATGAGCAGGGCGCCGGTGATTTCGAAGGCGAAGACGTACTTGGTGAAGATGAGGGACGCCAGGCCCTCCACATTGCCGTTCGCGTTCGCCTGGCCGGTGCCGTCGAACTCCTTCAGGGAGGCGTTCCCGATGCCGCCGAGCAGCAGGACGCCGAAGCCCACCCCACACAGGAGGGCCAGCCAGCGCTGGCCCTTGATGGTCTCCTTCAGCGAGTCCGCGGCGGTGACGCCGACGAGCATCACCACGAACAGGAACAGCATCATGATCGCGCCGGTGTAGACGACGATCTGCACGATCCCCAGGAAGTAGGCGCCATTGGCGAGGTAGAACACCGCCAGGACGATCATGGTTCCGGCGAGACACAGCGCGCTGTGCACGGCCCTCTTCATGAAGACGGTGCACAGGGCGCCGATCACGGCGACGGTGCCGAGGACCCAGAACTGGAAGGCCTCTCCGGTGGAGGTGGAGTAGGCGGCGAGCTGCGCGGTCATCGGCCGATCACCTTCTTCGACGCCGGTTCGTCCTCACCGAAGGTCGAGGAGGCCTCCTGAGGCACCTCGCCCTTGGAGAGGGCCACCTGCGGTACGGTCCCGGGCGCGGCCTCGGTCACCAGGCCCTGGTAGTAGTCCTGCTCGTCCATGCCCGGGTAGATGGCGTGCGGGGAGTCGACCATGCCCTCCTCGAGTCCGGCGAGCAGCTGCTCCTTGGTGTAGATGAGGTTGGCGCGGCTGCTGTCGGCCAGCTCGAACTCGTTGGTCATCGTGAGCGCGCGCGTGGGGCACGCCTCGATGCACAGGCCGCACAGGATGCAGCGGGCGTAGTTGATCTGGTAGACGCGGCCGTACCGCTCGCCCGGCGAGTAGCGCTCCTCGTCGGTGTTGTCGGCGCCCTCGACGTAGATGGCGTCGGCGGGGCAGGCCCAGGCGCACAGCTCGCAGCCGACGCACTTCTCCAGGCCGTCCGGATGGCGGTTGAGCTGGTGCCGTCCGTGGAACCGCGGAGCCGTGGTCTTCTTCTGCTCCGGGTACTGCTCGGTCAGCCGCTTCTTGAACATGGCCTTGAAGGTCACGCCGAAGCCTGCCACCGGGTTCTGGAAGCCAGGCTTCGCCTGCCCGGCCTCCTGGGGCTCCTCAGCCATCGGACGCCTCCTTTCCATCCGAAGATCCGTCACTGACAGTGTCCGTCCCACCACTGACAATCAGCTCCCGCTCACGGCGTGAGCGGCGCCGGGGCACCGGCGGCAGCTCCTGTCCGGGCAGCGGCGGCACGGGGAATCCGCCGGCCATCGGGTCGAACACGGCCGGCTGGGCGGCGGGCGGCTCGGCCGTCTTGGCCTTGTCGCGGAACATGTCGACGACGAAGGACAGCAGGAGCAGCGCCAGGACGGCGCCGCCGACGTAGAGGGCGATGTCGGCGAAGTCGTAGTTCTGGTTCCTGAGGGTCCGCACGGTCGCGACGAGCATCAGCCACGTCACGGAGACCGGGATGAGGACCTTCCAGCCGAGCTTCATCAGCTGGTCGTAGCGGACGCGCGGGAGTGTGCCGCGCAGCCAGATGAAGAAGAACAGCAGCAGCTGGACCTTGATCACGAACCAGAGCAGCGGCCACCAGCCGTGGTTCGCGCCCTCCCAGAAGGTGCTGACCGGCCAGGGGGCGCGCCAGCCGCCGAGGAACAGGGTGGTCGACACGGCCGAGACCGTCACCATGTTGACGTACTCGGCGAGCATGAACATCGCGAACTTGATCGACGAGTACTCGGTGTTGAAGCCGCCGACCAGGTCGCCCTCGGACTCCGGCATGTCGAAGGGGGCGCGGTTGGTCTCGCCCACCATCGTGACGATGTAGAGGATGAAGGAGACCGGCAGCAGCAGGATGTACCAGCGGTCTTGCTGCTGCTCGACGATCGTCGACGTCGACATCGACCCCGAGTAGAGGAACACGGAGGCGAACGCCGCGCCCATGGCGATCTCGTAGGAGATCATCTGCGCGCAGGAGCGCAGGCCGCCGAGGAGCGGATAGGTGGATCCGGAACTCCAACCCGCCAGCACGATGCCGTAGATCCCGACCGAGGCGACCGCGAGGATGTAGAGCATCGCGATCGGCAGGTCGGTGAGCTGCATCGTGGTGCGGTGTCCGAAGATCGAGATCTCGTTGCCGGCCGGTCCGAACGGGATCACCGCGATCGCCATGAAGGCCGGGATGGCCGCGACGATCGGCGCGAGGACGTACACCACCTTGTCCGCGCGCTTGACGATGACGTCTTCCTTGAGCATCAGCTTGATGCCGTCGGCCAGCGACTGGAGCATGCCCCAGGGGCCGTGCCGGTTGGGGCCGATGCGCAGCTGCATCCAGGCGACGACCTTGCGCTCCCAGACGATGGAGAACAGCACGGTCACCATCAGGAAGGCGAAGCAGAAGACGGCCTTGATGACGACCAGCCACCAGGGGTCGCGGCCGAACATCGAGAGGTCTTCAGCGGCGAGGTACGGGCTCATGCCTCCACCTCCTTGGGGGCCTCTTCGGCGAGTGCCGCCGGGCCGATGCGGACGAGGGAACCGGGCTGTGCCCCGGTGTCGGAGGCGACGCCGCTCCCGACGGAGTTCAGCGGGAGCCAGACCACCCGGTCGGGCATCTCCGTGACCTGGAGGGGGAGTTCCACGACCCCGGCGGGGCCGGTCACCGCGAGGAGGTCGCCTTCCGCTACGCCCGCCTCGGCGGCCGTCGCGGCGGACACGCGCGCGCGTGCCGCGTGCCGGGTTCCGGCGAGCGCCTCGTCGCCCTCCTGGAGCACGCCCTGGTCGAGCAGCAGCCGGTGCCCGGCGAGCACGGCCTCCCCGGCGGCCGGACGCGGCAGCACACTCGCCGTCTCCAGCGGCCCGGAGGCCCGCGGCCCGTCCCAGGCGCCGAGCCGGTCCAGTTCCGCGCGCGTGGTCCGCAGATCCGGCAGGCCGAGGTGTACGTCCATGGCGTCGGCCAGCATCTGGAGCACCCGCGCGTCGGCCGGTGCCAGGCGGCGGGTCATCTGGTCCGGCTTGAGCGCGGCCTCGAAGGAGCGGCCCCTTCCCTCCCAGTTGAGGAAGGTGCCCGCCTTCTCGGCGACCGCTGCGACCGGCAGGACGACGTCGGCGCGTTCGGTGACCTCGCTGGGCCGCAGCTCCAGCGACACCACGAAACCGGCCTCTTGCAGCGCCTCACGCGCGCGTGCCGGATCCGGCAGGTCGGCGACCTCCACACCCGCGACCAGCAGGGCCTGGAGCTCACCGTTCGCGGCGGCCTCGACGATCTGACCGGTGTCGCGGCCGTAGCGGTGCGGGAGTTCGGCCAGCCCCCAGGCCGCGGCGACTTCGTCACGCGCGCGCGGGTCGGTCGCCGGACGCCCGCCCGGCAGAAGCGATGGCAGCGCGCCCGCCTCGATCGCGCCGCGTTCCCCGGCCCGCCGCGGAATCCACACCAGCCCCGCTCCGGTCGCGGACGCGGCGCGTACGGCGGCGGTGAGGCCACCGGCGACCGAGGCCAGCCGCTCACCGACGACGATCACCGCGCCCTCGGCGCGCAGCGCCTCGCCGGCCAGGGTCCCGGCATCCTCCAGGCCGACACCGCTCGCGAGAGCGTCCAGCCACTCCGTCTCGGTACCGGGAGCGGCCGGCAGCAGCGTGCCACCCGCCTTCTCCAGGCCGCGCGTGGCATGTGTGGCCAGCGAGAACACCCTCTGCTTGCGCTTGCGCCAGGCCTTGCGCAGCCGCAGGAAGACGCCGGGCGCCTCCTCCTCCGACTCGAACCCGACCAGCAGGACGGCGGGCGCCATCTCCAGAGCGGTGTACGTGACGCCCGTACCGTCGAGGTCACGGCCGTGCCCGGCCACCTGGGCCGCCAGGAAGTCGGCCTCCTCGCCGCTGTGCACGCGCGCGCGGAAGTCGATGTCGTTGGTGTCGAGGGCCACGCGCGCGAACTTGCTGTACGCGTAGGCGTCCTCGACGGTGAGGCGTCCCCCGGTGAGGACGCCGGTCCTGCCGCGCGAGGCCAGCAGTCCCTGGGCGGCGATCTGCAACGCCTCCGGCCAGGAGGCCGGTTCGAGCTCGCCCTCGGCGTTTCGCACCAGCGGCGTGTCGAGCCGGTCCTTCAGCTGCGCGTACCGGAACGCGAAGCGTCCCTTGTCGCAGACCCACTCCTCGTTGACCTCGGGGTCGTCGGCGGCGAGCCGCCGCATGACCTTGCCGCGCCGGTGGTCGGTACGGGTCGCGCAGCCGCCCGAGCAGTGCTCGCAGACGGACGGCGACGAGATCAGGTCGAAGGGGCGGGAGCGGAATCGGTAGGCCGCCGAGGTGAGCGCGCCGACCGGGCAGATCTGGATGGTGTTGCCGGAGAAGTACGACTCGAACGGGTCGCCCTCACCGGTGCCGACCTGCTGGAGCGCGCCCCGCTCGAGCAGCTCGATCATCGGGTCGCCCGCCACCTGGTTGGAGAACCGGGTGCAGCGGGCGCACAGCACGCACCGCTCGCGGTCGAGCAGTACCTGTGTGGAGATGGGGACCGGCTTCTCGTACGTCCGCTTCTTCCCCCCGAAGCGGGACTCGGCGTTGCCGTGCGACATCGCCTGGTTCTGGAGCGGGCACTCGCCGCCCTTGTCGCAGACCGGGCAGTCCAGCGGGTGGTTGATGAGCAGCAGCTCCATCACACCGTGCTGGGCCTTCTCGGCGACCGGCGAGGTGAGGTGGGTCTTCACCACCATCCCGTCCGTGCAGGTGATCGTGCAGGACGCCATGGGCTTGCGCTGGCCCTCGACCTCCACGATGCACTGGCGGCAGGCGCCGGCCGGGTCGAGCAGGGGGTGGTCGCAGAAGCGGGGGATCTCGATGCCGAGCTGTTCGGCGGCCCGGATGACCAGGGTGCCCTTGGGCACGCTGATCTCGACGCCGTCGATCGTCAGCGTGACGAGGTCTTCCGGCGGGACCGGCGCCTGCCCTCCTCCGGTGGGAGCGCTGGTGGTCACGGTCATGCGTTCACCTCCGGGCGGTCCGCCCAGGCCGTCGACTTGGCCGGGTCGAAGGGGCAGCCCCGGCCCGTGATGTGCTGCTCGTACTCCTCGCGGAAGTACTTGAGCGAGGAGAAGATCGGCGAGGCGGCGCCGTCGCCGAGGGCGCAGAAGGACTTGCCGTTGATGTTGTCGGCGATGTCGGCGAGCTTGTCGAGGTCGGACGTGACGCCCTTGCCGGCCTCGATGTCCCGCAGCAACTGCACCAGCCAGTACGTGCCTTCACGGCAGGGCGTGCACTTGCCGCAGGACTCGTGGGCGTAGAACTCGGTCCAGCGGGTGACGGCCCGCACGACGCAGGTGGTCTCGTCGAAGCACTGGAGTGCTTTGGTGCCGAGCATGGATCCCGCGGCGCCCACTCCTTCGTAGTCGAGCGGGACGTCGAGGTGCTCGTCGGTGAACATCGGTGTCGAGGAGCCGCCGGGCGTCCAGAACTTCAGCCGGTGCCCGGGGCGCATCCCGCCGCTCATGTCGAGGAGCTGGCGGAGTGTGACGCCGAGCGGGGCCTCGTACTGGCCGGGGCTGGCGACATGGCCGCTGAGCGAGTAGAGCGTGAAGCCCGGGGACTTCTCGCTGCCCATCGACCTGAACCATTCCTTGCCGTTTTTCAGGATGGCGGGAACCGACGCGATCGACTCGACGTTGTTCACAACAGTCGGGCACGCGTAGAGGCCCTCGACAGCAGGGAAGGGGGGACGGAGCCGCGGTTGACCACGGCGGCCTTCGAGCGAGTCGAGCAGTGCGGTCTCCTCACCGCAGATGTACGCGCCGGCGCCGGCGTGCACGGTGAGCTGGAGGTCGAGTCCGCTGCCCAGGATGTTCTCGCCGAGGTAGCCCGCCGCGTAGGCCTCGCGCACGGCCTCGTGCAACCGCCGCAGAACGGGGACGACTTCACCACGCAGATAGATGAAGGCATGCGACGACCTGATGGCATAACACGCGATGACGATGCCCTCGATGAGGCTGTGCGGGTTGGCGAAGAGGAGCGGGATGTCCTTGCAGGTCCCGGGCTCCGACTCGTCGGCGTTGACAACTAGATAGTGCGGTTTTCCATCACCCTGCGGAATGAACTGCCACTTCATTCCCGTCGGGAACCCCGCGCCGCCTCGCCCGCGCAGACCGGACTCCTTGACGTACGCGATCAGGTCGTCCGGCGACATGGCGAGCGCCTTGCGGAGCCCCTCGTACCCCTCGTGCCTCCGGTAGACGTCCAGCGTCCAGGACCTGTCCTCGTCCCAGAAGGCCGACAGCACGGGTGCGAGCAGCTTCTCCGGGCTGGTGTCCTTTAGTTCGGCAGCCACGCTCATCACTCACCCTCCTCGGCGGTAGGCCCTGCCGGGTGGGACGGGTCCGAGGCCGATGTCTCCTGCGGCGCGTCATGGGAACTGAGGTGTTCGGCCGGCGACGGCTCGTGCACCGCCCGGTCCTGCGGTTCGTCGTGCGGTCCGCCGTCCCGCGGATGCACCACCCGCGCGGGTGCGGCCTCTCCCCTCGCCAGGCGAAGGCCCACCAGCGAAGCGGGTCCCGCGCTGCCGCTCTCCTCGACGGCCCCTGGCCGCTCGTCGGGGAAGCCCGCCAGGATCCGGGCGGTCTCCTTGAAGGTGCACAGGCGTGCCCCGCGCGTGGGCTCGACGGGCCGTCCCGCGCGGAGGTCGTCGACCAGGCGTGTGGCGCTGGCCGGGGTCTGGTTGTCGAAGAACTCCCAGTTCACCATCACGACCGGCGCGAAGTCGCAGGCCGCGTTGCACTCGATGTGCTCCAGGGTGATCTTGCCGTCGCCGGTGGTCCCGCCGTTCCCGACGCCGAGGTGCTCCCGGAGCTCCTCGAAGATCGCGTCGCCGCCCATCACCGCGCACAGGGTGTTCGTGCAGACGCCGACCTGGTAGTCACCGGACGGCTTGCGCCGGTACATGGTGTAGAAGGTGGCGACCGCGGTGACCTCGGCCGTGGTCAGGTCCAGCATGTCCGCGCAGAACCGCATCCCGGTGCGCGTGACATGGCCCTCCTCCGACTGCACCAGGTGCAGCAACGGCAGCAGGGCCGATCGGGAGTCGGGGTAGCGGGCGATGATCTCGCGCGCGTCCGTCTCCAGCCGGGCTCGGACGTCGTCCGGGTAGCCGGGCGCCGGCAGCTCGGGCATGCCGAGGCTGACGCCCCGCTCAGAAGAAGAGGTGGTCACCGGTCGACGCCTCCCATCACGGGGTCGATGGACGCGACGGCGACGATGACGTCGGCGACCTGGCCGCCCTCGCACATCGCCGCCATGGCCTGAAGGTTGGTGAAGGACGGGTCGCGGAAGTGGACCCGGTAGGGGCGGGTGCCGCCGTCGGACACGGCGTGCACCCCGAGCTCGCCCTTGGGCGACTCGACCGCCGCGTACGTCTGTCCCGGCGGGACGCGGAAGCCCTCCGTGACCAGCTTGAAGTGGTGGATCAGGGCCTCCATGGAAGTGCCCATGATCTTCTTGATGTGGTCGAGGGAGTTGCCGAGTCCGTCCGGTCCCAGCGCGAGCTGGGCGGGCCAGGCGATCTTCTTGTCGGCGACCATGACCGGGCCCGGCTGGAGCCGGTCCAGGCACTGTTCGACGATCCCGAGCGACTGGCGCATCTCCTCCAGGCGGATCAGGAAGCGGCCGTAGGAGTCGCAGGAGTCCGCGGTCGGGACCTCGAAGTCGTACGTCTCGTAGTCGCAGTACGGCTGTGTCTTGCGCAGGTCGTGCGGCAGTCCGGCGGCGCGCAGGATCGGGCCGGTCGCACCGAGGGCCATGCAGCCGGCCAGGTCGAGGTAGCCGACGTCCTGCATACGGGCCTTGAAGATGGGGTTCCCGGTGGCGAGCTTGTCGTACTCCGGGAGGTTCTTCTTCATCTTCTTCACGAACTCGCGGATGTGGTCCACCGCGCCGGGCGGCAGGTCCTGCGCGAGGCCGCCGGGGCGGATGTACGCGTGGTTCATCCTGAGGCCCGTGATGAGCTCGTAGATGTCGAGAATCATTTCACGATCACGGAATCCGTAGATCATGATCGTGGTGGCGCCGAGTTCCATGCCGCCGGTGGCGATGCACACCAGGTGGGAGGACAACCGGTTCAGCTCCATCAGGAGCACCCGGATGATCTTGGCCCGCTCGGTGATCTGGTCCTCGATGCCGAGGAGTTTCTCGACGGCGAGGCAGTAGGCGGTCTCGTTGAAGAAGGACGTCAGGTAGTCCATGCGCGTCACGAACGTGGTGCCCTGCGTCCAGGTCCGGTACTCGAGGTTCTTCTCGATGCCGGTGTGGAGGTAGCCGATGCCGCAGCGGGCCTCGGTGACCGTCTCGCCGTCGATCTCCAGGATCAGGCGGAGCACCCCGTGGGTGGAGGGGTGCTGGGGACCCATGTTGACGACGATGCGCTCGTCGTCGGCACGGGCCGCGGACTGGACGACCTCGTCCCAGTCGCCACCGGTGACCGTGTAGACGGTGCCCTCGGTGGTCTCGCGTGCCGAGGCGGACGCGGCTGCTGACTGCGTGCTCACGAGTACGACCTCCGCTGGTCCGGAGCCGGAATCTGGGCGCCCTTGTACTCGACGGGGATGCCGCCGAGGGGGTAGTCCTTGCGCTGCGGGTGGCCCTGCCAGTCGTCCGGCATCATGATCCGCGTCAGGGCCGGGTGGCCGTCGAAGACGATCCCGAAGAAGTCGTAGGTCTCGCGCTCGTGCCAGTCGTTGGTCGGGTAGACGGAGACCAGCGACGGGATGCGCGGGTCGTCGTCGGGGGCGCTGACCTCGAGGCGGACCAGCCGGTTGTGGGTGATCGAGCGCAGGTGGTAGACGGCGTGCAGCTCGCGGCCCTTGTCGTGCGGGTAGTGGACGCCGCTGACTCCGGTGCACAGCTCGAAGCGCAGGGCCGGGTCGTCGCGCAGGGTCTTCGCGACGCGCAGCAGGTGCTCGCGCTCGATGTGGAAGGTGAGCTCGTCGCGGTCGACGACCGTCTTCTCGATCGCGTTGTCGGGCAGCAGGCCCTGTTCCTCCAGCGCGCCCTCGAGTTCGTCGGCGACCTCGTCGAACCAACCGCCATACGGCCGGGTCGCCGGACCCGGGAGCCGGACCGAGCGGACCAGGCCGCCGTAGCCGGAGGTGTCGCCGCCGTTGTTGGCGCCGAACATGCCGCGCTGGACGCGGATCTCCTCGCCGCCCTCGCCGCGGCGGCCGGGGAGGTTGGAGGCGGCGAGGTCCTTCTCGGGGTTCACCCCGTTCGCGGACCCGTTCACGCCGTTGGTGCCGTTCGCGTCGCTCACCGCAGCAGCCCCTTCATCTCGATCGTGGGCAGGGCCTTGAGTGCCGCCTCCTCCGCCTCGCGGGCCGCCTCCTCGGCGTTCACGCCGAGCTTGGAGGACTGGATCTTCTGGTGGAGCTTGAGGATCGCGTCCATCAGCATCTCGGGGCGGGGCGGGCAGCCGGGCAGATAGATGTCCACCGGGACGATGTGGTCGACGCCCTGGACGATCGCGTAGTTGTTGAACATGCCGCCGGAGGAGGCGCAGACACCCATGGAGATCACCCACTTCGGGTTGGGCATCTGGTCGTAGACCTGCCTGAGCACCGGCGCCATCTTCTGGCTGACCCGGCCGGCGACGATCATCAGGTCCGCCTGGCGCGGTGAGCCGCGGAAGACTTCCATGCCGAAGCGCGCCAGGTCGTAGCGGCCGGCTCCGGTGGTCATCATCTCGATGGCGCAGCAGGCGAGGCCGAACGTGGCGGGGAAGACGGACGCCTTGCGCACCCAGCCCGCGGCCTGCTCGACGGTGGTGAGCAGGAAACCGCTCGGCAGCTTTTCTTCGAGTCCCATGTCCTAAAGGCCCCTCAGTCCCATTCCAGGCCGCCGCGCCGCCACACGTACGCGTAGGCGACGAAGACGGTGAGCACGAAGAGCAGCATCTCCACGAGCCCGAAAACACCCAGGGCGTCGAAGGTGACGGCCCAGGGGTAGAGGAAGACGATCTCGATGTCGAAGACGATGAAGAGCATCGCCGTCAGGTAGTACTTGATGGGGAAGCGCCCGCCGCCGGCCGGCGTGGGGGTCGGCTCGATGCCGCACTCGTAGGCCTCGAGCTTGGCGCGGTTGTACCGCTTCGGACCGATCAGCGTGGCCATGACCACGGAGAAGATCGCAAAGCCTGCCCCGAGGGCTCCCAGTACGAGGATGGGCGCATAGGCGTTCACCGCTCCTCGCTCCTCTCAGTCGGCACTGACTGCTGGCGGTTGCGTCGGACCATCCGCCTCACCGGTCCCACGAACCCCGCTCGTCCCGGGCGAAGATCGAGAACATGTGAAGCAGGTCACAAGCCCGACTGCCTCGCATCTTATGCCCGTCGCTCTGTGATCTGCGACACGGCGTATTACTCAAGCTTTGTGATCTCCACCACCTGACGAAGGATCATGAAGTCGGATGAGCAGTGATCTTCGCACCGGAAGCGTCCGAGTGATCACCAGAGGTGACATTTTCGCCCGTCACCGCAGGCCGGAGGGTGCGTCTCAATATCAAGAGACTTCCCTTGCATGCAAATTCGCGCTGGGCGTCACGCCCTGGTAGAGGCTCGCGTTCACACATGAGAGGGAGGTGCTGTGTGGAATGTGGACGCGTGCATGCGTTCACGAAGTCCGTCGGCGTAACGCGGCCGTGACCCGGCCGTGATCCACGCGCGAGACGCGGCCCCACGGGTGACCGTTCCGTGACCTCTACCACATCCATGAGAGGCGCCTGAGAGCCGGGCTTGGCCACCGAACGCAACCAATGGTAGGCGGAGGGCAATTCGGACGTAATCATGAAAACCCATGATCAACGGCCTGATCGCCTGCGTCCGCAATGTCCGTTACGGCGTCAATAAGGAATGACACGCGCGGGTTTCAGGGGCTCGGTTGAGTAAATGTGGCGCAGCACACGTTTCTTGAAGATATGAAGGAGCCCCTGGTACCGCTTATTCCCATGTCCCACACCGCTCACATACGCAGCCACCGGAAACCCCGCCGCAGCGCGTCGAAAATCGCGATGCGGGCCGGAGTTGCCGGTGGCGTCCTCAGCACCCTGGCAGTCGCCGGGGCGTCCGGCGCGGCGAACGCCGCCGAGCCGGTGACGCAGACCCTCGAACTGCCCACGCTGACGGCCGACGTGGCCACCCAGGTCGCCCAGTCCGCGGACGCCACGCAGCAGGCCGCCGCGAACTACCAGTTGCAGGCCGAGCGTGACGCGGCCGCCGCAAAGGCCGCTAAGCAGGCCAAGTCGGACCTCGCGGACGCGAAGCAGAAGGCGGAGGCCAAGAAGAAGGCCGCTCAGGAGGCCGCCCGCAAGGAGGCCGCCGCCCGCGCCTCGCGCAACTCGGAGCGGACCACCCTCTCCGCCAAGGCGACCACCAGCACCTCCACGAGCACGTCCACGTCCACGGCCACGGGTTCGGCCGCCGCCGTCGTCGCGTTCGTCAAGGCGCAGATCGGCAAGGCGTACGTCTCCGGTGCCACCGGCCCGTCCGCCTATGACTGCTCCGGCCTGGTGCAGACGGCCTTCAAGCAGGTCGGGATCAGCCTTCCGCGCGTCTCCCAGGACCAGTCGACGGCCGGCACCCAGGTGTCGCTGAGCAACCTTCAGCCGGGCGACATCCTGTACTGGGGCAGCGCGGGCAGCGCGTACCACGTCGGGGTGTACGTGGGCGACGGCATGTTCGTCGGCGCGCAGAACCCCTCCAGTGGCGTCGGGGAGCACCCGCTCTCCTACGACCCGCCGACCGGTGCCGTGCGGGTGCTCTGACCGCACCCCACCCAACGCGTGAAGGGCCGCAGCCGCTCGGGGGCAGCGGCCCTTCGGGCTTTCCTGGGATGCTCGGCACCAAGTCGGCGTCCGTTTATGGCTGTTCCTGTACAGTCACCTCGAAGCCGATGATGTCCGACATGCCGGACACATCGTCAACCGGGTACAGAGCCCCTCGACCCGGCCGACGGCTTGCTCGACGCGGGTGAGGGGCCTCTCGATGCCGGCCTGGGCCTTACAGGGCCTTACAGGGCCTACAGGGCCGACAGGGCCTACAGGGCCTACAGGGCCTACGGGATGCTCACGCCTTCGGCGCCACCCGGCTCAGCCCGTTGATGATCCGGTCCATCGCGTCGCCGCCCGTCGGGTCGGTGAGGTTGGCCAGGAGCTTCAGGGTGAACTTCATCAGCATCGGGTGGGTCAGGCCGCGCTGGGCGGCGATCTGCATGACCTTCGGGTTGCCGATGAGCTTCACGAAGGCGCGGCCCAGCGTGTAGTAACCGCCGTAGGTGTCCTTGAGGACGCGCGGGTAGCGCTGGAGGGCCAGCTCGCGCCCGCCGGGCGTGGACCGCGCGTGGGCCTGGACGATGACGTCGGCGGCGAGCTGGCCGGACTCCATGGCATAGGCGATGCCCTCGCCGTTGAAGGGGTTCACCAGCCCGCCGGCGTCGCCGACCAGCAGCAGGCCCTTGGTGTAGTGCGGCTGGCGGTTGAAGGCCATCGGGAGGGCGGCGCCGCGGATCGGGCCGGTCATGTTCTCCGGCGTGTAGCCCCAGTCCTCCGGCATGGAGGCGCACCAGGCCTTCAGGACCTCGCGCCAGTCCAGTTCCTTGAAGGAGTCGGAGGTGTTGAGCACGCCCAGGCCGACGTTGCTCGTACCGTCGCCCATGCCGAAGATCCAGCCGTAGCCGGGCAGCAGGCGGTCCTGGGGGCCGCGGCGGTCCCAGAGCTCCAGCCAGGACTCCAGGTAGTCGTCCTCGTGGCGCGGCGAGGTGAAGTAGGTGCGGACCGCGACGCCCATCGGGCGGTCCTCGCGGCGGTGCAGGCCCATCGCGAGGGACAGGCGGGTGGAGTTGCCGTCGGCGGCGACGACGAGCGGCGCGTGGAAGGCGACCTCGCGCTTCTCCTCGCCGAGTTTGGCGGTGACGCCGGTGATGCGGCCGGTGCGGTCGTCGACGACGGGGCCGGAGACGTTGCAGCGCTCGTACAGTCGCGCCCCCGCCTTCTGGGCCTGCCGGGCGAGCTGCTCGTCGAAGTCGTCGCGTTTGCGGACCAGTCCGTAGTCGGGGAAGGAGGCGAGATCGGGCCAGTCCAGCTGGAGGCGGGCGCCGCCGCCGATGATCCTGAGGCCCTTGTTGCGCAGCCAGCCGGCCTCCTCGGAGATGTCGATGCCCATCGCGACGAGCTGCTTCACGGCGCGCGGGGTCAGGCCGTCGCCGCAGACCTTCTCCCTCGGGAACTCGGTCTTCTCCAGCAGGAGTACGTCGAGTCCGGACCTTGCGAGGTGGTACGCGGTCGTGGAGCCGGCTGGCCCCGCGCCCACGACGATCACATCGGCGGTGTTGTCGGAGAGGGGCTCGGTCACGGCGGGATCTCCCCAAGGTTCGTAATGTGCGTGCCGACCGGCACTGGACATGGGCAGTCTATTCAGCAGCATTGATCACCCGGCTGAAGGGCTGCCTCCGTGAACCGACCTCTCCCCGCGGTACGACTGCGCGTCCCCACCCACGAGGACGCGTTCGCCTGGCACCGGGCCTTCGACGATCCCGAGGTCATGGAGTTCAACGGCGGCACGTCGGCGGCCCTGTCGGTCTACGAGGAGCTCACCGCCCGTCAGCGCCGGCACGACGCCGAGCGGGGCTTCTGCCTGTGGTCCCTGCTCGGCGAGGGCGACGAGGTCATCGGCTTCACGGGCGCCCAGCCGTGGCCGCGGGAGTGGGGCCCGAGGGGCGAGATAGAGATCGGCTGGCGGCTCGGGCGGGCGCACTGGGGCAACGGGTACGTCACCGCGGCGGCGCACGAGACGCTCGACCGGGTGCGGGCGGCGGGCGTGCCGGAGGTGGTGGCCATGATCCGGCCCGGCAACGAGCGTTCCACTGCGGTGGCCCGGCGCCTGGGCATGGAGCCCGCCGAGACCTACACCCACCCGAGGCTGGACGTGCCGACGCTCTGCTACCGGCTCGTTCTGACCTGAAATGACCCGGAAATTGATTACTCAGAGTAGTCGACTGTCACAGAAAGACACCTGAAGCTTCCGGCTGCCGTGCGCGCGGGGTTACCCTTCCAGTACCACTGGGGGTGACATCTGTGCGTATAACACCCAAAACACCCGAAGTGCGCGTACCCCGTCTCGTCGGTCTGATGGCCGTCGACGCGCGCGAGACCGCCCAGGCGTGGGGACTGTTCCTCAACGCCCCGGACCGGCCGGACTTCCCCCACACCGTCGTCGACTACGTCGTACGCCAGTACCCGCAGCCCGGGGCCGAAGTGCCCCGGGAGTCCATGGTGTACGTGTGGTTCGACTTCGGTGAGGGAGAGGGCGGCGGGGGCATGCGGGAGCCCCGCATCCCGAGGCCGCCCAGGGGCGGGCTGCAACGCGAACTGGACGAGCCGGGCGATCCGTACGCCGTCGTCGGCTTCAGCTCTCCTTGAAACCCCGGTGCAGGGCGACCACACCGCCCGTCAGGTTCCGCCACGCGACCCGGGACCAGCCCGCCTTGCGCAGTCGTTCGCCCAGCGCGGGCTGGTCGGGCCAGGCGCGGATGGACTCGGCGAGGTAGACGTAGGCGTCGGGGTTGGAGGAGACCGCCCGTGCGACCGGCGGCAGGGCGCGCATCAGGTACTCGGTGTAGACGGTGCGGAAGGGCGCCCAGACCGGGTGCGAGAACTCGCAGATCACCACCCGCCCGCCGGGCCGGGTCACCCGGTACATCTCGCGCAGCGCCGTGTCCGTGTCCTGCACGTTGCGCAGGCCGAAGGAGATCGTGACGGCGTCGAAGGTGTCGTCCTTGAACGGCAGCCGCGTGGCGTCGCCGGCCGTGAAGGGCAGCCAGGAGTTGCGCGTCTTGCCGACCTGGAGCATGCCCAGGGAGAAGTCGCAGGGGACCACATAGGCGCCCGTCTGCGCGAACGGCAGCGACGAGGTGGCGGTCCCCGCGGCCAGGTCCAGGACCTTCTGCGCGGGGCGCGCGTCGACCGCCTTCGCGACCTCCTTGCGCCAGCGCCGGTCCTGCCCCAGGGACAGTACGTCGTTGGTCAGGTCGTACCGTTCCGCCACGTTGTCGAACATCGAGGCGACTTCGTGCGGCTGCTTGTCCAGGGATGCGCGGGTCACGGACCCATTGTGGCAGCAGGCGCCGCGGCACCGGCGCAGCGCCCCTGGCCGCCCTCCTGACGGATCCGGGCCGTCACGGCAGCAGCCTCGGCTTCTTCTTCGCCGCCACGTCCTCCACCCAGCCGCACAGCAGGATGAACAGCGCGATGAGGACCCAGCCGATGCCGAACATGAACCACTGGCTGTCCAGCGGCAGGTACTTCTCGAAGGCGGGGACGTTCCAGAACTGGTCGATCAGCGGGACGGCGAGGACCAGCGCGATCTCGTGCCAGAGGTAGATCGTCACCGCGCGCGCGTTGAAGACCGTGACCGTCCGGTCCAGCCGCTTGAAGCGGGTGAGCCAGGCGAAGTCGATCCGGAAGTACGCCTTCGCCCACATCAGCAGCATCACGAAACCGGCCGACCAGAAGGCCTGCGCGAGGGGGTTCTCGTCCAGGTCGTACGTGCCGAAGTCGGCCTGGTGCGAGAAGGCGTACCAACCGCCGTACCCGAGCGCGGCGAACGAGAGCACGACCACCAGGGCCGGTTTCATCCGCTGGAGCACACCGTCGCGGTGGGCGAAGCCGAGGATCCAGCAGAAGAGGTACGTGGACAGGTCCCACATGGCGCTGCCCAGCCGGTTGTCCGGGCCGGACCAGACGAAGTCCAGCACCAGGATCGGCGCGAGGGACAGCACCAGCACCGGGACCGGGGCGAGCCGGAAGACCCGCAGCAGCAGCGGGGACAGCAGGACGAACCAGAGATAGGTGCGCAGGTACCAGAGGATCTCCCAGGCCTGCTCGCCCCAGGCGTTGCCCGGCGGGTCGCCGAGCGGCACGATCCAGTAGACGATCTGCCAGCCCGGTATCCAGTCGTGGATCAGCATCGCCAGCACCACGAAGACGCCCCAGAACCAGAAGGGCGGCAGCAGCCTGCGCAGCCGGCTCTTCAGGACCTTGAACGCGGGGCGCTCCAGCGACTTCGCCATCAGGGTGCCGGCCAGGCCGAACATGATCCCCATGGACGGGAAGACCATGCCGCACCAGGCCCAGCCGAAGGTGTGATAGATGACGACACGGATGAGAGCGACGGCACGGAGGGTGTCGAAGTAGCGGTCGCGGCCCGTGGGCCTGGGCCTGGCCCGGGATTTCCTCTCCTCGGCGGCGGACGCCCGGGGCTCGGCTTCCGGTTCGGGGGCCGCTTCCACCACCGGCAGCGGCGCCGTGGCCCCCGCAGCCGCGACCTGCCCGTAGTCCGCATAGTGCTGCGGATACTGCTGCGGATACTGCTGCTCCCCGTACTGGTAACCGTCGTACCCCTGCGGATACGGCTGCCCGTACCCCTGCTGCTGCTCCCAGCTCATCAGCCGCTCACCCCCGCCGGCGTCCCGACCTCACCCGTGCGCTTGAGTTTCTGCCAGCGCAGCCGGCCGCCGGTGAGGGCGGTGATGCAGGAGTGGATGAGGACGAGGTACATCATCTGCCGGTAAGCCAGCTGTTGCAGCGGCATCATCAGCAGGTAGCGGTACTTCTCCCGGTCCAGCCGGAAGGCGTACGCCGCGCACACGAGCTGGATGGCGAGCACCGCGAGCCAGGCGAGCAGCGCCGCCTGGAAGTCGATGAAGATCATCGAGTAGGCGGTGAACACGTCGATGAGCGGGGCGAAGACCGGCGTGACGATCTGGAAGAGCACCACCAGCGGCATGCCGACCCGGCCGAAGCGCCCCGAAGGCCCCTTGTCCGTGAGGGACTTGCGGTGCTTCCACAGCGCCTGCATGGTGCCGTACGACCAGCGGTAGCGCTGCGACCACAGCTGCTTGAGGGAACCGGGCGCCTCCGTCCAGGCCTTGGCGTGCTCCTGATAGACCACCCGCCAGCCCGCCCGGTGCATGGCGATGGTGATGTCGGTGTCCTCGGCGAGGGTGTCCTCGCTCATGCCACCGACCTCCAGCACCGCGTCCCGGCGGAACGCGCCGATCGCGCCCGGGATGGTGGGCATGCAGCGCAGCAGGTCGTACATGCGCCGGTCCAGGTTGAAGCCCATCACGTACTCGATGTGCTGCCAGGCGCCGATGACCGTGTTGCGGTTGCCGACCTTGGCGTTGCCCGCGACCGCGCCGACCTCCGGGTCGGCGAACGGCTGCACCAGCTGCCGTACGGTGTCCGCTTCGAAGACGGTGTCGCCGTCCATCATCACGACGATGTCGTGGCTGGCGTTGCGGACGCCGTTGTTCAGGGCGGCCGGCTTGCCCGCGTTCTCCTGCCGGATGACCCGGACGTTGCGCATGCCGAGCGACTCGGCCGCGCTGCGCGCGATCTCGGACGTGTCGTCGGTCGAACCGTCGTCGACCACGATGATCTCGATCGGATGGGTGCTCTGCGCCAGCGACTCGAGGGTGTTGGTGATGCACTCCTTCTCGTTGTACGCCGGGACGATCACGCTCACCGGCTGGGTGACCGTCGGGCCCCAGCTGAAGCGGCGTTTGTTGCGCTGTCTGTAGTGGCGCCGGGCGAGGATCAGCATCATCCCGAAGCGGCCCATGACGGCGACGCCCACGACCAACAGCCCGACCGACAGCGTGGGCACGGTCCACTCGGCGACGGCGACCGCGACGATGAGGGCCTTGCCCTCGTAGAGGGTCACGCCGGTGGCGGTGCGATGGGCTGCCTGGAGGCGGGCGGTGGTGCTCGCGCCACCCTGACCGCCCGGCCCGGCGCCGGTGCCGGGCCGGCTGCCGGTCACGCCGGCCTCAGTCGCACCGGCCTCGGTCGCACCGGCCTCGGTCGCACCGGAAGCACCGGCGGCACCAGACGGGCTCCCGGGCTGTCCACCCGCCGTCTGCCGTTCCGCCGCGGTCTGCTTCTGGACGACACCGCTGATGGTGGTGAAGGTGTAGCCCTTCGCCTTCATCTTCTTGATGTACTGCGGCAGCGCCTTGATGGTCTGCGACCGCTCACCGCCCGCGTCGTGGAAGAGCACGGAAGCACCCTTGGTGCCCTTCGGCGTGGCCCACTTGACGATCTTCGAGACGCCCGGCTTCTTCCAGTCGTCGCTGTCGGTGTCGACGAAGACGCTGGTGTAACCGTCCTTGCCGAGCTTCTTGTACACGGGCCAGCTGTAGTTGTCGATCGCGTCCGTCTCCGAGGAGTACGGCGCGCGGAACAGCGTGGTCGTGATGCCGGCCGCGCCCGCGAGGGCGAGCTGCGTCTGCTGCATCTCGCGGTTGACGCGAGCATCGCTCTGGTACGACAGGTCGACGTGCGTGAAGGTGTGGATGCCGACCTCGTTGCCGTCCCCGACCATCGTCTTCACGATGCTCGGGTAGCGCGACACCATCGAGCCGACCAGGAAGAACGTGCCGGGCACGTCGTTCTCCTGGAGGATCTTGAGCACCTGCGGCGTCCAGGTCGGGTTCGGCCCGTCGTCGAAGGTGAGCGCGATGGTCTTGTCCGGCACGGAGACGGTGGTCGCCCGGCCGCCCCGGAAGGTGAGGATCGGGCCGCCGTCGAGGATCTTGTCGGGGACCTTGCTGGAACTGGCGCCGGTACGCACCCGCTGGTCGCCGCCGACCTCGGCGCGCAGATAGCCGTCGAGCAGCATCACGCAGGTCAGCGCCAGCAGAAGCAGCAGGGCGAGGATGACACGCGGTTTCTGCAGAGCCGCGGCCTTGCCGGCCGCCCGCTCCATGCGGGTGGGGGCTCGGCGTCTGCGGCGGGCGGGTGTCGAAGTAGTCATGAGGGTGGCTGCGCTCCCGTCAGTTGGCGGACGCGGACGAGGTGGCGGTGGCTGTGGCGGTGGCTGTGGCCGTGGCGGTGGCCGTGGCCGTGGGCGGCGCCGACGGGGCGCCGCTGGGCAGGCCGGCCTGGCGGCCGATCCCGCCCTGCGGCTGGTAGCCGCCGGGGGCCTGGCCGCTCCGACCGCCCGCGAAGGGCAGCAGCGAGGACGGGGTGAGCGAGGTGCCCCAGCCCATGAAGGCCATGACGAGCACGACGGCGTAGCCGGCACAGACGACACCCACGCCGAGGCCGATGCGGCGCAGCACTCTGGACCGACGTCCGGAGTTGTCAACGAACACGGGCCCCTCGGCGGACCCGTTGCCACGTTTGCGACGGCGACCGCGCCTCTCTGCGGTGCTTTCGATGGCAGTCTCGGAATGCATTCCCCGGATATTAGGGACTCTTTATGTGTCCGCACCCCTTCTTCATGTGAAGTGGCCATGAGAAACGCCTCAACCTATCTGTTTCCTGAGAGATTCTGTGAAGACCTGCGCAACCCCACCCTGGGTAGACAATCCCTGAACACCCCTTTTGACCGGCCAGATTGGCCCGATTCGCGCCCCGCCACCCATGTATTGCCTGTGCATTCCCCGCCGAATTGAACATCGGCTTCGCATGAGACGTTTTCCTTTTGAAGGAGACTTTGTTTCAGTGCTGAGACACAAATCACGAGAGCGGGTGCAGAAGCCATGAGGCGTTTCCTGAAGCCGGCGACCGGGCTCACATGCCTGTTTGCCATGGCAGTCACGGGGTGCTCCTCGGGCTCCGGCGGAACGTCGGACGCGGCGCCCGTGCCCCCGAAGCGGAGTGCGGCGAGCACCGAGAGCGCGGCCGCTTCGAGCACCTCCTACGCCCCGTACGTCAGTGCCACGACCGCCTCCGACAACGACTCCGCGGGCTCCCCGGCGACGTACAACCTGGCCTTCGTGATCGCCGACGGCAGCGACTGCACGCCGAAGTGGAACGACGAGTACGCGATCGGCAACTCGGCGGTGGAGACCCGGATTTCGCAGCTGAAGCAGGACGGCGCCACGGTACGGGTGTCCTTCGGCGGCGCCTCCGGCAAGGAGCTGGCGGCCACCTGCGACAGCGCGTCGAAGCTGGCCGCCGCCTACGCCAAGGCGCTGGACGCGGCGGGCGCCACCCAGGCCGACTTCGACATCGAGGGCGACGAACTGACCGACTCCGACTCGGTCGCCCTGCGCTCGAAGGCGATCGCGTTGCTTCAGAAGGACCGCGACGACCTCACGGTCTCCTTCACCCTTCCCGTGATGCCCTCCGGACTGGACGACGACGGCCTGGCGCTGCTGGAGTCCGCGAACGAGTACGACGTCCAGGTCTCGACCGTCAACATCATGACGATGAACTACGGCGAGTCGTACACCGGCGACATGGGCGACTACGCCCTCACCGCCGCCAAGTCCACCCACACCCAGCTGAAGAAGGTCTTCGGCCTGTCCGACGCGAACGCCTGGCGGGGCATGGCGCTGACCTCGATGATCGGCGTCAACGATGTCGACAACGAGACGTTCACCCTCTCCGACGCGGCCCAGGTACGGACGTTCGCCGAGGAGAACGAGATCTCCTGGGTGTCGATGTGGTCCAGCTTCCGGGACCAGCAGTGCGACGACGACTCCGCGTCCGACGACGCTGCGACCGATTGCAGCGGGGTGAAGCAGAGTTCGGGGGCGTTCGGGAAGGCGTTGGCGGGCTGACCCGCCGGGAGGGTCAGCGGCGCCGGTGCACGAGCCGCCCTGCGCACACCGTCGCGATGCACGCGCCGCTCTCGTCGAAGACGGCGAGGTCGGCGCGGGCGGTCTCGTCGAGCCGGAGGGGCCGGGGCTCGGGGAGGACGACGAGGTCGTTCCGTTCGGCGGCCGCCCGGAGTTCGGGCGAGTCGACGTACTCCGCCAGGACGGCGACCGCGCCGAGCTTCAGTACGGCGTGAACGCGTTCGCGCGGGCTCGGGGCGTCCGGCAGCGGCCCTTCGTGGAGGCGTGCGGGCCCGAGCACGCCGGGCCATCTGCGCACCCGGGCGCCCGGGAACCGCACCTGGACCTCCGCCAGCGTGCCCACCGCGGCGACCCGCGTGCCCTCGACGGCCACGGCACCGTCCTCGACCGGGTCGGTGCCGTCCCGGGTGGGGTCCCAGGTGTGACGGACCTCGTCCGCCGCGTGAATCGTCAGCACGGCCGCGTCAGTTGGACGCGAGCAGCTTCAGCTCAGGGTGGGCGGTGCCGCCCGCGATCGCCGTGGAGGAGATGTGCGACATCACGCGCTCGTCGACGGGGTCGTTCGCCGGGTCCTCGTGGACGACGAGGTGCTCGTACGTCGTCGACCGCTGCGCCGGAACCCGGCCCGCCTTGCGGATGAGGTCGATGATCTCCATCCGGTTGGAGCGGTGCTTGGCGCCGGCCGAGGAGACCACGTTCTCCTCCAGCATGATCGAGCCGAGGTCGTCCGCGCCGTAGTGCAGCGACAGCTGGCCGACCTCCTTGCCCGTGGTCAGCCAGGAGCCCTGGATGTGCTGGACGTTGTCGAGGAAGACGCGGGCGATCGCGATCATCCGCAGGTACTCGAAGATGGTGGCCTGGGTGCGGCCCTTCAGGTGGTTGTTCTCGGGCTGGTAGGTGTACGGGATGAACGCCCGGAACCCGCCCGTGCGGTCCTGGACGTCCCGGATCATCCGCAGGTGCTCGATCCGCTCGGCATTGGTCTCGCCGGTGCCCATCAGCATGGTCGAGGTGGACTCCACGCCCAGCCGGTGCGCGGCCTCCATGATCTCCAGCCAGCGCTCACCGCTCTCCTTCAGCGGGGCGATCGCCTTCCGCGGCCGCTCGGGGAGCAGCTCCGCGCCGGCGCCCGCGAAGGAGTCCAGGCCCGCCTCGTGGATGCGGGTGATGGCCTCCTCCACCGGGACGCCGCTGATCCGGGCCATGTGCTCGACCTCGGAGGCGCCCAGCGAGTGGATCACCAGCTGCGGGAAGGCCTCCTTGATGGCCCGGAAGTGCTTCTCGTAGTACTCGACGCCGTAGTCCGGGTGGTGGCCGCCCTGGAACATGATCTGCGTCCCGCCCAGCTCCACGGTCTCCGCGCAGCGGCGCAGGATGTCGTCGAGGTCGCGGGTCCAGCCCTTCGCGGTGTCCTTGGGGGCCGCGTAGAAGGCGCAGAACTTGCACGCCGTGACGCACACGTTCGTGTAGTTGATGTTCCGCTCGATGATGTACGTCGCGATGTGCTCGGTCCCGGCGTACTTGCGGCGGCGTACGGCGTCGGCGGCGGCGCCCAGCGCGTGCAGCGGGGCGTCGCGGTAGAGGTCGAGCGCCTCCTCGGGGGTGATCCGCCCACCGGCGGCGGCACGGTCGAGGACGGACTGAAGGTCGGCCTTCTTGGTCACCGGCGTCCCTTTCGCAAGGTTCGTAGGGGGTTGCGGACGGACCCGACCACCCTACGCCAGCCCTTTCCCACCGCCCGCGTCAGGCCGTGTACGCGCCGATCAGCACCCCCGCGAAGGCCCCCGCGATCAGGAACGGCCCGAACGGGATCATCGTCTTGCGGCCCGCCCGACGCGCGACGACGAGCCCGCCGCCGTACAGCGCCCCGAAGAGGAATCCGGCGAAGGTGCCCAGCATCACCGTCGGCCAGCCGTACCAGCCGAGCACGGCGCCCATCCCGAGCGCCAGCTTCACATCGCCGAAGCCCATGGCGCCGGGGTTGATGAGCCACAGCACGAAGTAGCCGGCGCCGAGGACGAGGGCGCCCAGCAGGGCGGTGAGCCAGTCCCCGGCGTGTTCGGGGACCAGGGCGACCAGCGCGAGCAGCCCGAGGGCGGCTCCCGCGAGCGGCAGTGTCACCGCGTCCGGCAGCCGGTGCACCCGCAGGTCCACCACCGCCAGCAGCACCGCGAGGGGCGCGAGCAGCAGCCAGACGCCGAGCTCGGGCCGGGTGCCGGTGGCGGCGGCGAGGGCGGCGCAGACGACGGCGGTGACGGTGGCGAGGAGTGCCGCGCCGGGACCGTACGACGACTCGGGCCACGTGCATCGCGCGCATCGCGCCCGCCCGATCCACCCCGCGACCGGATGGCCGCCCGGACAGCTCTCCCGCCACTCCTCCCCCGGGGGGACGGAGAAGCGGTAGGCGGCCCGGGGCAGCAGCGTTCCCGCCGCCGCACCCCACAGCGCGGCGACGGCGATCAGCACGGCGTCACTCATCGGCGGTCTTATCCGGCCGCGGCGACGCCGTCGCGCCACGTCGGGAGGAGCTCGTCGAGGAGCGCCTCGGTGCGCGGCGGCAGCCCGCGGGCCCCGCTGCGGCCGAGGAGGTCGGCGGCGAGGGAGCTCAGTCGGGCCGGGTCGCCGGTGGCGTGGGTGGCACGCAGGAGCTCGTTCCACAGGCGCTCGTCGTCCGGGGCGGTCTTGAGCGCCGCGTTCAGGGCCTCGATGGCCTTCTCCGCGCGGTCCTTCTCCAGATGGAAGGCGGACAGCGCGAGGCCGATGTCGGCGACCAGCAGCGGGAGCCGGGCGTCGATGATCTCGTGGGTGAGCCAGCGGTAGCGGCCCTCGGGCCGGTCGGCGAGCAGCGGTCCGCGGACCAGCACCAGCGCGTCGGTGAGCAGCCGTCCCCGTACCGCCCGGCTGTCGACGCCCTTGCCCTGCGTGGCCTCGTGGTAGAGGGAACGCAGTACGTCCAGGTCGGAGACGACCGACTTGGCGAGCGTGAGCCGCCCGGTCTCGTCGGCGCGGAGCCGGGGGCTGCCGTCCGGTTCGGTGCCGAGCCAGGCCCGCAGCCGCTCCATGAGCGCGTCCCGCACATCGTCCGTGACGCCGCGCGGCCACAACGCGGAGGCCAGCACGCGCGGGTGGACGCCCTCGCGGTGCAGGAGCAGCAGGGCGAGCGCCTCGTGCAGCAGGGCGCTGCGGTCGCCGTCCGGGGTGTCGAGGCCGATGATCTCGTACGACCCGACCAGACGCGCGTACACCGCCGGCCGCCCCTGTTCGCTGATGTCGACGAGGAACGGCGGGGTGGTGGTCGGCCCGTCCGGGTCGCGCTCGGGGTCGGCCTCGACGAACAGCTCGACGACCGCGCTCCGCTGGGCGGCGGGCAGCAGCTGGGCGTCGAGTTCGAGGCCGAGCAGCGGGGCGAGCAGCTTGCCCTGGGCCGTGATCTCCATCTCCCAGGCGGCGCCGGGCAGGTCGCCGGTCTCGGTGCCGACCAGGTAGCCGATGCCGAGACGGCTGGCGTCGGCGGCGAGTTCGGCGAGTCTGACGGCGTCCTCGGCGGCGGGCTGGGCGGCGAGCAGCACGAGGTGCGGGGCCCAACGGGTGTGCTGGGCGGGCCCTGTGCGGCCGGTGAGCACGGAGTCGTGCCCGGCGGCGCCCAGGGCGCCCCGGCGCTGGCGCGTCTCGGCCTCCATGGTCTCGATCAGCGCCTCGATGCCGTCGAGGTGGCGCAGCCGGTTGGGGGCGAGCGCGGTGAGGTCCTCACCGAAGCCGACGAGTGTGATGGTCATACGGTCCGACCAGCCGTTGGTGGCGAGTTCGGCGGCGACGGAGGCGAACAGGGCGGCCCGGTCGGCCTCGCGCCCGCTCAACGAGACGATGCCGGGCACCGCCTCCAGGTTGAGCAGCAGCCGCGAGTCGTCCATGGTGCCGAGGCTGACGAGGCCCGGGTAGGGCGCGGCGGTGTCGACGTCCTCGTACCGCTCGGCGTCGGTGCGGGCCAGCATCCAGAACGTCTGGTCCTGCCCGAGCCGCCACGGCGCCGGCGGCTTGTCGGCCGGCTGGGCGAGCTGGAGGTGCAGGTCGCCGTTGCTGAGCCAGGCGGCGTAGACGACGGGCAGCGCGCGCGACTCGGCGGCGAGGGAGGCGGCGAGGCCACGCAGCGAGCGGTCCAGCAGCCGTACGCCGTCGGGGTCGGCGCCGACCAGCAGCGCGTCCTGGACGTCCTGGGCGTCCCCGGTCGGCGTCGGCGGCTCCATACCGCGCCGCCCGCCGACGGCCCCGAGCGCCGACTGCCACAGCGCCTGCCGGCGCCGGCGGCCGAGGGCACCGAGGAGACCGGCGGCGAGGAGGGGGGCGCCGAGGAGGGCCTCGGGCAGGCCGAAGCCGTTGTCCTGGGAGGTGCTGTGGGCGCCGGTCGCGGGGGTGGGCTGCTCATACCGGTCCCCGGCGGCGTCCGGGGCGGGCCGCTGCTGCGGCACGGAGACCTGCGAGGAGCCTTGCTCCTGCCCCTTCCCCTGCTCTTGGGCGTGATCCCCGGACTTGGCGTAGTCGTGGATCTGTTCCTTGACGTCCGGGGAGACGTGCGCGTCGGGCATCTCTACGAGCTCGCCGCCGTGTGCGTCGGCCGGCATCTCCATGATCCAGCCGGGCCGGATGAGGCTGGCCTCGGACAGCTTCGAACCGTCGGGCTGGATACGGTCCTTGTTGAGCTCGTAGATCTCCTTGTACCGGCGCCCGTCGCCGAGGTGCCGCTGGGCTATCTCCCAGAGGGAGTCGTGGTGACGCCCCTCGGGCGGCTGGATCCGGTAGTACTTGGTCCCCCCGGCCTTGGCGGCACTGTTGCCGGCATCCGCCTGGGCGGCGACGTGCGAGGCCTGCTCGGCAACGGCGGCCGCGGCGCTCGCCGCCTGCTCCTGCGGCTGCGTGAACAGGCTGCCCGGCGTCTGCTGGGCCGCGGCGACCGTCCCCTTCTGGTTGCCCTCCAGGCTGTGCCCGAGCTGCGACAGCCCCGGCGTGAGGCTGGCGGCCGTGGCGCCGACGAGCAGCAGCGCGGCGACGAGCTGACGGGCGAGCAGCTGACTGGGCCCGGCACCGGGCACGCGGCCGGGCAGGCCGACACCGGAGAACGCGGCCTTGACCTCGACGAGCACACAGGCGGTGAACTGCGCCCAGGCCAGCCACACGATGACCGTGAGCACATGGAGGAACGTCGTGACCGTGATCTCCTGCTGGAGCCAGTCGAGCGACGGCGCCTCGTGCGGCAGCGGCCAGCCCACGGTGACGGCCAGCGCCCCGGGCACACCGACGACCAGCGCGAGCAGCGCGACGAACGCCAGGAACGCCTTGACGAAGTCCCCGAACGTACGCTGCCGCACACGCACCGGCTGCGGTGTCCGGTTCCGCGGACTCGCCGGGCCTCCGCTGGGGCTTCCCGTCGAGCTTGATGTGCTGCGTCGCGCCATGGCGGGTGTCCTGGGTGGTGTGTGGAGGGAGTCGGTCTGGGGGGTGGGCTGAGCCTACCGAGATCCTATTGACTCGGACTGACACGGCGAACCCCGGAGGGCAAACGTGGACACCCGGCCACCGCCCCCACACAATCCCCCGCAACCGCTCAAGTGACTGTCATACGCCCCTGATAGCTTCGTTCCAGCTGCATACGCCGAACTCGGGGGAGACTCAACCGTGGCCCGCCGCACCCTGACCCTGACCACCTTGACGACGACCGCGGCCCTGCTGCTGGCCGCCTGCGGCGGAAGCGGCGGCGGCAAGACGGACGACATCAAGGGCGCGGACACGGGGTCCAAGAGCCCCGCGGCCTCCGCGTCGGCGTCGACGCCGTCCGGCGTCAAGCGTCCGGTGATCACACTGCCGAGCAATTTCCAGCTCACGTTCGCGAACTGGACGAGCAGCGATCCTGTGAAGCAGGCGGTGCTCGACGACGCGAAGGAAGAACTCCGGGCGGGGTACGCGGCGATCATCGCGAACAACCCCGACAGCAAGGCCCTCGCCTTCTACGACACCGAAGCGGTCATCGGGCAGACCAAGTCGTGGATCAAGTCCTACACGGACAAGAACGTCACCGTCATCGGCAAACTGCCCGCCTTCGACCCCAAGGTCAGCCTGGCCAAGACCGGGACAGGCGCGTCCCTCAGCTACTGCACGGACGAGAGCAAGGCGTACACGAAAAACCGTAGGACCAGCAAGGTCCAGGGGAATCCGGCGGGCACGAACCCCAACGTCCTCTACGTGGTCTCGCTGGCGAAGAACCCGCAGGGCGTGTGGCAGAACGCGGGCGTGCACTCGAAGCGGGGCGGGTGCTCCCAGTGAGGGCGCGGTACCGGGTAATACCCATGATCGCCACGTCACTTGTCGTGGCTCTGCTGAGCTCCGCGCCCGCCGACGCGTTCGGAGGCTCCGACACGCGGGGCGAGTCCAAGGGCAACGAACTGTCCGCCTCCGCCGGCCGATCCCGCATCAAGGTCACCCAAGTCAGCGGCCCCACCGGCGGCAAGCAGGGCACCGTCTCCGCGACGGACGTGAACTGGAAGCCGCCGCCGTGCTGGTACGAGCCGGTCTTCTCCCCCGCGCAGCTGAAGGACTTCGCGGAGAACAACGGCGACGGCGACGCCGGCCTGCGTGACGGGTGGTACGGATCGAAGCTCTGGACCGACCACTTCAAGGACGGCAAGGACGCGAGCAGCATCTTCACCACCCCGTCCACGGTGAAGGGGTACAAGAACTACAACCTCGGCAAGGACGGCTACTTCTGGCGCGGAGTCGCTCCGGACCTCTACAACCTCGACGACACGTCGCTGTGCACTCGGCTCATGTTCTGGGTCGACGCCGGCAAGATCCCCGACGTACCGAACGCGCCCACGCCCAAGACCCTCGCCGAGTACGCCTACAACAAGATCAAGGTCCCCAGCACCTCGATCGAGCTGAAGCCGACGACCAAGTCCACCGTCAACCTCCCCACCTGGGTCTGGCTCGACAAGGGCACCTTCAAGGAGGTCAAGGTCCGCGCGGAGCTCCCCGACACCGGCCTCTGGGCAGAGACGACCGCCAAGCCGGTCGCCCTCCACCTCGACCCGGGCACGTCGGACGCCGACACCTTCCCTTCCTCCGGCGACTGCACGATCAACGACGACGGTTCGATCGGCACGCCGTACGAGAAGGGCGACGGCGACAAGACCCCACCCTGCGGCATCACCTACCTGCGCGCCTCCAACGGCACCCCGTACCAGCTGAAGGCCAGCATCACCTGGAAGATCTCCTGGAAGGGCTCCGACGGCTCGGGCGGCGACCTGCCGGACGGGGTCTTCGAGACCACGCAGGACATGAACGTCCAGGAGATCCAGTCGGTCAACCGCTGAAGCGCCGGACATCACGACGGACTCTCGTCAGCTTCACCAAGGCCTCGTCGGGAGTGGGGGCCAGGAGACTGACGTTGTCCATGCCGACGTAGACCGCGCCGTCGTCCGCCATGGCCAGGTACTGGTTCCGGCGGTCGACCATGCCGATGGGGTAGAGACCGACCCCTGCCTGCTCACCGAGGTCGTCGATGATCTCGGCGTCCCACATCGCCAGGAGCGGGTCCAGCCGGAACTCCATCCACGGCATCGCGCCGTGGGGCGCGGGGTAGGGAACTCCGACGCCGCCGAACTCCGCGAGGAAGCGGCGCGCGGCGTCGTGGATCTCGTACTCGTCTGTCTCCGAAAGGATGCCCTCCCAGGTCGTCGTGGGGACCGACCGTCCCGGAAACCAGCCACCGGCCCGCAGCACACGATCCGTTTCCGCGGGCCGGCGCCGGCCGGCCGCGTCGGCGGCATCCACGGTTCTGAACCGCCGCCAGAACGCGTGCAATCCAGGAGGCGCGTCGGGTGTCCAGGGGGTGGCCTGAGGACCCTGTCCCGACACCAGTCGATCCAGCGCCTGGTCAATGCTGTCGCCCAGCGGTTCCACGCTGCCTCTGGCCATGTAGAGCACGCCGTCCTCGGCGATGCCCAGGTGACTGGCGCCCTCGTCCGCCCTCCCCACGGGATACAGCGGCGTGCCGACCTGCCGGCCCATGCGCGCGAAGATCTCGTCCTCCCACTCGGCCAGAAGCGGGTCGAACCGGATGGCCGACCGGGTGACAACCGGGTGGGCGGGCCAGCCGTACGTCACCAATCCACCGAACTCGGAAAGGAACTGCCGTGCGGCCGAGTGCGCCACGAAAGCCCCGCGCTCATGCAGCACGTACTCCCAGGTCTCCGTCGGCACCGAACGGCCCGGCCGCCAGCCCGCACGGCGTAGCACGCCGTCGGTCTCCGAGGACCAGTACCGGGTCTGCTCATGGCTCATTCACAACACCGCCCTGGGGGTCACGGCTGAGGCACTGGGCTTCGGCAAAGACTCTCCTCCACGAACCGTCGCAGGTCGTCGAGGCCCGTGCCACGGGCCGCGCGGCAGAGGCGGGTCAGTCGGTCTCCAGTAGCCCCTCCAGTGCTCGGTCGTACGCCCGGAAACCGGCTTTTCCGGCCTCTGGCGCATCCGACCCGGGGCGGAGGATGCCCGGGAGGTGCGCGACTCTCCACAACCTGTGGACCAGCGTGGGTGCGCTCCTGCCGGTGGGGTCTGCCAGGTCCGTGGCAATGCCGAGGACATCTGCGATCTGGGGAGCACCCGCTCGGGCCGCTGTGCCGGCTGCGACGGCCGCGTTGACCAACGCCTGGAGCAGGTTGACAAGTTGAAGGTCCGCAGCCATGCGGCACATGCGTCGCACCGTTGACGGCTCCTCCAGCCTCTCGAACGGCTGCGGAGCGCCTGTGACGCCCGCGGACCACAGAAGAAGCGCCGCGGCGGACACCTCGTGGTCGCGGAAATACCCCAGCTCGTCTCCGATTGCCATGGCCTCGTCACCGAAGTGACAGACCGAACGGACGCCTGCGAGCAGGCGCTCCACGTCCTCCTGCCTGCGGGCCAGGAAATCACCGACCGAAACATCCCCAAGATCCCATGTCCCCGTGGAGTTCACCGCGCCGATCTCCACCACACCGCCGAGTGGGCCGAAGACCGCACGAGCCAACACGCCGCCGGTCTCCGAGGACCAGTACTGGGTCTGCTCATGACTCATCTTTCGGCGTGCCATCCCTCCTCCTGACGCCTCGAACTCCGAGCCTCAGATGCCCCAGGGGTCCGGATGGGAGACAGCCGTCGGGTCCTCGGACCACAACAGACGCGCCTCGATCTGGTCGCCGGTGAGCTGAAGGAGCGGGCCCTGAAGGTGTGATGAGGGCAAGAAACTCTTGGCGCCTGCCACGCGCGCCGCGTCCGCCACCCACCGGGGTCAGCCCTTGGTGCCCTCCCGCACCACCGCCAGCGCGAGCGCCAGACGGCGGTCCAGCCAGCTCGCCCGGGGGTGGTACGTCCTGATGTCCGCGAAGTCCTCGAGGTACCGGCAGACCAGCACCTCGGGCTCGGCCTCGCCCTCCGCGCGCCAGGTGACCGGCCAGCCCTCGTTCGACGGCCCGCCCCGGGCGTCGCCCTCCACGCCGAGGCTGAGGACGGAGTCGACGACGCCGCCGACCACCGCGCCCGCGCCGCGCACCACCTTTTCCTTGCCGCGTGCCGCGATGTCCTTGGCGCTGCCCCGCGCCCAGTTGTAGCGGGCCACGATGTCCGGTCGGCCGGGCTGTTGGAGCCACCAGCCGTGCTGGATGGCCCGTTTTGCGGGCGGGGTGCGGTGCAGGAGGCCCAGTTCGGTGCCGCCGGAGTCCGACACGCGGTAGCGGGCGCCCGACTTCTCGGGCGTCAGGGAGCACAGGAGCGATTCCGGCCGCGTGGCGGCGTACAGCTCGTACGCGGGCTGCTCGGCCCCGTCGGCCACCAGCAGCACGGCCGGGGCGAAGTACCGTACGCCCTCGTGCGTCGTGGCCGCGCGCACCGCGCGCTCGCCCTTCACCGGCTTGCGGGTGAGCGTGCCCGGGCGCAGCACGTCGGTCACGGTGAACCAGGGCGTACCGTCCCAGGAGACCGGGGGAATCTCCGGTTCGGGCTTGTGGCGGGCGAACAGTGCCACTGGTCAGCCGACCTCGTTCTCGGCGGTCGCCTGGCCGTGCACCGCCACGTTCCCGCCGTAGAACATGCCGGTGAACACCGGCTCGTACGTCAACTGCACTTCGACCTCGACATGTTGGGCGTCGGCGGCCACGCAGTGGGTCGCGGCGATGTCCGCGCCGCTCATGTCCATCTCGCGGGCGAAGGTCTTCACCCGGGCGTCGCACTCGTCGAACTTGATCGGCGCGGCGCCGCCCGCGTCGTCGTAGAGGGCTTCCTTGTCGATGTCCTGGGCCGCGTAGCGGGCCGCCTGTTCGGCTATGTCGGCGGCACGTTCGCGTTTGGAGATGGACAGGCCGCCGTCGATCACGAACGCGGCGAGGGAGATGAAGACCAGGGCGAAGATGATCACCGCGCCGGCGCCCGAGCCGCGATCGTCCATGCGGGTCAGGCGCGAGCGCCACCAGGCCCGTACGACGGGCCTCACGTTCCTCACGCCGTCCTCCGGAACGGGTCCAGCGGGGAGCTGAAGCTCGCCGACAGCCGCGTCGGGACGTCCAGGCCCAGCATCGCCAGGCCTCGCACCTGGCAGCTGACCTCGACCGTGAAGATGGTGTCGGGTTCGAAGCCCTGGCTCGTCTGGACGACGGACACCGGGCCGGAGCACACGTCCGACAGGTCCGCCTCGGCCGCCTTGCGGGCCTCGGCCATCGCCGTCCCGTGGTCCTTCTGGATGGAGCCCGCGCGGGCCGCGTCACGCGCGGCGCCGTCCAACGCGCCGCGGCCGTCGACCAGTTGGCCGAAGGCGACCAGCACCAGGATGAACATGATCATCACCGGGGCGAGGATGACGACCTCGACGGTCGACAGGCCCCGGTCACTGTCCTCACCCGTGACGCGTTCGCGCACGGAGGTGAAGTCCATCTAGTTCTCCCCCTCCTTCACGAACCGCTCCACCGGCCCCGACGACTGCGCGTGCACCGTCAGATCCAGCCCGGGGAACACCGTCGGCACCCGGGCCGTGATCTCCACGCCGACCGTGTGCTGCTCCGGCTGGAGCATCGTCACGTCCGGGGAGAGCACGAGCTGCGGGCCCAGTTGGCGGATGTAGGAGTCGACCACGTCCCGCGCCTCACCGCGCCACCCGCCGGGCTGTTCGTCGGCCGTGGCGCGGGCCTTGCGGGCGCCGGCCTGGGCGGCCGCCTGGGCCACGTGGTCGGCGAAGAAGTACAGCGCGAACTGCACCGTCGCGAAGATCATGAAGAAGAGGACGGGGGTGAGCAGTACGAACTCGATCGCGGTCATGCCGGAATCACCGGCCCGCCCGCGCGCGGCCTCCGTCCGGCGGCGCGCCCATCTGCCCACGCCCATGAACAACCCCGTCATCCCCGTCTTGTCGTACCCGTGATCAGCGGATCGCGGATCAGCAGGTCTTGCTCGCGCTCGCGCCCTTGATGCAGTCGCCGACCTTGTTGGCGCCGTCGCTCAGCGCGGTGTTGATGATCGCGGCGACCACGCCGACGATCGCGACGACGACCGCGGAGATGATGACCCACTCCACCGCGGAGGCACCGCGGTCGAGTTCGCCGGAGCGGGCGCGCTCGACACGGGCCCGCAGGAAGGTGACCAGGAAGTCCACCGCCGGGACCCCGGTGCTGAAGTTCCGTCCGTTCATGAGACCGTTCACGCGTTCTTTCATGATGAGTTGTCCTCTCGAGACAGCAGTTGGCAGAAGTTCGGGAATCGACTCATACCTGGAACACCCGCATCGCCGCCGGGAAGATCAGGAACACCAGAAAACCGGCGCACAGCAGCAGCTGGGCGACGAGCATCGACTGTGACTTCTCGCCCGCGCTGCCCTCGATCTCGGCGAGTTCGCGGTGGCGCATCGTCTCGGCACGGGAGGCGAGGGACTCACGGACCTTGGCGCCGTCGTCGGCGACCAGGGCCAGCGACGCGGAGAGGTCCTTCAGCTCCTCCACGCCCAGTTCCTCGCCGAGCGCGCCCAGCGCCTGCCACTGGCTGACACCGGTGATACGGGCGTCGGCGAGGGCGTTGCGGATACGCTGGTTGGCCCAGCCGTCGGAGACCTCGGCGGCAGCCATCAGTGCCTCGGGCAGGCCCCGGCCGCCGGCCAGGCTCATCGAGACCAGGTCCAGGTAGGCGCCGATGACCCGGCGCAGGTCCCGCCGCTTGTCGGCCGCGTCCCGCCGTACCTCGAGGTCGGGCAGGAAGAAGAACAGGGCCGCGCAGAGCAGGGCCAGCCAGACCGGGATGACCGGGCTGCGACTGAAGCCGAGCGTCCAGACCACCGCGAACAGGAACGGGCCGAAGAACAGCCCGGCCGTGGCCAGCAGCACCTTCGTCGCCAGGAAGTTCTCCCAGCTGCGGTCCAGGACCGCGAGGTCGGCGCGCAGCGAGCGCTGCTCCCAGCCCTGCTGAAGATAGAACTCGCCGACGCGCGCGCCGACTTCGGCTCGCAGCGAGCCGATGCGGCCGGTGTCCTTGGCCTGGCGGGCGGATTCGTACGCCGCTCCGCGCGCCCGCATCGCGTCGATCCGCGCGACCTGTGCGACCGCACTGCGCTTGGTCGGCATCAGGGCGCGGACGAGGGCGTAGACGCCCAGTCCGAAGACCACGCCGACGAGAATCGGCATCGTCAGGTTCACCGGCGTACCCCTTCCTCCGGCTGGGACGGTTGCGGCGGCTGCTGGGCGGACGTCCGGGGCCGTACGAACTGCACCCCGGACTGGTCGCGCACCAGGAAGCGCTCCGGCGTCTCGATCGTGGAGAGCTTGCGCAGCCACCAGAAGCCGAGTGCGAACAGGCCGCAGACGACGGCGAGGACGAGCTGGCCGACCGGGCTGCTGTACGGGGCCACGAAGTCGCGGTTGAAGACCGCGAGGCCGAGGACGAACGCGATGGAGACCGCGACGACGATCTGCACCGAGCGCCGGGTCGAGGCCCGCTGGGCCATCACGCGCTGGCGCATGTCGACCTCCTCACGCGCCGACTTGGCCAGGGCGCCGAGTACTTGGCGCAGACCGGGGCCGCGCAGCCGGGCGTTGAGGATGAGGGCGGCCACGATGATGTCCGCCGAGGCGTCGTCGATCTCGTCGGCGAGGTGCTGGAGCGCGTCGGGCAGGGGCGTACGGGCGCGCAACCGGTCGACGAGCGAGTCGAGATGGGGCCGCAGTACGGGGGCCGCGGCCCGCGCGGAGGCCGGGATGGCCTGCTCCAGGCCGACCGCGCCCGCGATGGTGTCGCGCAGGGACTCGGTCCAGGAGGCGAGGGCCTCGACGCGGCGCATGGCCGCCCGTTCCTCCGCCGCGCCGCCGAAGAGGCGGTCCCAGAAGAAGACGAGGACGCCCGCCGCGATACCGGCCACCGCCCAGCGGGTCAGCAGCAGCACGGCGAGCCCGACGATGGCGGCGAGCGATCCGCGCTGCCCGGCGAACCGGATCAGTTCCGCCGCCCGCTCGTTGGCCTTGGCCTTCTCGTGCTCGGGCTTGGCGGGCAGGCCGCGTACGGCGATCAGGAGCAGCGCGAGGCCGCCGCCGACGGCGACGCCCGCGCCGATCGAGTACAGGACGGTGGTGGAGAACAGCCCGCCGAGGGAGCCGAGCGAGCCGAGGGCCAGGTCGGTCGTGGCGAGGTCCGGGTGGGTCATGCCGCTCACCCCCAGCTTCCGTGGGGCCGGTAGCCGTAGGCCATCAGGTCCTCCAGGCAGGCTATGGGCGCGTGCGGGACGATGCGTCCGTCGGGGGCCTCGGCGAACACCTCGCTGGACAGCACCCGGCCGTCGACGCCGTTGACCTCGCGGACGGAGGTGACCATGCGCTGGAGGCGGCCGCCCGTCTGGTAGTTGTTGCGCCGCTGGATGAAGACGACGAAGTTCACCGCGCCCGCGATCAGCATCTGGCTGGCCTCGATGGGCAGCCGCTCGGAGGCCTGCAACGCGTACGTGGAGATACGGTTGAACACCTCGCTGGAGCTGTTCGCGTGGATCGTCGACAGGGACCCGTCGTTACCCTGCGACATCGCGTTCAGCATGGTCACGATCTCGTCGCCGAGGACCTCACCGACGATGACCCGGGAGGGGTTCATACGCAGGCTGCGTCGGACGAGCTCCGCCATGCTGATGGTGCCCTGCCCCTCGGAGTTGGGCAGCCGCTCCTCGAACGCGACGACGTTGGGGTGCAGATCGGGAAAGGTGTCGAGGCCGAGCTCCAGCGCCCGCTCGACGGTGATGAGCCGCTCGTGCGGCGGGATCTCGTTGGCAAGGGCGCGCAGCAAAGTCGTCTTACCGGCGTTCGTCGCCCCGGCGATCATGATGTTCTTTCGGGCGCGCACCGCGCAGGCCATGAAGTGCGCGACCTCGGGCGACAGGGTGCCGTTGCCGACCAGGTCGGAGATGAACACCTTGCCCATGCGCGCACGGCGGATGGACAGGGCGGGCCGCCGGGTGACGTCCATCACGGCCGACAGACGCGAGCCGTCGGGAAGCCGCAGGTCGAGCTGCGGGTTCGCGGAGTCGAACGGACGGGACGACAGACCGGAGTACGCGCCGAGCACCTGGATCAGCTCGATCAGCTCCTCGTCGGTCTCGGCGACCGCCTCGCCCTTCACCTCCCGCCCATCCGAATAGCCGACGAAGACCTGGTCGCACCCGTTGATGTCGATGTTCTCGACCTCGGGATCGTCCAGCAGTGGCTGGAGGCGCCCGACCCCGAACAGCGCGGCGTGCACGGCGGCCGCGTACTGCTCCTCGGTCTCCGCGTCCAGCGGCGTACGGCCCGCGTTGATCTCGGCGCGGGCGTACTCCTCAAGGATCTGGGCGATGACCGCGCGGGCGTACTGCCGCTCGTCCTCCGTGGACATCGGCGTGACGCCGGCCGCCTGGTCCTGGCGGCGCTGCTCGGCGATGCGGTCACCGGCGTCCTGCCGGAACCGCTTGACCAACTGGTGGTCGACAGCGGTCATCGCCCGGCTCCGGCGTGGGGCTCCTGCGTCGGTACGGTCCAGGCGGCGCCGTACTGCTGGTGGAGGTCCGCGGTGACCTTGCGGGCCGAGCGGATGAGCAGGGACTTGTCGAGGCGCCCGCGCTTGCGGCCGGCCAACTGGTCGGCGCCGGCCGGGTCCTCCGCGATCGTGCCGACGACACGGGCGCCGGTCTGGGCGTGCACCAGCATGTCGTTGACCTGGTTGACCAGCTTGCCGGAGCTGCTCGGGTCGGCGATCAGGAGGACGCCGATCAGCGGGGTGGCGAGGGTGGCGGCGCCGCGCGGGCCGCCGTGCAGCTTGGTGGAGAGGGCGGCGGCGCGGTCCCGGACGCGGGCCAGGGCCTCGGGCTCGGTGCGCGAGACGAGCAGCACCAGGGCCGCGTGCGGGAACAGCTCCACGGCCGGGGTGTCCCCGCTGACGCGTCCGCAGTCGGCGATGACGTCGGCGGGTGCGTTCGGGGAGTCGGCGAGGGAGGCGAAGGCGCGGCCGAGGGTCGGCCACAGGCCCGCCAGACCGGCGGCCTGCTCGGCGACGCCGAGCCCGACGAGCACTTCGAGTCCGCCGCTCAACGGCTGTACGTGATCCCAGAGTTGGTCGGGAACGAGCCCGCGCCGCGCGGTCGCGGCTATGGACAGCATGCCGGTGTTCGGGTTCAGCGGCCCGCCGTGCGCGGCGGCACTGCGGTACACCAGGTCACCGCCCGCCGGGTCGGCCTCGGCGAGCAGCACGCGCCGCGGCCAGACCGCCGCGAGGGCGACGGCCGCGGTGGTGACGCCGGGGGAACCCTTGTCGGCGGCGATAGCGATGAGCGCCATGGGTACGGGTGCCGCCTTCTAGTTGCCGCTACTGGTGCCGGTGCCGTTGCCGGGGACGTGCACGATGGCCACCGCCCCGGCGGACGCGGCACGCGCCACGGCGGCGGCGTCGGACTGGTCGACGAGGAGGGTGAGGGAGAGGTTGCCGGTGCTGATGGTGGCATCACTCTTGTCGGACTTGTTGTTGACCCGGGCGTTGTCGACGATGAGTCCGCCGGAGGAGGTGGACGTGGAGCCACCGGTCTTGTCCGAACTCGAGCTGCTGGTGTCCACGTTGTAGACGGCGACGGTGTCACCGGCCTTGATGTCCGCCGGGTACTGCCCCTCCTTGAGGGAGACACCGACGGAGGCCTTACCGGCGGGCAGGTCGCTGCCCTCCGCGAACATCTGCCCCATGACGACCGAGTCCTTGTAGATGGTCGTACGGGCCTTGAGCTTGCTGAGCGCGGACAGCTGGTCCCACTTGACGTAGTTGATGCTGTCGTCTGAGGCGACCAAGACGGACGTCGTGTTGGTCTTGCCGACGGACTCGCCGGGCTGGATGTCCTTGGTCACCTTGATGACCTCGATCCGGTCGCCGGCCCGCAGCACGAGCGTCGTGGCCCCGAGCGCACCGAGCAGAATCAGCAGCACCGCGAGCGCGGCCAGCGCGGGCTTGCGTTCACGTGGAGGTGTGGGAAGCCGGTCCCCGACCGACGGCTGAGCCGGAGCGACGGAACGACCGGCGCCCGCCCCCGTACGCTCTTGGATCTTCACGCAACCGCTCCCCGTACATCCAAGAAAATGTCTGCCAATTGCCTTGCAAAAGCGGACACTTCACCCCCGAACGTCCGTGCGGGACGTGCTGGACGTACCGCCCGACCTGGCCGAATACCGATGGCCGGGGTGAGTGTCAAGCGATCGCACCGTATCAGTCACACATACGCCCCTCAAGGCGCCTTGACACCCCCCTGCCCTACCCGAGTCACCGTTACGCTCTGCAACCCAGCGTGAGCGCACCTCAGTTGACCGCAGGCGCCTGACCGGCGACACCCTGTGCGCCCGCTAATCCCCGACCACCTCACCGTCCCGGCTCCGCGGGCGACTTCCTCACGGATCGCCCATAATGCCCGCACGATTCACCCACACAGACTTGAACCGTGCATTGCACAGGGGAGGATGGCACCGGCATCGGCGCAGCGACCTCAACACCGCTCCCGTGTCTACTCCTTCACCGACGGCCGCCACAAGCTGCGGCTGGTCGCCCAGTGGCTGCCGCGCAACGGGGACTACACAGGCCCCCTCCCGACCTGGGCTGCCGTGGCCCTGCTCGGGGCCGGCGGGGTGGTCGTCGTCTAGGCCGGCGTGGCGGCCGCACTCACGCGGCGGGAACGACGATGCCAGACGCCTGGCCAGCTGGCTGTTCGGGCTCGACCTGACCTTGTCACTGCTGGAAGTACCTCCGCTCCTCCGGCAACGGGAGCTACCCGCTGAAAGCCACCGTCACCTGGGCGATCACCTGGACGGGCAGCGGCGGAACAGGAGGCACGCTCCCCAACGGAACATTCGGCAACGAACAGGACGTCAAGGTCCAGGAAATCCAGTCCGTGAACCGCTGAACCGCACCGTCGCGGCAAGGACGTCCCGCGAGTCGCATGTCACCCGGCCCGCAAGTAGGCCATCGGCGGGTCGGGGTAGCCTGTGCGGGCCTATCAGCGTGGTATGACCACGGATTCCCAGGGAGGAACGCGGTCGATGCGGGTGTCCGTGACAGTGGTCCGGCAGGGCATGGATCCACAGGACGTCATTCTTGACTTCGGTGAGGACGCGAGAGTTGCCGAGGTGGCCAAGGCGTTGGCGCCGACGGCGGCTCCTGTCTCCGCCGTCGCTGCCGGGTTGGCGCGGATTTCGTACGACCCGCGGCTCGATGGCACGGTGGCGCCCACCACGCCCGGCCTGTGGGCCGACGGGCGGCACTGCGAATCCGACGCGCGCGCGAGCGACCTACTCCGCGACGGCATGCGGATATCCGTCGACGACAGCGTGGGTCCGTTCCTGCGGGCGGGCGAGCCGTCGGGACGCTACGAACTGCGCGTCACCGCAGGGCCCGGCGCCGGCCGGGTCGCCCGCCTGGCCGCGGGCGTGACGGTGATCGGTTCGGCGCAGACCTGCACCATCTCCATCGCCGATCCGCTTCTCCCCCATGAGGCGCTGCGAGTGAGCGTCGCCGTCGACGGCCGTGTCACCCTGACTCCGGGGCAGGCCGGCACGGAGCTACTCCTCGACGGCGAGCCCGTCACCGGTGAACGCGAGTGGCCGCTGGGCGCGCTCGTCCGCTGCGGCGGTTCCCTGCTGGTCCTCGACGACCTGGTGGAACCCGATGCGCACCTGGCCCCGATGGGAGAGGGCGGGCTCGCCTACAACCGTCCGCCCCGGCTGACCTCGTTGCCACCGCGGGCGCGGCTGGTGGTTCCCGATCCGCCCCGCAAGGCCGAGCGACACCGCTTCCAACTGATCGCCTCCGTCACACCGTTGATCTTCGGCGTGGTCATGTACCTCATGACCAAGCAGGTGTACACGCTGCTGTTCTGCCTGATGAGTCCGGTGATGATGGCGGGCGAATGGCTCAGTCAGAACCGTGAGGGCAAGAAGAAGAACCGCACATCGGTGAAGGAGTATAAGGCGCAAAAAGCCAAGTACGACGAGGAGTTGGCGAGCCTCACCGCCGCCGACCAGCGGGCGCGGCGCGGCGCCTACCCGGACGCCGCCTCCCTCCTGCTGTTCGCGACGGGACCGCGGCGCCGCCTGTGGGAGCGCCGGCTCACCGACCCGGACGCCCTCGTCCTGCGCGTCGGCGTGACGGATCTCCCGGCCAACATCGAACTCGTCGCCGGCCCCGGACGGGGAACGGACGACGGCCCCCCCCAGCCACCGCTCGTCCAGGATGTCCCGGTACCGCTGCCGTTCACGGAACTGGGTGTGGTCGGCCTGGCCGGTGCCCGCCCCCAGGCCCTTGCGTGCGCCCGCTGGTTCGCCGCCCAGGCCGCCGTCCTGCACAGTCCACGCGATCTGTCCCTGGTCGTGCTCTCCTCGGCCCCGGACGCCGACGCCGCGTGGGGCTGGGTGCACTGGCTGCCGCACGCCGCCCCGCAGATCGGCCAGGACTGCGTCGCCCTCGTCGGCTCGGACGCCGAGACCGTCGGCAAGCGCGTCACCGAGCTGCTCAACGAGCTGAACCGGCGCAAGGAGGACGCCTCGGCGGGCGCGACGGGCCGGCTGCGGCCCGACCCCTACGTACTGATCGTCCTGGACGGTGCGCGGCTCCTTCGCCGCGTCCCCGGCGTCCCGCGGCTCCTCCAGGAGGGCCCGCTGTACGGGATGTTCGCGCTGTGCGTCGACGAGGACGAGCGGCTGCTGCCCGAGGAGTGCCGGGCGGCGATCTGCTGGCCGATGGGCTCGGTGGACAACGTGGTGCTGCGTGGCGCGGGACTGGACGCCCTGGGCGAGGTGCTGGCCGACCAGGTGCCCCACGACTGGTGCGAGTTGCTGGCGCGGTCGCTGGCGCCGGTTCGCGACGTCAGCCGCGACGACGCGGACAGCGCGCTGCCGTCGACGGCCCGCCTGCTGAGTCTGCTGCAGATGCCCGATCCGACGGGCATCGACATCGAGCGGATCTGGCGGTCCGGGGGGGCCACGACCCGCTTCCCGGTCGGCGTCGGCGCCGAGGGAACCTTCTTCCTCGACCTCCGGCTGGACGGACCGCACGGGCTCGTCGCCGGCACCACCGGCGCCGGCAAGTCCGAGCTGCTGCAGACACTCATCACCTCGCTGGCCATCCACAACCGGCCCGACGCCCTGAACTTCGTCCTGATCGACTACAAGGGCGGCGCCGCGTTCCAGGACTGCTCCCGGCTGCCGCACACCGTCGGCATGGTCAGCGACCTCGACGCGCATCTGACGGAGCGCGCCCTGGCCTCGCTCGCCGCCGAACTGCGGCGGCGCGAGGAGATCCTCCTGGACGCGGGCGCGAAGGACATCGAGGACTACGCCGACACCCGGCGGCTGCGGCCGGAGCTGGAGCCGATGCCGCGCCTGGTCATCATCATCGACGAGTTCGCCTCGCTGGTGGCCGAACTGCCGGACTTCGTCGCTGGCCTCGTCGACATCGCCCGCCGTGGCCGCTCCCTGGGCGTCCACCTCATCCTCGCCACGCAGCGTCCCGCGGGCGTCGTCAGCCAGGACATCCGCGCCAACACCAACCTGCGCATCGCGCTGCGCGTGACGAACCGGGACGAATCCGCGGACGTCATCGACGCCCCGGACGCCGGAAGCATCTCGAAGTCCACTCCGGGCCGGATGTACGTACGGTCCGGTGCGAGCGCGCTGGTGGCCGTCCAGTCGGCGCGCATCGGTGGCCGACGCCCCGGTGCGTCGTCGGCGCCGAGCGTCGGTCTCCTCCCGCTGCCCTGGGGCTCCATCGGCCGTCCGCTGCCCCGGCGGGCCGACGACGGGGACGACGGCACCATGGTCACGGACCTCGCGGTGCTGGTCGACGCCATCGCCGAGGGATCGCAGCGCATGGGCTTCGGCGCGCCGCACAGCCCGTGGCTGCCCCCGCTGCCCGAACACGTCACGATCGCCGACCTGCACCAGGAGACCCGCCCCGCACACGGCGACGTGGCCCCGGCGGTCTTCGGCATCATCGACGTCCCGGCCCGGCAGGCGCGCTCTCCGCTCAACCTGGACCTGGTGGACGGCGAGCACCTGCTGATCATCGGCGGCCCCCGCTCCGGCCGCTCCACCGCGCTGCGCACCATCGCGGCCTCCCTGGCCACGACCACGAGCCCCGCCGACGTCCACCTCTACGGCATCGACTGCGGCGCCAACATCCTCCTGCCGTTGACCCGGCTGCCGCACTGCGGCGCCATCATCACCCGCGACGAGACCGAGCGCCTCGTCCGTCTGCTGGGCCGCCTCCAGGCCGAGATCACCCGGCGCCAGCAGCTCCTGGCCCATCTCGGTGTCTCCAGCGTGGCGGAGCAGCGGGCATCGGCCCAGGGCGAGGACCGGCTGCCGTACATGGTGCTGCTCCTCGACGGCTGGGAGAGCTACGTCTCCACCTTCGAGGGCTACGACTACGGCAAGCTGATCGAGGCCATCACCCGGCTGTTCCGCGAGGGCCCGGCGGTCGGCCTGCGCGTGGTGATGACCACGGACCGCACCGGCATGTCCGGCGCCATGACCACCTCTTTCGGCGAACGGCTGATCCTGCGGCTCACCGACCCCAACGACTACGGCATGGTCGGCATCAACCCGCGTTCCGTGCCCAAGGACATGCCGCCCGGGCGCGCCCTGCGCCTGACCGACGACGGCGTGCAGGAGTGCCAGCTCGCCCTGCTCGCCGCCGACCCCGCGGGCAAGGCCCAGGTGGAGGCGCTGCAGCGGATCGCGACGGAGGCCACTCGGATCCACCCCCGCCCCCCACGCCCGCTCCGCCCGATGCGGGTGGACGCCCTGCCCGTACGCTGCACGGTCCGCGAAGCCCTGGCCCTGGACCCCGAGTTCGCGCCCGCGTCGGACCTGTGGGCCCTCGTCGGCGTCGGCGGCGACGAACTCGGCCCGCTCGGCGCCGACTTGTCCGAGTCCGGACCGGGCTTCGTCGTCGCGGGACCGCCGAAGTCGGGTCGGTCGAGCACCCTGATCGCGATGACACGCTCGATGACGCGGGCAGGCCTGCCCGTGGTGCTGATCACCCCGAAGCGCTCCCCTCTGAAGGAACTGGAAGGAGAACCCGGCGTCCTCGGCGTCCTCCCCGGCGACGCCTCCCAGCAGGACCTCACGGACCTCCTGGCCCAGACGCAGGGCGGCCGGTACGCGGTCCTCGCGGACGATGCGGAACTCCTCTACGACACCCCGCTGGACTCCGCGCTGGAAGAGGTCGTCCGCAGCGGACTCGACGGCGACCACGCCGTCATCGCGGCGGGTTCGGCCGAGTCGCTCGGCTCCCAGTACCGCGGCTTCGTCGTCGAGGCCCGCCGCAACCGCCACGGCCTGCTCCTGGCGCCCACCGCGGACGCCGGCGAGCAGCTCTTCGGCGTCCGCCTGCCCCGCACGTCCTCGGCCGGCCCTGCAGGCCGAGGCGTGCTGATCCAAGGGGGCGCGGTCACGCAGGTCCAGGCCGTGATCGATGACTGAGAGCCGGGCGGAGGCAGAGGGCTGCATGGGGCCTTATCGGCTCAGCAGCCAACTCACGAGAGTGACGAACTACCAATCGAACGGGGGCGGTGCGCATGCTGATCGCTCAGCCGTTGCCACCCAACGTGCACACGGGACCCATCTCAACCGGGCCGGCCTGGGCCCTGCTCGGGGCCGGCGCGGTCGTCATCCTCACGGCCGGCGTGGCGGCCGCGGTGACGCGGCGGGACCCCAATGCCAAACGCCTGATCAACTGGCTGTTTGGGCTCGGCATGACCATGTGCGCCGTGGGCGGACTCGTGCTGCTGGGCGAAGCGTTCGAGGACCAGAAGGCGAGCGACGGACTCCACGCGGCCGGTCGCCAGATCGTCGACGAGGCACTGGACTCGGCCCGCAGCTGCGACCCCGCCTCCCCGCAACCGACCTTCGTCTATCCGAGCGAACCGGGGTCCGACGGCGCGGCCACGTACGTTCCGTCACCGTGCAGCACCTCACCGCGCGACATCACGCTGGACTCGTCGGTGACGACCTCCGACGGCGTGTACCAGACGAAGGAGGCGAACTCCTTCGACACGAACGGGCACGTGACCGTCACCGACTCGGGCAGCGGCAAGCAGGTCTGCGCCACCATCCCGGACACGGCGGACGGCACCGGCTCTGTCACCGACGGCCCGTGCCGGGACTAGGCGACCCTGGTCGCACGCGGGGAAAGCGCCCTCCGAAGGGGGCGCGTACGTCTACGCGCCCCCGCCCGTCCGCTTGCGGTCCATGGCCGCCTGGTCTTCTGGGCCTTGGTGACCAGACGGTTCTCCTCCGGGTTGGCCCTCGAAGAAACGGAACCAGCCCGGGGTGTGCCGTCCGACAGTCGGACGGGACACCCCGGGCCTGGGCAAGAAGCTCCGTGGGGCGTGATCGGCTCAGTGGCCGGAGGTGGCCCTGCGGATGTTGTCGTGGTGGGTCTGCGAGGCCTGGTGGGCCTCGTGCAGCAGGTCCACGATCTTCTGGAGGTGCGGCTTCATCGACGTCCACTCGTGGCGGAACTTGTCGGCCAGCGGACCCGTCCAGTAGCCGTGGCTCTCGTCAGCAGCCGAGTTCAGGCCGCTGAACACCGACTCCAGGTTGATCTTCTGGCTCTTGAAGTGATTGACCAACTTGTTCAGCGCGTCGAGATCGGCACCACTGATAGCCATGAGTCGCCGCTCCTCCCCGTATCAACGTCACGGACACCGCGTCCGCGATTGGCAATCGTAACTGTACGCCGCTCACGTACTGCCAGTGTCTTCAGACTCTCTCGGATTCTCCTGCAACAGACGTGGTCTGTGCGTGTGTTGGTTCCCACAAGGCATCGTGACACCTCGTTGCGCCCATCCGGGCATGCGCATGAGACATCCTGCAAAGCAGCCGAAGGTCGGCAATCCATGGTGAGTTGCTCTGGCGAAGCCGACGAGCAACCACCAGTTCCGACCGACTCGGTTACGGAATCACTACACAGCCTTGATGGTCGCTTGGCCTGTCCAGGACACCCCAGTGACAGCACGGGATAGCCTTGACCGAGTGTTGCTGTGAGCGACGAATGCCGGCACAGATGCTGCGGCACGGGGGAGAAGAACAGCATGTCTGAATTCGCCGGGGTCGACCCGCATCGGGTACGTCTGCTGGCCAACAAGCTCAAGGACCTGGCGGACACGCTGGCACGCGAGGCGCCGAACATCCGGAAGCTGTTCGACGAGTGGGGCGGGACGCTCAACCAGTCGTTGCTGTTGCGACAGGTGACGCAGGTCCAGGACGACGCGCGGGACATGGCCAAGCGTGCCGACGAGGCGCTGAACCTGCTGCACGGCCAGCGGTTCGTCGACCCGAACGACCCCCACAAGGACTTCATCAACATCCCCTGGGACGTCTCGAAGATCAACACCGCTTATGAGGCGCAGCAGGAGGCGGCGAACCTCAAGCATGCGCTGGACAACCCGAAGGATCCGTCGTCTCGGGAGACGATCGCCGAGATCGCCCAGTCGCTGGCCGATCACCAGGACGACCCGGCGTACCTCCAGGCGTTCATGGCGGGCGACGGCATGGGCCAGGCCGCCCGCGTCGCGCGCGTCCTGCACGGGCAGGACGGCACGCACGACGGCGTGGTGCTGTCGAAGGAGTCCGAGGCGATCGTCGCGCAGTTCAGCCAGGGCGTGCAGGCCGCGACCAGCCTCGCCAAAGATGGCAAGATCACTCTCCCGCCGAACTACCTGGACAAGCTGACCAAGCCGGACGGCGGCGACATGTGGTCCGTCGGCATGCTCTTCAAGTACGGCCCGGACGGGGACAAGTGGGACCCTCATGTCTTGTCCGCGGTCGGCGGCGCGATGCTCGACTGGCGCCAGAAGAACCCGATGCGTCCCGACTACGTCGCACCCGACCTGAGGTCGGGGGGCTATGGCGGATACGTCGAGGGCAAGGACGACTACTGGTACAAGTCCCTCGGTCTCAGTGTCGACTACCTCAAGGGCAACAAGGGCGTCGACGCGAAGATCGCCGCCATCGACGCCAACGACCCCTCGCTCGTCCTCATGCAGCGCCTCAGCCAGAACGCGGAAGCGTCGCGCCTGGTTCTCACCGGGAAGGACGGCGCGAACCACGCCGCCGCTCTCGTCAGCGACAAGTGGGCCACCCCCGGCCCGCACTCCTTCGACGACGCGAAGTTCCCGGCCGCCGTCATCCGCATGGCGACCCTGGACCGGCAGCACCACGCCAAGGAGTCGGCGGAGGCGGCCGCCAACCTGATCAACGCGGGAGCTGCCGAGTACGCCGAGGAAAAAAACAAGGGAGAATACGACAAGTCGCAGTATCCGGTCAACAAGGGCATCACGCAGGCCCTGTCGACGGTCTTCCAGGCATACGTGCCGGACTTCGCGAACTCGACAGGCCTCTCGAACCAGGCGGCCGACGCGAAGGACGGCCGGATCGTCATGGACCGCCAGCATGCCGAGGACTTCCTCAGCGAGATCATGCAGAACCACGACGAGGCCGGAAACGTCGTCCAGGCGATCAACGCCCAGATCAGCCTCACGTCGCAGCAGGGCCTGAACAACGCCGACGCCGACACGTACCTGAAGAACCTGGCCGAGTTGCGCGGCGAGGTGTCCGCCGCCGGCAAGCAGGTCAACCTGGACGCGGCCGCCCTGACGGATGCGGCGCACACCAAGGAACTGCTCTGGTTCAACATCATCGCCAGCGGCGCCGCCGCCGTCCCGAACCCGACTACGCAGCTCACCCAGAACTGGATCCAGGCGGCGATCTGGGCCGGTATCCCATACGCCGACAGCAAGTTCTCGACGAACAACGCCGCCAATGTCGAGGCCGGTTCCAAGAGCATCATGTTCAACGACGCCACCTCCATGCACATACCCCTGGTCCAGGGCCTGGTCCGCGCCGGCAAAATCCAGCCGCCGCCGGATCACCCGGAGTGGGCCGACGGCAACATCACGTTCCGTAACGACCGCGATCGCACCGACTTCAACCAGTGGTGGGTGGATATCAAGGAGCAGCAGGGCGGCCTGCTCGACAACTTCGACGACGACATGAGGGACGGCTTCAAGCGTGGCTCCGAATAAGGACAGCGGGGTGTCGCAGGTGCCGGCGCCCGAAGCTTCGGTGACAGTGGCGCACGGCTTCGCCCGTGCCCGCCGTGGTCTTCTGCTCCTGGCCGCCGTCGGCCTGCTGGTCGCCACCACTGCGTGCGATGGCGGTGACGCTGGTAGGAAGGCGCCGGGAAAGGGGCAGGCGGCGGTCCTGCTGGACGGCACGGACAACGACGCGCTCCAGGTGCAACTGGGCGACGGACTCGGCGGTTTCACCGCTGGGTCAGACGGCACCGTCTATATACTCAGCGGCGGCATCCAGCGCATCAAGAGCGACCGCACGGTGACGACGCTGCTGCCCGACCTGACTCACCACTCCCGTGGCCTGGTCTCGTTGCGGGACGGCTCGCTGGTCTTCAGCACGGATTACGCCGTACAAAAACTCGACCGGCACCGTAACGTCAGCGTCCTGGCGGGCGTGCCCCGCAGGACACGGTCCGCCACAGCGCTGGTCCCGAAGTCCACCAGCGCCAGTGGCTTCAGGTTCCGTAGCTACGAAGTCGCCCCTATCGGCGTCCGTCCCGACGGGTCGTTGATCGTGCTTGACGGTGGCGTGGTCTGGTCGCTGGCCAAGGGGCGTCTCACTCGCCTCTACGAGGTACCTGCGGCCGACCGGAAGACACGGGATCTGGGGGACCACGACACCGCCGCCGTCGACCACGAGGGCACGGTCTACGTCACCGTGGATACTTCGGTCGGCTCGTCCTCGTACCGGCGCGTCGCGGACATCATGGCCATCCACACGGATGGAACGACCGCTCCCATCGCTCTGCCTCAGTCCGTCGCGGGCTTGAAGGGGCGACCCGCTGACCTGAGAGTGTCCTCCCTCACTGCGGACGGTGCCGACGGCATATACGTCAATGCCGCCGACGACCACGGGATGTACGTCCTCCACCTGCACGCCGGCCGAGTGGACCTGGTGGCGCGTGCCCTGTACGACGCCAAGGGGAACCTTCAGGACTCCAGGGGCTGCGAGTTGAAGCACCCGGTGGACGCCAAGAAGCTGCCGTGCGCGCTGCCCTGGTCCATCACATACGGAGACGGAAAACTAGTCCTCGGCGGGCACGAGGGCTACCTGCTCCAAATCGGCACAAAGTAACGGGAAACATCAATGGGCATACCCGACGAAGACAAGCTCGGCTACCTCTGCCGCCAGGACATGAACAAGATCGAGACGTCCGTCTCGAACATCCGCGCCGCCATCACGGCCGTCAACAACCTCATCGGCTGCGAGACCTGGGTCGGCGCCGCCGCCGACAAGTGGGGCAACGACTTCCAGGGCCGCATGGGAGCCCTCGGCAAGCTCTTTGACTCCTACCCCCCGGAGGAGAACCGTCTGGTCACCAAGGCCCAGAAGGACCAAGCGGCCATGGACCGCAAGCGGACAGGCGGAGGGGCGTAGGACGGGCGCTCCCGGTGGCCGGTTCCCGGCTTCACGGAGGCGTGGCAACTGTCGCACACACGAGGCAACTTGATCGGTTCGGTCGTTTGTTAGCATCTGCACTCAGTGCCTTGCGGCCGATCGACTACGGGGTTGACATGGGAAGACCGGACGAACGGGGCGAGACGCCCGCGCAATTGCGGAAACGGGCGGATGACCTGCGCGAATGTGCCCGCAAGGCACGGGCCCTTGCCGGGTCGCTCGGGCCGTATCTCGACAACGCGGTGACGAACGCGACACAGGGCATATGGAAGGGCCCGTTCGCAGAGGCATCCACCGCGACACTCCGCGCCCGCAAGGGCTCACTGCACTCGATGGCCGGTGATCTGATAGCCGACGCCCGGCGTTGGGAGACCGAGGCGCGCAACCTCGATGAAGCGGCCGCCAAGGCCAAAAGCGACAAGCCGGGCGGGTGAACTGATGCCATTCGCCGGCTTCGACATCCCGAAGATACGCAGCCTCGGGAGCAACCTGACGACACTGGGCGACAACGTGGGCAAGCTGCACAGCGACATTTCCGCGGTGCTGACCCAGGCCCAGAGCCTGCTCGGTGGCAAACCCGCCACCACGAGCCCGGCCCTCGAACCCCTGCTCGCCAACCCCTTCTCCTTCTGGCCTTTCGGCGGCGGCACCCTGCCGGGGTCGCTTCGCGGCGAGCTGCACGACATGTCCGACTCAATGACGCGCCGCTGCAACCAGCTGGAGAAGTGCAACGACCTGCTCGCCAAGGGGTACGCCATCGACGCGGCGCTCGCCTTCGCCGACGAGAACGCTCCCGACGAGAAGAAGATCACCGACGCGATGTCGGCGCTCGCCGCGCTCGACGACAAGGACTTCGGTGACGACGGCAACCGAGACGATCTCAATGCGGTCAAGGACAAGCTCAACGCCCTGACCCCCGCCGAATTCGACGCCTTCCTGGCCAAGGTCCCGGCCGAGGACCTCCGCCGCTACGGCGACCTGGCGAAGAAGACCGACGACAGCGGCATGTGGTGGTGGGAGTCACACGACGGCATTCCCGCAGCCCAGTTCCGCGACCACCTGAGCGGACTGCTGAAGAAGACAGGGCCGTCACACTGGGCCAAGCTCGAGGCGGCGTTCCCGGGGATACAGCCGGGATTCGACACAACGGACGCGTGGCTCCAGGGATACAACTCCCAGCTGAACCAGGGTGTGGAGGGCATGCACTACGGCACGCCGGCCGACCCGTTGTTCGCCACCCCCGGAAAGGTCGACGCGTCGAGCATCTCGCAGGGTCAGTTTGGGGACTGCTGGTACATCGCGTCCCTCACCGCGACAGCGCAGGCGGATCCGAAGTTCATCGCCGAAGGAATCAAGCAGAACCCAAACGGCACGGTGGACGTCCGGATCTGGGACAAGGACGGCAATCAGCACTGGGTCACCGTCACCCCCGACCTTCCGATGGACAAGAACGGAAACCTGGTGTCGGCCCATGGAACCGGGGAGACCTGGCCCGCGTACTACGAGAAGGCGTTCGCCCTGATGTACGGCGGCGACAAGGGCGGAACCCCTGACAACCACATGGGGGACAAGCTCTACGACCGCGCCGAGTCCGGCAACTACGGTGCCACCGAGTGGGACTTCACCAACATGGCCCCGCCCTATGTGACCGGCCACGACTCCAAGTCGATCGACAACAACCTGGACTCCATCAAGAAGTCCTTCGAGTCGCATCACCCGGTGATCGTGGCGACCGGGTCCGTCGACGCCAAGGACGTACCGAACGAATGGAAGAGCAGCTTCGTCAGCCGGCACGTCTTCTACGTCAAGGGATTCACCCCTGACGGCAAGATCATCCTCGGCAACCCGTGGGGCGGCGGCGCTCCGGACGTCGTGGCGACGGCCGATCAGTACGAGAAATACTTCAACACCCCACAGGAACTGCAGGTGAAGAAATGAGAATCGCGAAGATCGGCGGTGCTGTCTGCCTCACGCTGATGCTCGCCGCCTGCGGTACGAACGGCGGTGCCAAGGCATCGGACACCACGCATCCCTCGGCTACCTCCTCGTCACCACAGCCCGTGCCGGCCGCCGACAAGGGCCCGGAGTGCGACGGCGGCAAGGACGCCAAGGGCGTGCACGTCCTACGGGGTGGCACCGCCGCACTGCCGGGCGGCGGCAAGGTGACCTACGCGGAGGCGGGCGCCGACGGGAAGCACCGCACCGCGGTGCTGTCCCTGGGCACGACCAAGCAGACCGTGGCAGCGGGGCGAAAGGTCACCCTGGAGGGGCATTCCTTCACGGTCGCCCAGATCTGCACCTATCGGGTGGTCCTCACCACGCCGGACCACAGCGGCACGAACGAGGGGGCGCACATGGCCAAGTGGCCGACGACGCAGGACGGTCACTGGCGGCTGCGCTGGCACGTGCCCGACAACGGGCCTGCCATGGGCGCCGTCCTGTCCGACATCCAAAGTGGTCCGCCCCGGGTCTCGATCAGCGTGACGGCCCCGGGCCAGGGCCAGCTTGCCTTCTATGACGATGTACGCGGCGGCAGCACCGTCGAGATCGCGGACCGGCTGTGGAAGGTCGTGACCATCGACGCCGGGCACATGGACGTCGAAATGAACTCGCCGGACTTCAAAGCGGGATACGTGGACTTGCGTGAGGTCGGCGACACCCAATAGTTCTGAGCTGTACCGGGGTCATGGAGTCCGGAAAACAACTCCGCCACGGTAACGGTGCGTCGAACGGGTCACCCTACTCATCGTCACCCGTAAGGGTGACCGCGCCTGCAAACTCCCGCCGCACCAGCGTGCCCTGCGACAAGGCACTGCCGAGCCGGCGCGGCGAGCGTTGGCTGCTCGCCGCGCCTGCGCCGAGGGCCGTCAGCCGACCATCACTTGCTCCTGGCCGCGTTGGCCAGCTCCTCATCGATCTGCTCAAACTTGTCGGCCGCGTTGGCGAGGTAGTCCCCCATGCCGTCAAGACCTTCGATCGTGTCCTTCGTTCCCCGCACGAACTCGTCGAAGTTATCGTCGAAGGCCTTCGACGAACTCTTGGTGACGTAGCCGGACTCGACCAGGTTGGCGATGTACTTGCGCAGAGCGTCGAGCTTCTCGTGGAGCTTTTCCTTCTCCTTCACGACATGCTTGGCCGCATCGCGCATGTCCTGGTATGTGACATCAAGGTCCTTGGCCATGAAGCCGCTCCCTCATCAAACCACCGCAGGGCCATCCCTTGTGGCTCCCTGTGCGCGCAGCTTATGGCCGTTGCACTCGCCGTTGCCATCGGGAAGCCCGGCGGCCTTCCGTTGCCCCGTGGCCGAAGGGAACGGATTTCGTCAACTACTCTCGGTGACCTGCGTGGCGAAAGCGGCCACACGGGCTTGGGAGGATCAGCGTGCGCCTGACTCTGACCGTCGTCGACCCGTTCGGCGGGGGCTCCGCCGACGTCGTACTCGATGCCGACCCCGAGTCCACCGTGGGGGACATCGCCCAGGAACTGGCCAAGCAGGTCGGGCAGAGCGGGGCGCAGGTCATACCCATCGGGCAGCACGGGCCGGTGCCGACGGGCGGGGCGCCGCTCGTGTACGTCGACGGGTACGCCGTAGATCCGACCGCGACGGTCGTCGGGTCGCCGTTGCGCGAAGGGGCCGTCGTCAGTCTGCAGGATCCCGCCGGATGTCTGCCTGGCGAACCCAGCGGCCTCGTCGAGCTGCGCGTCGTCGGCGGGCCCGCGGCCGGGTTCGTGCACCGGCTCGGTGTCGGCCGGTACGACATCGGCAGCGGGCCGGCGTCGTACATCCGGATCGAGGACCCTGAACTCGACGCCCGCGCACTGACGTTGTCAGTCGCAACCGACGGCACCTGCCGAGTCGCCGTGCACCAGGACAAGGAGGGCGTCACCCTCGACGGCGAGAAGGTCGACGGGATCGACGGGGACGCGTGGCCGCTCGGCGGACAGATCGCGGTCGGCAACAGCCTGCTGGAGCTGGCCCGTTACAGCCCGCCCAACGCCGCCCTCAAGTGGTCCGACGACGGCGTCGGGCTCGACTACAACCGGCCGCCCCGGCTGCGTCCGCCGGACCGTCAGACCAAGTTCCGGCTGCCCAGCCCGCCCCGCGAGTACGAGGCCCGGCCGCTGCCCTGGCTGATGGCGCTCACGCCGCTCGTGGGCTCGGTCGTATCTGTGCTCATCTTTCACCGCTGGTACTACCTGATCATGGCGGGGCTCAGCCCCATCATGTTCTTCGCCAACTACTTCATGGACAAGAGGCACGGGCGCAAGTCCCATGCGAAGCAGGTCAAGGAGTACAAGGAGCAGAAGGAGCGGATCGAGAAGGACGCTCAGGACGCCTTGACGGCCGAGCGGTTGGACCGGCGGAACGCCGTTCCCGACCCGGCCGCCGTCCTCTCCCTCGGTACCGGGCCGCGTACCCGGCTGTGGGAACGGCGGCGTACCGACCGTGACCATCTGCTGGTGCGGGTCGGGACCGGGCGGCTGCCCTCCGAGGTGGTGCTCGACGACCCCGAGCAGGACGACCACCGGCGGCAGGTGACCTGGAACATCGAGGACTCTCCTGTCGCCCTCTCCCTGCGTTCCCTCGGTGTCATCGGCATGGCGGGGCCCGGCGACTCGGCCCGTGCCCTCGGGCGGTGGGCGGTCGGGCAGACCGCCGCGCTGCACAGTCCGATGGACGTGCAGTTCTACGTGCTCAGCGAGAACAACGCGCAGAGCGGCTGGGACTGGGTGCGCTGGCTGCCGCACTCCCGGCCGTCCGGCGGGCAGGACGTCAACGTCCTGATCGGCACCGACGCCGAGACCGTCGGCGCCCGTATCGGCGAACTGACGCAGATCCTCGACGCCCGCAAGAAGGCCGCCGAGCAGAACCACGGGCAGGGCACCAGCTTCAGCGAGCCGGACATCGTCGTCGTATGGGACGGATCGCGGCGGCTGCGGTCGCTGCCGGGCGCCGTACGACTGCTGCGCGAGGGACCCGCCGTCGCGATGTACGCCATCTGTCTGGACGCCGAGGAGCGGTTCCTGCCGGGCGAGTGCCAGGCGTTCGTCGTCGCCGAGCCCAAGGCCCAGGAGTACGACTCCCACCGCGCCGCACAGCCCGCGGCCTCCCAGCAGGTCGCCGGGGGCTTCCCGTCCTTCCAGGCCTGGCATGCGCCCAACGGTCCCGAGGCCGAACGCACCGAGCAGGTCCGGGAGTTGCGGCTGCGCGTCGAGGAGGCGGGCGCGGAGGGCATCAAGGACGTACGGCCCGACTTCGTCTCCGCCCCCTGGTGCCTGCGCCTCGCCCGCTCCCTCTCGGCCCTGCGCGACATCAGCGGGGAGACCGAGGACTCGGCCCTCCCGGGGGCCAGCCGGCTGCTCGACGTGCTCCAGTTGGAGCCTCCGACGAGTGATGCCATCGTCGCGCGGTGGCGGATGGGCGGGCAGTCGACGCTCGCGGTGATCGGTGAGTCGTACGACGGTCCGTTCGACATCGACATGCGCAAGGACGGGCCGCACGGTCTGATCGCCGGTACCACCGGTTCCGGTAAGTCGGAGCTGCTGCAGACCATCGTGGCGTCGCTGGCCGTGGCCAACACGCCGGAGAACATGACGTTCGTCCTCGTCGACTACAAAGGCGGCTCGGCGTTCAAGGACTGTGTGAAGCTGCCGCACACCGTCGGCATGGTCACCGACCTCGACGCCCACCTCGTGGAGCGGGCACTGGAGTCGCTGGGCGCGGAGTTGAAGCGGCGCGAGCACATCCTGGCCGCGGCCGACGCCAAGGACATCGAGGACTACCAGGACCTCGTGCGCAGGGATCCGTTGCATGCGCCGGTCCCCCGACTCCTCATCGTCATCGACGAGTTCGCGTCCATGGTGCGCGATCTGCCCGACTTCGTCACCGGGCTGGTCAACGTCGCCCAGCGAGGCCGTTCCCTCGGCATCCACCTGCTGCTGGCCACGCAGCGGCCGAGCGGTGTCGTGTCCCCGGAGATCCGGGCCAACACCAACCTCCGTATCGCCCTGCGCGTGACCGACGGCGGAGAGTCGAGCGACGTCATCGACTCGCCCGAGGCCGGGCACATCTCGAAGAACACGCCGGGCCGGGCGTACGTACGGCTCGGTCACGCGTCCCTGGTGCCCTTCCAGTCGGGCCGTGTCGGTGGCCGCAGGCCCGGTGCCGCCGACCCCGCCGCCCTCGCGCCCTGGGTGGGCGAGCTGACCTGGGAGGACCTGGGCCGGGCCGCGCTGGTGAAGCCGAAGGCGGAGGCGCGCGAGGACGAGGAGATCACCGACCTCAAGGTGCTCGTCGACGCCGTACGGGAGGCCGACCGGGCGCTCGGCATCCCGGCCCAGCACAAGCCGTGGCTGGACGCGCTCTCCGAGACCCTGCTCCTCGACGAGATCGAGACGTCCGTCGCGGCACGGGCGCCCGGCAAGCTGCCGCCCGCCCCGTACGGCGTGGAGGACCTGCCCGCCGACCAGGCCCGCCGCCCGGTCGTGGTCGACTTCTCCACCTTCGGCCACCTCATGATCGGCGGCGCGCCCCGGAGCGGCCGCTCCCAGGTGCTGCGGACCATCGCGGGCTCCCTCGCCCGCACCCACTCCTGCGCCGACGTCCACCTGTACGGCATCGACTGCGGCAACGGCGCGCTCAACGCCCTCACCCGGCTGCCGCACTGCGGCGCGGTCGTCGGCCGCAACCAGACCGAGCGGGTGATCCGCCTGGTCAACCGGCTCAAGGGCGAACTCTCCCGGCGTCAGGACCTGTTGGCGGAGAAGGGCTACGCCGACATCGGTGAGCAGCGGGCCGCGGCGCCCGAGGACCAGCAGCTGCCGCACATCGTCGTACTCCTCGACCGGTGGGAGGGCTGGATTCCCACGCTCGGCGAGATCGACCACGGGTCGCTGACGGACGAGCTGACGACGATGATGCGGGAGGGCGCGAGCGTCGGCATCCACCTGGTCCTCACCGGTGACCGCACCCTCCTCGTCGGCCGCGTCGCGACACTCACCGAGGACAAGTACGGCCTCCGCCTCGCCGACCGCAGCGACTTCTCGACGCTCGGCATCCCGGCCCGCAAGGTCCCGGAGGAGATCCCGCCGGGCCGTGCCTTCCGCAACGAGTCCGGTACGGAGACGCAGTTCGCGCTGCTGACGGAGGACACGACCGGGCAGGGCCAGGCGGCGGCGATCTCCGCGATCGGCGAGGCGGCGACGGCCCGGGACGCGTCCGTCCCGCGCTCCCGGCGCCCCTTCCGCGTCGACAGCCTGCCCAGCCGGATCTCCTTCACCGACGCCTGGGAGATGCGCGACCCGGAGGCCTCCCGGTCCCGGCTGTGGGCGCTGGCGGGCATCGGTGGCGACGAGATCGTGGGCTTCGGCCCGGACCTGGCCGAGGGCGTGCCGACCTTCGTCATCGCGGGCCCGGCCAAGTCCGGCCGCTCGACGGTCCTGATGAACTTCGCGCAGTCCTTCCTCGCGCAGGGCGTACGCCTGGTCGTCGCGGCCCCCCGCCAGTCCCCGCTCCGCCAACTCGACGGCACGGAAGGCGTGCTGAAGCTCTTCACCGGCGACGACATCGACGAGGACGACTTCGAGGAGGTCATCGACTCGGCGTCCCTGGAGGAGCCCGTCGCCGTGCTCGTCGACGACGGCGAGATCCTCGAGGACTGCGACGCCGAGAGCCATATGAAGAAGATCGTCTCGCGCGGCGCCGAACGCGGCCTCGCCCTCGTCATCGCCGGTGACGAGGAAGACGTGTGCAGCGGCTTCTCCGGCTGGCAGGTCGACGCCAAGAAGGGCCGCCGCGGCATCCTGCTCTCCCCGCAGGACACCTCCAGCGGCGACCTCATCGGCGTACGGCTGAACCGGAGCCTGGTGGGCGGACAGGTGGTCCCCGGCAAGGGCATGCTGCACCTGGGGGACGGGGAGCTGCGGACGGTGGTGATCCCCGGGTGAGCGGGGGGTCGGGCAAGCCGAAGCGGGGGAAGGCGGCACCGGCCTCCCTGCGGTACGAACACGGGCGGCGGCCTGTGGTGCCGGCGAAGAAGCGGGACTGGGGTGGCTGCGGCTTCATCCTGCTGCCGGTGCTGGGCTTCCTGGCGCTCGTCGTTCCGATGGTCATGGCCGACCACAGCTGGGGCGACCGGGTGTGGGGCGAGGTGGCGCCCGGGTGGCCGGGCGGTGCCTACGTCTTCGCCGTCACGGTCGGTGCCGTGGTTCCGCTCGCCCTGGCCGCCGTCATCGCGCCGCTCAGCCGGATGAAGTGGAAGGCGGGCAAGGTCCGTTCGCTGCTCTGGACCGCCGCAGCGCTGCCCGGGTTCGCCGCCTGCTGGCTGCTGTCCTTCGTGATCCTCAAGACCACCCGGCCCAAGCGCCGCTGGGACTGGGACGACGAGTGCTACAGCAGGGGCAACGCCTGCTGGGTGCACGAGCAGTATCCGTGGATCTGGGCGGTGGGCCTGCTCGCCACACTCGTGACGGCCGCGCTGCTGATCGTCACCCTGGTCCGGCTCGCCGACCGGAAGTCCCCGCCCGCTACTTGACCTTCGACATCCGCGAGACCGGGTTGCCCTCCGCCGAGCTGTCCGAGGTGTACTTCAGGTCGTCGCCGACCGGCGTCAACTCCACCTGGTGGGCTGCGGGGTTGCAGCCGTCGTGGTTGCCCTTGGCGCCCACCGAGGTGGCGAGGATCCGTGTCTTCGTCACCTTCTTCAGGGTCAGTACGTCGGTGCACACGCCGCCGAGCTGGTCGGTCTGCGTGAGCCGGCCCAACTCCCGTCCCACTGTCGCCTGGTGGACCGTGAGCCGGAAGGTGCCGACGGGCAGGTTGCCGTCGAGGGCGGTGGCCTGGCCTTCCCAGGTGCCGAGGTAGCGGGCAGGGACCGGGGTCGGGACGGGAGTGGCGATGGCGCTGGACGTGGAGTCGCCCACGGAGCCGGGGCCGGTGCCGGGTGCCGTGCTGTCGACGGGCGCCGGCGAGTAGGCACTGCCCCCGGCCGTGTCGTCGTCACCGCCACCGATCATCGGACGCACCAGGAACCCCAGCCCCACCGTCACCCCCACCAGCGCCCCCGCGACGGCGAGGGCGACCGTGCAGCTCACCCGGCGCCCGCGCCCTCCCTCGCCCGGGGTTGAGGTGGCCGCCATGGTGACGGACACCTTGCCCGGCCGCTGCTCCAAGGGCGCCGGGGGCGCGTCCCGGGGCTCGGGCATGGCGACCGGCATGGCGACCGGCTCCGGCATCACCGGCGCCGGCCCGAACTCCCCGACTCCTGCCCCGCCCCCGACCCCCGAAGCCCCGCCCACGGAAGGGCTGCTGAACCCCACCGGCCCGGACGGCACCGCCTCCGCGGCCTCCAGGTTCAGCAGGTGTACGGCGCCGCGGCTGACCTGCTCGACCAGCGGGCCCGGCAGCCAGCCGCCCGCGACCAGCCGGGCCGCTCCGTCGGGAGCCAGCCGCTGGGCCACCTCCCCGGGCGTGGGCCGGCGGCCGGGTTCCTTGGCCAGGCAGGCCTCGGCCACTTCCCGCAACTCTCCGCCGAGCGCGCCGAGTTCCGGCTCCTCGTGGACGACCTTGTACAGCAGCGCGGCCGAGGAGTCCCCCGGGAAGGGCGGTTCGCCGGTCGCCGCGTACGCCAGGACCGCGCCGAGGGAGAAGACGTCCGCCGCGCCGGTGACGCCCTTGCCGACGATCTGCTCGGGCGACATGTAGCCGGGCGAGCCGACGGAGACGCCGGAGGAGGTCAGGGACGCGGTGCCGTCGGTGGCGCGGGCGATGCCGAAGTCGATCAGCAGGGGGCCGTCGAGGGTGAGCAGGACGTTGGACGGCTTGACGTCCCGGTGCACCAGGCCCAGTTCGTGGACGGCCGCCAGCGCCTCGGCGAGGCCGGCGCCCAGGGCCCGTACGGAGGGCGCGGGCAGCGGACCGTCGGCCTCCACCGCCGCGGCGAGGGTCGGCCCGGCCGCGTAGGCCGTGGCGACCCACGGCACGGGGGCCTCGGGGTCGGCGTCCAGAACGCGCGCCGTCCAGGCCCCGCCGACCCGCCGGGCGGCCGCGATCTCGCGCCGGAACCGCGCGCGGAACTCCTCGTCCAGCGCGAAGTGCGGGTGCACGATCTTGACCGCGACCGTACGGCCGCCCGCGCTGCGCCCCAGGTAGACCCGCCCCATCCCGCCCGCGCCGAGCCGGCCGAGCAGCCGGTAGGGCCCGATGACGGCAGGTTCGTCGGCCGCGAGCGGCTGCATGGCGTCCCCTCTCCCCCTCAGGACCTGCGCCTGGCTCCCCTTGTACGCCTGTATGGCCCGTACGCCGTGCTGCCAGCAGCGTAGTGACTACGGCCGGAGCAGTTCCACCTTCACGTCCGCCGGGAAGCCGGTCGTCGGCCCCACCCGCCGGGCGAACTCCGCGACCGCGTCGAGCTGCGGGCCGCCGAAGCTGAAGTCGAGGGTGGTGAAGTACTGCGCCAGGGTCCGCTCGTCGAAGTCCTCCCAGCGGGCCGCCTGCTCGGCGACCTTGGCGACCTCCTCCAGGGAGAGGTTGCGGGAGGAGAGGAAGGCCTCGTGCACCTGGCGGGTGATGTCCGGCTCCCGCTCGAGGTAGTCCCGCCGGGCGGCCCAGACGGCGAACACGAAGGGCAGGCCGGTCCACTCCTTCCACAGCACGCCGAGGTCGTGCACCTCGAGCCCGTAGCGCGGCCCGTCCAGCAGGTTGGCCCGCAGCGCCGCGTCCCCGATCAGTACGGCGGCCTCGGCCTCCTGCATCATGAGGCTGAGGTCGGGCGGGCAGGTGTAGTAGTCGGGCCGGACGCCGTAGCGCTCGGCGAGCAGCAGCTGGGCAAGGCGGACGGAGGTGCGGGAGGTCGAGCCGAGGGCGACCCGGGCACCGTCCAGCTGGTCGAGGGGGACCTGGGAGACGATCACGCAGGACATCACCGGCCCGTCGCAGCCGACGGCGATGTCGGGGAAGGCGACCAGGTCGTCCGCGTTGCGCAGGAACTCCACGAGGGTGATGGGCCCGATGTCGAGGTCCCCCCGCACCAGCCGCTCGCTGAGCTTCTCGGGCGTGTCCTTGGTCAGCTCGAAGTCGAGGAGGGTGCCGGTTCTCGCGAGCCCCCAGTAGAGGGGCAGGCAGTTCAGGAACTGGATATGACCGACGCGCGGCCGGGTGCGAGAATTGTCCACATCGCGAGACTAGACCCCTTGCGATACGGTGCCGCGCGCGGCCCCTCGGTCAACTGGCCCATCTGGCGGTCAAACTTCCGGGTGACGTGATCTTGACCTCTATTGCTTCGGGCAGCCCACGTGCTAGGCTCGCCGCAAGTTGCAGTTTGGTTTCCCTTGCAGTACAGAGCCTGCGGAGCATGTAACCGCGGGCTCTAGTCGTTTTCAGACGTATGCAGTTGTGCGGCACTTGCTTTCACGCTTGCAGGGTTCTGGAGCAGGGCAACCCTTTGGGCCCAAGGAGGGCTTATGGCTACCGGAACCGTGAAGTGGTTCAACGCCGAAAAGGGCTTTGGCTTCATCGCCCAGGAAGGCGGCGGCCCCGACGTCTTCGTTCACTACTCCGCGATCAACGCCAGCGGGTTCCGCTCCCTGGAGGAGAACCAGCAGGTGAGCTTCGACGTCACGCAGGGCCCGAAGGGTCCGCAGGCGGAGAACGTCACCCCCGTCTGATCACAGACTGATTAGCGGCCTGATTAGCAGTACCCAAGGAGCCCCGCGCCATCCAGCGACGGGGCTCCTGCCTTTTCCCGCAGGCGTTGCATTCGTTCGCGTCCGTTCATTTCCAGTTCACACGTGCTGCATGATCAGTACGAACTTCGTGCCGTCCGCGAGCGCCTCGTACATGTGCGGCACGTCCCCGCGATACGACATGTAGTCCCCCGGACCCAGTTCGACGGCTTCCCCGTGCGGCCCCGCCTTCACGCGGCCCTCGCCGACCACGATGTGCTCGACGGTCCCCGGAATGTGCGGCTCGGAATCCCGTACGGTCCCGGGCTCCAGCCATACGTAGTAAATGTCCCGCCGGGCACCGGGCGGGCTCGCGGAAAGCAGTGCGGCCAGATAGCTGGACTGCTCGGAGTGCACGGTGGGCCCCTCCCCCGCCCGGATCACCTGAACAGCCGACACGGGCGGCTCCACCAGCGCGCTGAACGGCACCCCGAGGGCCACCGCCAGCGCCCAGATCGTCTCCATGCTCGGATTCCCGCCCGCCCCCTCCAGCTGCGACAGCGTGGACTTCGCGATCCCGGCCCGCTTGGCCAGCTCCGAGAGCGACAGCCCGGCCCGGCCACGTTCACGTCGGAGGGAGGCGGCGATCCAGTCGAGGGGGAGCCGGGCGGGGACTGAGTCGGACATGGTGTTCGCTCCATCGGTATGACTGTTCGGCTTGACGAACGGTGCGGTTGCTGTTCATTGTAGAGAACATGCGTTCGCTGTTCCGAACACCGACACCGACACCGACGCCACCACCGACACCGATAAGAGGCACCCGAACTGCCCTGATCCGCGACAGCTCGCTCGTCTGGCTGGCCTGCGGCATCGTCGGTGTCTCCTTCGGCGCGGTCTCCGTCGCCGGCGGTCTGCCGCTGTGGGTGCCGGTGGTGATGTCGCTGGTGGTGTACGCCGGTTCGGCCCAATTCAGCGCGGTGGGCGTGCTGCTCGCGGGCGGCGGCCCGCTGGCCGCGGCGGCCACCGGCCTGCTCCTCAACACCCGTACGGCCGCCTTCAGCATCGGTGTCGCGGAGATCATCGGCCGGGGCCGCCTGGCCCGGCTCGTCGGCGCCCACCTGGTAACCGACGAGACCGTGGCCTTCGCCCTCGCCCAGCGGGACCCGGAGCGGCGCCGGACGGCTTTCTGGATCTCCGGACTCGGCCTGTTCGTCACCTGGAACACCGGGGTACTGGCGGGCGCGTTGGCCGGAAGCGCCCTCGGCGACACCGCCCGGTACGGCCTGGACGCCGCCTTCCCCGCCGTCCTCGTGGCCCTGGTCCTGCCCACCCTGCGCACGGACCGGGCGGTACGACGCTCCGCCCTGCTCGGCGGCGCCCTGGCCCTGGCGGTGACGCCCGCCGTCCCGGCCGGCGTGCCGGTACTGGTGGCCCTGTGCGGGCTGCTGCTGCACCGCCCTGCTCGGGCGGGGGCCGTGGCGAACGGCGCGGACGGCAAGGCGGCCCGGTGAACGCCACGGTCGCCATGATCCTGGCCCTCGCCGTGGGCACGTACGCCTTCCGGCTGGTGGGCCCCGTACTGCACGGGCGCGTCGAGATACCGGCGCGAGTGCAGGAACTGGCCTCTGCCGGGGCAGTCGTGCTGCTGGTCGCCCTGCTGGCGACGGGCGCGCTGACCGAGGGCGGGGGTTTCGCCGGGTGGGCGCGGCCGGTCGGGGTGCTGGTGGCGGGGGTGCTGGCGTGGCGGCGGGCGCCGTTCGTGGTGGTGGTGTTGGGGGCGGCTGCGGTGACGGGGGGTTTGCGGGCGGTGGGGGTGGGGTGAGGCGAGGTGAGGTGAGGGGAGGCGAGACAGAGGGGCGGCGAGACAGAGGGGCGGCGGGTGGCCGGTAAGTGCCGGTCGGGGCCGGTGATTGTCGGTGGGGGCCGGTGATTGTCCGTGGGGGCCGCTAGGGTCCCCGGCCATGACCGACACCGACTTCCTGACCACCACCCGGACCTTCTACGACACGGTCGTGGAGGACTACGCGGCCCACTTCCGCGACGGGCTGGCCGTCAGGCCGCTGGACCGGGCGGTGCTGACCGGTTTCGCCGAACTCGTCGGGGCCGGCGGACAGGTGGCCGACCTGGGATGCGGGCCGGGGCGCGTGACGGCGTACCTGGACTCGCTGGGCCTGTCCGTCTTCGGGGTCGACCTCTCGGCGGGGATGGTGGAACTGGCCCGGCGCGAGAACCCCGGTCTGCGCTTCTCGCAGGGCTCGATGCTGGACCTCGACCTGCCCGACGGCGGGCTGGCGGGGGTGGTCGCCTGGTACTCGGCGGTGATCCACACCCCTGCCGACCGGCTACCCGACCTCTTCGCCGAGCTGGCCCGCGTACTGGCGCCCGGCGGCCACCTCCTGACGGGCTTCCAGGTGGGCGACGAACCTCTCCACCTCGACCAGCCCTTCGGCCACCCGGTGTCCCTGGACTTCCACCGCCGACAGCCCGACCGCATCGCCGAGTTGCTGGAGGCGGCGGGGTTGGAGGTCCGGGCCCGGCTGGTACGCGAGTCGGCCCCGGACATCGGCGAGTCGACACCACAGGCGTTCCTGATCGCCCGCAAACCCCAGGCGGCAGGCGAGGCAGGCTCGGCGGCGACTGCGGGGAGCGGCGGGGGCGCCTGACTGCCGTGCTGCTTGACTGCTTGCGGCCTTGATGCGGGGGGGCGGGAGCACTGGAGGGCTGGGCGGGGTTTCGGGGCGGGTGAGGCGGAGGCCGATTGGGTGGTGACCGTGGGGCCGCCCGCTTCTTTTGCATTGTCGTGCTTCCGCGATCCGAGTAAAGGGCGCTGCGTTCCGCTTCGCTGCACTCCGCGTCGCCTGCGGCGATCGGCCTTGCGGCCGACCCTTGACTCGGCTCGCTCCAGCGCGGGTGAGAAGCGAGCGGGCAGCCCGGGAAAGCGGGGGCCCGGGCGGGCGTCCCTTGCGTGGGCTGGGCTGCTGGGCGGGGTTGGGGGCGCGGTCGCGCCTCGCCCGCACGCCGGGCTGGCTTAGCGGCTTGCGGCCGGTGGTTGGTGGGCGCGCTGGGTGGTGGCGGCACGCCGGGCCGGCTCAGCGGCGATCGGTGGGTGGAGGCGGGGCGCGCAGTCGGCGGGTGGTGGCACGCCGGGTCGGCTAAGAGGCTTGCGGTGTGTGGGGGATGCGGGCGTGGAGACGGCGGCTTTCGTGCGGAACACCTCCCACAGCAGTACCAAAAGGGACAAATCGGTCGGGAGGGTGGGGTGGCGGCCATGATTGGCAGATATGGGCCACCTCCCAACTCAGTGACCTGCGGTTTTGCGGCCCATCCCTGGTACAAATCTGCCAATCACCAGCCGGCCCACGGCGACTGTGACTGGTGGTGTGAGTGTGACGAACCCTCACCGACCGCAAGCCGCCAGGCCGACCTGGCCTGCCGCCCCCCACTCACCGCTAGCCGCTGAGCGTCCCGGCGTGCCACCACCCACCCAGCGCGCATCCGCACCACCCACTCACCGATCGCCGCCGATCCCACCCGGCGTGCTGGCGAGGCGCGTCCGCGCTCCCTATCCCGGCCCGCAGCCCAGCTGGCGGAAGGGAAGACCGGCCTCGGCCCCCGCTTCCCTGGGCTGCCCGCTCGCTTCTTCCCCGTGGTGGAGCGAGCCGAGTCAAGGGTGGCCCGAAGGGCCATCGGCGCAGCCGACGCGAAGCGCCCTTTACTCGGGTCGCGGAGGCACGACAATCGCGAAGAAGCGGGCGGCCCACGGCAACCACTCAACCAGCGGCAACCTCACCCCGCCCCCTTACCCACCCAGCACCCTCACGCAGTCCTGCCAGGCCGGTGGGGTGAGTAGGGGGCGGAGGCGGGTGAAGAGGGTTAGGAGGGCTGGGGCGTGGTGATTGCGGAAGGTGGGGTCTTCGGCGGCCAGGTCCAGTTCGTTGGCGGCTGTGAGTTCGGCGAAGTCTCGGGCCTCGCGGGGCGGCAAGGAGACCGCCCGAGTCGTGAAGCGGTCGTTGAACGGGGAGTTGGGGGCCGTGGCCCCCAGGGTCGGGTACGTCGTGCCGCGGTCGCAGCTCGCGTATGTGTAGACGATCGCTTCCGCTTCCTCCCCGATGGCTGCCCTTAGTTCGTCGCGGTGCGTGTGCGGGAGCAGGGGTTTCGGGAAGCCGTCGGTGCCGTAGCAAGCGTGGCAGAGGCCGGCCAGTTGGAGGGCCGGGCGGGCGCCCCAGCCGGCCAGCCGGGCGCGTACTCGGTCGCAGTGGGCGAGGAGGGTGCCGCCCGGGTGGGGGATCGTATCCGCGTTCAGCCGGCGTAGTAGCGCGGTCGCTTCCTCCATGTGCCTCCCCGTCCCCGTTCCCGTCCCCGTTTCCTCGCCGTGGGCGGTCGGCACCCGCTCCCGGGAGCGGGTTGCCGCCTGGGCCCTGGGGAAATCGTCGTACGGGGCAACTCACCAGTCAATCCTGGGGATTTGGCAGCAGACCCAAGTGTTAACTTGGGGGTCGTGACGCTCGATGATCTGCGCGTGTTCGTGGCCGTGTGCCGGGGCGGGAGCCTCAGCGCGGTGGCCCGGGAGCTGGGGTGTACGCAGTCGGCGGTGAGCCAGCACGTGAAGCGGCTGGAGCGGGAGACCGGCGTGGCCCTGCTGGAGCGGCAGCCCCGCGGGGTCGTGCCGACGCAGGCTGGGCGGGTGCTGGAGGCCGCCGCCGCGGAAGGGATCGCGGGACTCGACCTCGCCGTACGGGAGTTGCGGGACCTCGTCGACGGGCGCAGCGGGTATGTGCGGGTCGCCACGGGGGCCACCACCGTGCGGCACTTCATGTCGGACGCCGTCGTGCGGTTCCGGCGGCGCTATCCGCACGTCAACCTCGAGTTCCGGACCGTCAGTTCAGGGCGCGGCAGCTTCGACGCGCTCGCCGACGGCACGCTCGACCTCGCCTGGATCACCCTCGGTCCCTCCGTGCGCGGGATCGAGCAGCGGGCGGTGGTCGAGCTGCCCTGGGTACTGGCCGTACGGGCCGACGATCCGCTCGCCCGGCGCCCCCACCTCGACGCCGGCGAACTGCGTGACGTACGGCTGATCCGGCTGCCGCCCAACTCCGCTTCCGCCGCCCATCTCGACGTCGCCTGCGAGGAACTCGGCGTGCGTCTTGCCTACGAGCCCAGCGTCGCCGACTGGGACACCGCCCTGCTCCTCGCCGAGCTGGGGGCCGGGCGGGCCGTCGTGCCCGCCGTGCCCGGGTTGCCCGTTCCGGGGGAGGGGCAGCTCCGGCTCGTTCCCCTCCCCGGGCTGCGGCCACTTCCCGTCGGGTGGGCCGTACGCCGCTGGGACGCGCTCAGTCCGGCGGCGCGGGCCTTCGCCGACACGGTCGTCGAGAGCCGAGTGCGGGCGAGCTGAGGGGGAATTCCGCCCACACCGTCTTGCCGACCGTGCGCTCGGTGACGCCCCAGGCTTGCGACAGCAGTGATACGAGGATCAGGCCGCGGCCGTGCTCGTCGTCCTCCGTGGCGAACCTCAGCCTTCTGTCTCCTCTCGCGTCGGTCACCTCGATACGGAGGGTTTCCTCGGGGAGCAGTCGGAGGCGCAGCTCGAAGTCCCTGCCCGGTACGCGGCCGTGCGTCACCGCGTTCGCCGCGAGCTCTGCCACGAGGTGTTGGGCGGTGTCGTTCACGTCTCCGTCGTGGGGATAGCCCCAGCTCGGGTGAGGGCGGCCAGTGCCTCGAAGTCGCCATGCGCCCCCACTCCATCCACATCCGCGACTCCAAAACCCCCACCGCCCCTCACCTGACCCTCTCCCCCACCGCCTGGCTCGCCTTCCTCCCCCTCCCCCTCCCCCTCACCAAGTCACCGGCAGCTCCACAGGGAACCGGCGAATAGTCTTCGCGTCCCACTGGATCTTCTCCGGTGGCACCGCCAACCGCAGCCGGGGGAAGCGTTCCAGCAGCCGCCCGATGGCCACCTCCAGCTCCGCCATGGCCAAGGGCACGCCGATGCACCGGTGGCCGCCCCAGCCGAAGGTCATGTGGGGGGCGTGCGGGCGGGCCGGGTCGATGGTGTGGGGGTCGGGGTAGCGGGCGGGGTCGCGGTTCGCGGTCAGGTAGGAGACGTGGACGAAGTCGCCGGCCCGGATCTTCGCGCCGGACATCTCGACGTCCTCCAGGGCCACCCGGGGGATGCCGACGCCCTTGCGGAACGGGATGTAGCGGAGCAGTTCGTGGATGATCCCGGGCAGGCTGTCGGGGTGCCGCTTCAGGTGGTCCATCAGTTCGGGCCGGGTCAGCAGCAGGTACACCATGTTGCTGATCTGGCAGGTGGCGGTGTCCTGGCCGCTGAGGACCAGGGTGAGGGTCATGACGGCCATTTCCTGGTCGTCGAGCTGGTCCTCGCCGTCCCGGGCGGCGATCATCCCGCTGATGATGTCGTTGCCGGGGGTGCGGCGGCGCTGCTCGACGAGAGTGCGGAAATAGGAGGTCAGGTCGGTCTTGACCTGGGCGGCCGCTTCTTTGTTGTCCCGGCCGGTGACCAGGAGCTTGAGGACGAGCTCGCGCATCCGGGGCCATTCGTCGCGGGGGATGCCGAGCAGGTCGAGGATGGTGTGCTGGGGGAACGGGTCCGACAGGTGGCGTACGAGGTCCGTGGGCGGGCCTTCCTCCGCCATCTCGTCGAGCAGCGAGTCCGCGAGCCGGACGATCCGTTCCCGCATGGCGTCGACGCGTTCCTGGGCGAAGGCCTGGGAGACCAGGCTCCGTACGCGGCTGCTCTGCGGCGGGTCCATGACGTTGACGGACTCGGGGGACACGATGGGTTCCGGGGTCATCCGGGGATAGTCGTGGCCCATGATCTGCGCGCGGCTGAAGCGGCGGTCGACGGTGACCTGCTGGACCGAATGGAAGTCGGTGGCCAGCCAGGCGTCGGCGTCGCCGTACGGGAGGCGGATGCGGGTGAGGGACTCGCGTTCCATGAGGGCGGCGAGTTCGGGGTCGAACTCGAGGGCGTGGCTGTAGTCGAAGGGGCAGGTGCGGGGCTCTTCGTCGGTGGTCATCAGCCGGTCACCCCTGCCATGGGTACGACGTCGGTGGCGTCCACGGCCGGGCGCAGCGCCTTCGCGAGCTGGACGGCGTCGCCGACGGCCCAGTAGTGGACGAAGAAGAGGCGGGGCTCGTCGGTGAGGTTGTGGTGGTGGAGCTCGACGAGGTCGATGCCGGCGCGGCGGAGGGCGACGAGGGTGTCCTGGACCTCTCTGGCGACCAGGACGAAGTCGCCGTTGATCGCGACCCGGCCGCCGCCGAGGGGCTGGTAGTTGATGGAGGTGGTGGAGCCCAGGCCCGGGGGGAGGACGAGGTGGCCGTCGGTGACGGTTTCCTTGCGGACGAAGGTGCTCTTGTAGATGTTTCCGTCGCGTGCGCCCGGCACGCCGATCGCGGCGTCTACGGCGGCGGTGTCCATGTCGAGGGGCGGCAGGGAGTTGGCGGTGGCCGCTACCGGCCGTGGGGTGGCCGTCCGGTCGAACGCCGCGCGGAGGCCGTGGGCGACGGTCACCGGGTCGTGGGCGTGGGCGTGTACATGTACCCACCAGATGTCGGGCCGCTGCGCGAGCAGGTGCTTGTGGATCGCGGTCGTCAGGATGCCGTGCTGCTGGAGGACGTCGATGAACGGCTGGAGTTCCTGCTCGGTGAGCACCACGTCGCCCATGAGCAGCGTGCTGCCGTCGGAGTAGCGGACGAAGGACACGTGGGTGCCGAGGGCGAGGCCGGCGTCGATCCTGACGCCACGTGAGTACACCTTCAGGTCCCGGCGCGGGAGGCCGGTGTGGTACATGAACCGCTTCATGTCGCCGGGGCCGCCGAGGGCCTGGCCCACGTCCGTCCAGTCGGACAGTTGGGTCATCACGGGCTCGATGAGCGTGCGGGCTGCCGTAGTGCGGGCTGCCGCGTGCGCGCTTGCGGCCATCGCCCCGGGAAGTACGGGCGCGAACGCGGCGGTGGCCAGGATGCGGCGCCGGGACGGGATGAACGGGAGTTCGGGGTGCTTCTGCCTGTCGTCAGTCATGTCATATGCCTCCTGGCGCGATGGAAACACGGCAGGAGGCACGGACCCGTGATCCGCACCCGCTGGTGGGCCAGGTGGGCTAAGCGGGCTGCGGCGGGCGGGTGAGCCCTCCGGGGAGCGGCCGTATCAGCCGTATCAGCTGTACAGCTCCTCCACCTGCGTCGCGAAGTCCCGCATGATCGCCTCGCGGCGGAGCTTCATCGAGGGGGTGAGGTGGCCGGCCTCCTCGGTGAAGTCGACGGGGAGGACGGCGAACCGCCGGATGGACTCCGGGCGGGAGACCAGCTTGTTGGCCTCGTCCACCGCCCGTTGCAGGATGGCCGTCAGTTCCGCGTCGCCGATGAGGAGTTCGGGCGGCACCGGGTGCTTGCCGTTCATCTGGCGCCAGTGGGTGATGCCGTCGGGGTCGAGGGTGAAGAGGGCGCCGACGTAGGGGCGGCCGTCGCCGACCAGCATGCACTGGGAGATCAGGGGGTGGGAGCGGATCCAGTTCTCCATGGGGGCGGGGGCGACGGACTTGCCGCCGGCCGTTATGAGGAGTTCCTTCTTGCGGCCGGTGATGGTGAGGTAGCCCTCGTCGTCCAGTTCGCCTATGTCGCCGGTGGCCAGCCAGCCGTCCCGGGTGGCGGGGACCACTCCGCCCGCCTGGGGGTCCCAGTAGCCGCGGAGCACGTGGTCGCCGGAGACCAGGATCTCGCCGTCGGCCGCGATGCGGACCTTGGTGCCGGGCATGGGCCAGCCGACGGTGCCGAGGCGGGGTTTGAGGGGTGGGGTGACCGTGGAGGCCGCGGTGGTCTCGGTGAGGCCGTAGCCCTCGAAGATCTCGATGCCCGCACCGGCGTAGAACGCGGCGAGGCGGCGGCCGAGCGGGGAGCCGCCGCAGATCGCGTACCGCACCCTGCCGCCCATGGCGTTGCGGATACGGCGGTAGACCAGGGGGTCGTAGAGGGTGCGGCCGGCCTTCAGGGAGCGGCTGGGACCGCTGCCGGTGCCGGTCTGGCGGGCTTCGAGGGCCTCGCCGTAGCGGATGGCGGTGGCGGCCGCGCGGTCGAAGGTGGAGAGGCGTCCGCCCGCCTCCGCCTTGGCGCGGGCGGAGTTGAAGACCTTCTCCAGCATGTAGGGGATGGTCAGGAGGCAGGTCGGGCGGAAGGCGGCCAGATCGGGGAGCAGGTCCTCCGCCTTCAGGCTGGGGGCGTGCCCGAGCCGTAGCCGGGCCCGGACGCAGGCGATGGCGACCATCCGGCCGAAGACGTGGGACATCGGCAGGAACAGCAGCACCGACGCCTCCTCGTCGGACTTCGCCTTGAAGACCGGGTGGAGGAGTTCGATGGCGTTGTCGACCTCGGCGAAGAAGTTGCCGTGCGAGAGGGCGCAGCCCTTGGGGCGGCCGGTGGTGCCGGAGGTGTAGATGATGGTGGCGAGCGTGTCGGGGACGAGCATGCCCCGGCGTACGGCGACCTCCGCGTCCGGCCATTGGGCGCCGAGTTCGGCCAGGCGGTCCACGTGGCCCTTCTCGATCACCCACACGTGGTGCAGGTCGGGGAGGCGTTCGAGTTCGGGGCCGACGGCGGCGGCCTGGCCGACGGTCTCGGTGACCAGGGCGACCGCGCCGGAGTCCTGGAGGATCCAGCGGGTCTGGAAGACGGAGGAGGTGGGATAGACGGGGACGGTGACCAGTCCGGCCGCCCAGGCGGCGAAGTCCAGCAGCGTCCACTCGTACGTCGTGCGGGCCATGACGGCGATCCGGTCGCCGGGCATGAGGCCCTCGGCGACCAGGCCCTTCGCCACCGCCAGTACCTGGTCGGCGAACTGGTTCGCCGTCACGTCCTGCCAGCCGCCGTCGGGGGTCTTGCGGCTGAGGACCACCGCGCCGGGGTCCGCCTCCGCGTTGTCGAACGGCAGGTCCGCCAGGGATCCGTGGGTGACCGGCGGGGCGAACGGCGGGACGGACGCCTCCCGTACCACCCCGTTCAGGCGCCGTGTCTCGGGCTCGACGAGGATCGGTACGCCGTCGTAGTCGGTGGCGTGGACGGGGATGCCGGCAGAGACGGGGGCGCCGGAGGAGACGGGGGCGTTCGGGTACGGCGTGGACACGGGCGGCTCCTCGGGCGTGCAGCGTGAACTGCTTGCTGCATGACGTACGTGCCTCGCGCACCGAGGCGTTCACCGGCGGACCTGCCACAGAAAAGGGTTACCGACGGTTGGGCAGGTGATCGTACGAGGTTCCTGTGGTGGGTTTGTGGGGGTTCGGGAATGGTCCGGCGCCAGGCCTGTGCAGTCTCGGGGATCACCTGACGGGCGCTCACGTTCTCGACCTTCTCCTCACCGTGAACCCTGACATAGGCTTACCTCCGGTAACCTTACTCCAGAGTAAGCATTTGAGCCCCTGGGAGTCGTCAGATGGCCGACCGCTACCTGAGCTTCACCGGCACCGCGCCCGGCCGCTTCCTGACCCGCCGGCTCGGGCTGCCGCAGCCGGCGCCGCTGCGGCGCTGGTCGGAGCGGGAGAGCTCGCTGGACGGTCCGCTGCTCCACCTCACCGCCGGGAAGTCCGACCTCGACCTGACCCCCGTCCTCGCCCGTACGGGGCTCGGCGCGGGCCCCGAGAAACCTGCCGCCATCGTCCTCGACGCCACCGGCGTCCGGGACGTCGAGACGCTGGGCGAGGTGCACGGGGCCCTGCACCCTGTCGTACGGTCGGTCGCCGCGAGCGGGCGGGTGGTGGTGCTGGGCGCCCCGCTCGACCCCGCCGACCACCACCAGGCGGCCGCCCAGCAGGCCCTGGAGGGCTTCACCCGGTCGCTGGGCAAGGAGATCGGGCGGGGCAGGACCGTCAACCTGGTCCGGCTCACCGACGCGGCGGCCGCCGAGTCCACCCTGCGCTTCCTGCTCTCCCCCAAGTCCGCCTACGTCAGCGGCCAGGTCATCGGCGTCGGCGTCGGCGTCGGCGTCGGCGTCGGCGTCGGCGTCGGCGTCGGCGAGGGAAGCGTCACCGGCTCCGGCGACTGGGAGCGGCCCCTCGCCGGGCGCACCGCGCTGGTCACCGGCGGCGCGCGCGGAATCGGGGAGGCGGTCGCGGAGACGCTGGCGAGGGACGGCGCCCGGGTCGTCGTACTGGACGTACCGGCGGCGGAGGCGGATGCCCGCCGGGTCGCCGAACGGCTCGGCGGCACCGCCCTCGCCCTCGACATCACCGCCGACGACGCCGGTGAGCGGATCGCGGCGGCGCTGCCCGACGGGCTCGACGTGCTCGTCCACAACGCCGGGATCACCCGGGACCGGCGGCTGGTGAACATGCCCACCGAGCGGTGGAGTTCCGTGCTGGAGGTCAACCTGGCCAGTGTGCTGCGCACGACCGACGCGCTGCTCGCGCGTGGCACCCTGCGCCCCGGCGGGCGGATCGTGGCCACCGCGTCGATCGCGGGGCTGGCGGGGAACGCGGGGCAGACGAACTACGGGGCGAGCAAGGCGGGGGTGGCCGGGCTGGTGCGGTCGCTCGCGCCCCGGGCGCTGGACGGGCACGGGGTCACCGTCAACGCGGTCGCTCCCGGATTCATCGAGACCAGGATGACCGCCTCGATCCCCCTGTTCATCCGGGAGGCCGGGCGGCGGATGAACTCCCTCGCCCAGGGCGGGCTGCCCGTCGACGTCGCCGAGACCACCGCCTGGCTCGCCCACCCGGCCTCCGCCGCGGTCAACGGGCAGGTCGTCCGGGTCTGCGGCCAGAGCCTGCTGGGGGCGTAGCGCATGACCGAGCTCGCCGGACTCCCCGCCCTCCCGCCGCTCCTCCTGCGCGGCGCCCTCCTCTCCCCCTTCAAGCGCCCCCGCCCGGACGCGGACCATCCCCGCGACCGGCTCGTGGTGCCCGGGCTGCGCGTGGACCTGGATCGGCTGGCCGCCTACGAGCGGGTGTGCGGGTTCCCGACCGGCGAGGACGCGCTGCCGGTGACGTATCCGCATGTGCTGGGGTTCCCGCTGGCCATGCGGCTGATGAGCGGGCGGGCCTTCCCGCTGCCGCTGCTGGGGCTCGTCCACACGTCGATCGAGATGACCCGGCGCGGCGCGCTGGCGGCCGGCGAGACGTACGAACTCGGCGTGCGCGTCGGCGGGTTGGTGCCGCACCGGCGCGGCACCGAGGCGGTCGTGGTCACGGAGCTACGGGCGGACGGGGAGGCGGTGTGGGAGTCGCGGAGCACGTATCTGGCACGGCACCGCACCCCGGACGCCACCGCGGCGGAGGCCCCCGGCGGACGTGAGGAGCGCGCCCCTGCCCCACTCTCGGCTTCGCTCGAGCGGGAGGGCCCCCATCCCGAGGTCGAGGAGTGGCAGCTCGGCGGTGACGTCGGGCGGCGGTACGGCGCGGTGTCCGGCGACCGCAACCCGATCCACCTCAGCCCGCTGACCGCCCGCCTCTTCGGCTTCCCCCGTGCCATCGCGCACGGCATGTGGACCGTGGCCCGCTGTCTCGCCGCGCACGGGACACCGGACGCGGTACTGGTGCGGGCGGAGTTCCGGGCGCCGGTGCTGCTGCCGGGGGCGGTGACGTACGCGGCTCAGGGCGGGCGGTTCGAGCTGCGGGGCGGCGAGAAGGTGCACGTGGCCGGGGACGTCTACGCGCTGGTCCCCTGAGCCGTCGGCTCCGGCGGCGACCACGGCCGCCCGGCCATCAGGTTGCCCAGGCCCGACCACGCGAAGTTCATCAGGGTCGCCGCGGCCTGCCGGGCGGTGACGCCCGGGGTGGCGTTGGCCCAGGCGGCGAGGGACTCGGCGGCGCCGACCAGGGCCTCGGCGAGGCCGGCGACCTCGTGCTCGGGGAGATCGGGGTCCGTGGGGGTCCCCCCGCGCGAGCGAAGTCGAGCGTGGGGGAGCGCCTCCCGGGCGGCGACCGCGATCAGCTGGGTGACGAACGCGACGATCTCCTCGCGCATCGCCCTGACCTCGGCGGCGAAGGGCTCACCGTGCGTGCGGGCCTGGAGGTGCAGCACGGACCAGCCGTCCGGGTGTTCGGCGGTGTGCGCGAAGAACGCCTGGAGACCGTCCCAGAGTTGACGGTCGGCGGGCAGACCGGTCCGGACCCCGGTGCGTACGGCCTCCGTGAGCGCTTCGGCCTCACGGCGGATGCAGGCGGTGAAGAGGTCTTCCTTCGAGTTCAGGTACAGGTACACCAACGGCTTGGACACGCCCGCCAGTTCGGCGATCTCGTCCATCGACGCGGCCATGTACCCCCGCTGGCCGAAGGTCCGTACGGCGGCGTCGAGCATCTGCTGTTCCCGCACCGCGCGCGGCATCCGCTTGCTCTTCACGGCACCCATGGGGCAAGACTAGTTGGGGGCACCGCTCGCGCTCCCCGGCTTGCCCTCAGGAGGTCTCCCTCAGGAGGTCTGGCCGTGCGCCCGCGCGGTGTCGTCGGCGAGGTCCTCCTGGCTGCGGTTGGCCTCGAGGTTGGCCTTCGCGCGGTCGACCCGCTCCACGATCTGCTCGGAGGCGCGGTCCCGCTCCTTGCGCAGTACCACCCAGCTGATCGGCGCCGAGAGCACCATGGAGAGCAGCAGGACCCACAGGAAGTTCGAGTCGCCGAAGCCGCGCGGGAAGATGCCGGAGTAGACGGCGCCCCAGACGACCACGAGGCAGCCCGCGAAGATTCCGAGGCGCATCAGCGTGTAGCGGAGCATCTCAATCCAGTCTTCCGATTACGAAAAGGGGCACCGTCCAGTGAAGCACGCCCTGCGACCGATCTTGGACGGGGGTGGGATGCGTACGGAAGCATCACCGCAGAGGCAGGAGCATGGTGATGTCGTCCCGGTCGTCGCCGGGGGCGACGCGGATCGCGGCGGGGACCCGGCCGACCTCCTTGTAGCCGCAGGAGCCGTAGAACCGCTCCAGGCCGAGTCCGCCCCGGCAGCCGAGCCGTATCGCGTCTACGCCCTCGAAGCCGCGGGCGGCGTCCTCGGCGGCGGCCAGCAGGTCTCGGCCGTACCCCTGGCCCTGGTGCTTCGGGTGCACCATCACCGTGTACAGCCACACCCAGTGCGTCATCAGCCGGTGCGTGTTGAACGAGAGGAAGGCGGTCGCGGCCACCTGCCCCGCCTCGTCGTGCCCGACCAGGAGCCGGTGCCGGCCCTCGGCCATCGCGGCCAGGTGCTTCACCAGCTCGGGGCGTATCTCCTCGCGGGTCACGGGGGCAACGAAGCCGACGGCTCCGCCCGCGTTGGAGACGTCGGTCCACAGGTCGAGGATGCCGTCGCGAAGGTCGGGGGTGACGGCGGGATCGAGAGTGAAAGTAAGAGGCACCCGGGGATGCTACCTATTACTCCGACGCTTGCCCAGCCATTATCCGAGCGCCTGCGCGGCCACCTTCAGATCCGCCACCAGCCCCCGGTACGCCCCCTCCCGGTCCTCCGCCCGCAGCACCGCCGACGGGTGCACCGTCGGCACCAGCCGCTCCGGACGCCCGTGGATCTCCCGCTCCAGCACGGTCCCGCGCACCTCGGTCACCCTGAACGACGACCCGAGCAGCGCCTTCCCGGCGGTGGCGCCCAGCACCACGATCAGCTCCGGCTCCACCACCGCGAGCTCGGCCGCCAGCCAGGGCCCGCACGCGGTCATCTCGCGCAGGGTCGGCGCCTTGTGGATGCGGCGCTTGCGGGGCTCGGCCTGGGTGAACTTGAAGTGCTTGACGGCGTTGGTCACGTACGCCTCGCCCGGATCGATCCCGGCCTCGGCGAGCGCCTTGTCCAGCAGCTTCCCGGCGGGCCCCACGAAGGGCCTGCCCTGCCGGTCCTCCTGGTCCCCGGGTTGTTCGCCTACGAGCATGACCCGCGCGTGGGCCGCTCCGACCCCGAACACGGTCTGGGTGGCGTTCCGGTGCAAGGGGCAGCCACGGCAGTCGGCGGCGGCCTCGCGGAGGTCGTCCAGGCCGGCGGCGCGGTCCGGCACGAAGGGCTCGGCGGTGTAGGCCTCCTCAGGGGCCTTCGTGGTGGCCATGCCGGACGGGTACCCGTCCGGCCGACGGCGTCACATCAGACGCGCATGGGCTGCGGCGACTCCCGGCGCAGCGGGTCCGGCGCGTCGTACTCGCGGATGATCTCGTACCGCGTGTTGCGTTCCACCGGGCGGAAGCCGGCGTCGCGGATGAGGTCGAGGAGGTCCTCGCGGGTCAGCTTGTTCGGGGTGCCGTAGTTGTCGGCGTCGTGGGTGATCTTGTACTCGACGACCGAGCCGTCCATGTCGTCGGCGCCGTGCTGGAGGGCCAGCTGGGCGGTCTGCACGCCGTGCATCACCCAGAAGACCTTGACGTGCGGGACGTTGTCGAAGAGGAGGCGGGAGACGGCGAAGGTCTTGAGGGCCTCGGCGCCGGTCGCCATCTGGGTCCGTGCCTGGAGGCGGTTGCGGACCTTGCCGTCCTGCATGTCCACGAAGTCGTGCTGGTAGCGCAGCGGGATGAAGACCTGGAAGCCGTTCGTCTCGTCCTGGAGCTCGCGGAGGCGGAGGACGTGGTCGACGCGGTGGCGGGGTTCCTCGATGTGGCCGTACAGCATGGTGCACGGGGTCTTGAGACCCTTCTCGTGCGCCAGGCGGTGGATCCGCGACCAGTCCTCCCAGTGGGTGCGGTGGTCGACGATGTGCTGCCGGACCTCCCAGTCGAAGATCTCCGCGCCGCCGCCGGTGAGGGACTCCAGGCCGGCGTCGATGAGTTCGTCGAGGATCTCGGACGCGGACAGCCCCGAGATGGTCTCGAAGTGGTGGATCTCGGTGGCGGTGAAGGCCTTCAGCGAGACGTTCGGCAGGGCGGCCTTCAGCTCGCGCAGGGAGCGCGGGTAGTACCGCCAGGGGAGGTTGGGATGCAGCCCGTTGACGATGTGCAGCTCGGTGAGGTTCTCCGACTCCATCGCCTTGGCGAGCTTCACCGCCTCCTCGATGCGCATCGTGTACGCGTCCTTCTCGCCCGGCTTGCGCTGGAACGAGCAGTAGGCGCAGGACGCCGTGCACACGTTGGTCATGTTGAGGTGCCGGTTGACGTTGAAGTGGACGACGTCACCGTTCTTGCGGGTGCGCACCTCGTGGGCGAGCCCGCCGAGCCAGGCCAGGTCGTCCGACTCGTACAGCGCGATGCCGTCCTCGCGGGTCAGCCGCTCACCGGAGCGGACCTTCTCCTCCAGCTCGCGCTTGAGCCCGACGTCCATGCCAACACCTTTCCTCGACAGACCACGTAACCGTACTCCCCCATCCTTCGGGCGGGCGGTGCCCCCATACGGCGCTTCGCGCCTACACCTCCTCCGGCAGCTCCCCGACCCGGTTCTCCCACTTCGTGGACAGCACGATGGTGGTACGGGTCCGCGAGACGCCCTTCGTGCCGCTGAGCCGGCGGATGGTCTTCTCCAGCCCGTCCACGTCCGTGGAGCGCACCTTGAGCATGTAGGAGTCGTCGCCCGCGATGAACCAGCAGTCCTCGATCTCCGGCAGGTCCTTCAGCCGGCCGGCCACGTCCTCGTGGTCGACGGCGTCGGAGAGCGAGATGCCGATCAGGGCGGTGACTCCGAGGCCGAGGGAGGCGGAGTCGACGGTGGCCCGGTAGCCGGTGATGACCCCGGCCGCCTCCAGCCGGTTGATGCGGTCGGTGACGCTGGGTCCCGACAGGCCGACGAGGCGCCCCAGCTCCGCGTAGGAGGCCCGGCCGTTCTCCCTCAGGGCCTGGATGAGCTGCCTGTCCACCGCGTCCATGCGATCGAAGCCTTCCGGTGAAAAGTTCTCGGAGTGATGAGAGGTACTGCGTACCGCGTACTGCCGCTCATGTCGTGCGGGTTGCGTCGCCGCCGCCCAGCTCCCCCTGCCAGCGGCGGTAGAGGCGGTGCTCCACGCCCGCCGCGTCGAGGACGCGTCCGGCGACGAAGTCCACCAGGTCCTGGATGTGGGTGGCGCCCGCGTAGAAGGCCGGGGAGGCGGGGACCACGGTGGCGCCCGCGTCGTCCAGGGCGACCAGGTGACGCAGGGTCTGCCCGTTCAGCGGGGTCTCCCGTACGGCCACCACGAGCGTGCGGCGCTCCTTGAGGGTGACGCTCGCGGCCCGTTGCAGCAGATCCTTCGACAGCCCCAGCGCGACCCCGGCCACGCCGGCGGTGGAGGCGGGCACGATCAGCATGCCCTTCGCCGGGTACGACCCCGAGGACGGCCCTGCCGCCAGGTCCCCCGCGCTCCAGTACCGCACCCCCTCGACGTCCACCGCGAACGTGTCCGGCTTGCCGTCGGCCCCCCTGGCCAGCCATTCCCGCAGGTCGTCCCGCCAGTGTGCGTCCCGGAACGAGATCCCCGTCTCGTCCAGCAGCGTGAGCCGTGACGCCCTCGACACCACGAGGTCGACCGACTCCCCGGCCTCCAGCAGCGCCCGCAGCACGGCAGCCGCGTACGGCGTCCCCGACGCTCCGGACACCCCCACGATCCAAGGCACGCGCTGCGTTTCTCCTGCGTTCACACCTTGAGCGTACCGGCGGGGCGAGCGGTGTTCAGGGCGGGTAGGACGCTGTCCGGGGCGCCCGGCCGGGCCCACCGGGGAACGGGCCTCACCCGAACGGGCTACACCGTGAGGCCGCGCACCAGCAGATCGAGCAGGGCGCACACGAACAGGGCGATCCCGATGAAGCCGTTGACCTGGAAGAACGCCCTGTTCAGCCGGGAGAGATCGTGGGGGCGGACGATCCGGTGCTCGTACCCGAAGGCGCCCGCGACGATCAACAGGCCCAGCCAGAAGAACGCACCGGCGTGGGTGGCGAGGGCGTACCAGACGAACAGGGCCGTCGTCACCGTGTGGCAGGCGCGGGCGCCCCAGATGGCCGCGGGGATGCCGAAGCGGGCCGGGACCGACATGACGCCGATCTCACGGTCGGTCTCGACGTCCTGGCAGGCGTAGATCAGGTCGAAGCCGCCGATCCAGACGCCGACGGCCAGGCCGAGGATCACCGCGTTCCAGGACCACTCGCCGCTGATCGCGAGCCAGCCGCCGACCGGGCCCATCGCCTGGGCGAGGCCCAGGATGGCCTGGGGGAAGTTGGTGAAGCGTTTGCCGTAGGGGTAGACCACCATCGGGATCACGGCGATGGGGGCCAGGGCCAGGCACAGGGGGTTCAGCAGGGCCGCCGCGCCGAGGAAGACCACCAGGGCGATCAGGGCGCCCGTCCAGGCGTGGCGGACGGACATCGCGCCGGTCACCAGCTCACGGTGGGCCGTGCGGGGGTTCCGGGCGTCGATCTCGCGGTCGATGATCCGGTTGACCGCCATCGCGAAGGTGCGCAGGCCCACCATGCAGACGGTGACCAGGAGCAGTCGGCCCCAGTGGATGTTCCGGTCCCACTGGAACATCGCGGTGAGGGAGGCGATGTAGGCGAAGGGGAGCGCGAAGATCGAGTGCTCGATCATCACCAGGCGCAGGAACGCCGGTACACCTCCGCGTCGGCGGAGAGGCTCCGCGCTGCCGTCTCCAAGGATGGCCTCTCCGCTCACAGCCCGTACTCCTTCCAGCGCCGCGTCACCCGTTCGGCGGTATCCGGGTCCGACTCCACCATGTCCGGCCACCCGCCGTCGCGCGTGTAGCCCTCCTCGGGCCACTTCTTCGTGGCGTCGATGCCCGCCTTGCCGCCCCAGAACTGCTGGTAGGAGGCGTGGTCGAGGTGGTCGACGGGGCCCTCGGCCACCGTCAGGTCGCGGGCGTAGTCGGTGTTGCCGAGGGCCCGCCAGGCGACCTCGTGGAGGTCGTGGACGTCGCAGTCGGAGTCGACGACCACGATCAGCTTGGTGAGCGACATCATGTGTGCCCCCCAGATCGCGTGCATCACCTTCTGCGCGTGCTTGGGGTACTTCTTGTCGATCGAGACGATCGCGCAGTTGTGGAAGCCGCCCGCCTCGGGCAGGTGGTAGTCCACGATGTCCGGGATGATGATCTTCAGCAGGGGGAGGAAGAAGCGCTCCGTCGCGCGGCCCAGGGGGCCGTCCTCCGTCGGGGGCCTGCCCACGACGATCGACTGGAGCAGGGGGCGGCGGCGCATCGTCACGCAGTCGATCTTCAGCGCGGGGAACGGCTCCTGCGGGGTGTAGAAGCCGGTGTGGTCGCCGAAGGGGCCTTCGGGGAGCATCTCGCCGGGCTCCAGCCAGCCCTCCAGTACCACCTCGGCGTTCGCCGGGACCTGGAGCGGGACCGTCTTGCAGTCGACCATCTCGATCCGCTTGCCCGCGATGAACCCGGCGAAGAGGTACTCGTCGATGTCGCCGGGGAGGGGGGCGGTGGAGGCGTAGGTGACGGCAGGGGGGCAGCCGAAGGCGATCGCGACCGGGAGGCGCTCGCCCTTGCGGGCCGCTACCTGGTAGTGGTTGCGGCTGTCCTTGTGGATCTGCCAGTGCATGCCGATGGTGCGCTTGTCGTGGCGCTGGAGGCGGTACAGGCCGAGGTTGCGGATGCCCGTCTCGGGATCCTTGGTGTGCGTGAGACCCAGGTTGAAGAAGGAGCCGCCGTCCTTGGGCCAGGTGAAGAGCGCGGGGAGCCGGTCGAGGTCCACCTCGTCGCCGTGCAGTACGACTTCCTGGACGGGCGCGTTGTCGGACTTCACCTTCTTCGGCGGTACGTGCGCCATCGCGCCGAGCTTGCCGAAGGCCTCGCGCACACCGACGAAGCCGTGCGGCAGTTCGGGCCGCAGCAGCCCGCCGATCTTGTCGCTGATCTCGCCGTACGACTTCAGGCCGAGCGCCTTCAGCAGTCGGCGGTCGGTGCCGAAGACGTTCATCGCCAGCGGCATCGCGGAGCCCTTCACGTTCTCGAAGAGCAGGGCGGGACCGCCGGACTTCTGCACCCGGTCGACGATCTCCCCGACCTCCAGATACGGGTCGACCTCGGCCTTGATGCGCTTGAGGTCTCCCTCGCGCTCCAGTGCCCTGAGCAGGGAGCGAAGATCGTCGTAAGCCATGCGTCCCAGTATCGCGGAGGCCTGTCCGCGGCCGACGCGCGCCCCGCTCGGAGTCGCGCGCGACCGTGTCGGCGGGCTTCACCGAGCCGGTGAGTCGCATGGCGCCCGGCGGAGAGCGGGGTGGCCGGCGGAGAGCGGGGTGGCCGGCACCGGGGGCGGCACCGGGCTGCGGCCTGCACCGGGCTGCGGTCTGCGCCGGTCGGCGGCGCACCACACCGCCGCGATCACGAGGAGGCCGACGCCTCGGCCCGTCGACCGTCCCGCCCGGACGCGGAGGCGACGGATTCCGTCCACCCGCTACCCTGGCCCGGTCACCGGGGCCGTCCCACTTCGCGAGGAGATCGCACACCCATGCTCAGGTATCTGCCGCTCCTGCTGGTCCTGGCGCTGTGGATCTATGCCTTCGTGGACTGCCTGAACACCCCCGAGGAGGAGGTGCGCGCGCTGCCGAAGGTGATCTGGGTGATCGTCATCCTGCTCTTCGGCGAGGTGCTCGTCGGCCCGGTCGCCTGGCTGATCGCCGGCAAGAACCGCGGCGCCCGCGCGGGCGGCCCGGGCCTGAGCGCGGGCGCAGGCGGGGGCCGTTGGGTGGCGCCCGACGACAACCCCGAGTTCCTGAAGTCCCTGAACAAGGACGACCCCAAGGGGGACTGAGCGGGCGGTGCCTCCCGGCGTACGTGCTCTGCCTGTGCGGGCACGCCCGGCACAGGGGCACCCGCCAGACACCCCGTCGGCACAACTCTCCACACGAGCCGCACAGTTGACCACCGATTCCGGCTTGCACCGGGGGCCACTTCAAGTGGTTAATGACCACCGGACAGTGATGAGTCGTGTGATGGGTCGTGTCATCACCCATGCTTCAGGGGGACGCATGAGCAGTACGGAACAGCCGCCTGCACAACCACCGGGCCAGTTCGACATCCCACCGCCGCCCGCTCAGCCACCGCGGTCGATGACGGCCATCGACCTGCGGGTCGGCAAGCGGCTGCTGTGGGCGGGCGGGGCGGCGTATCCGCTGGAGAACGTGACGCGGGTCCACACCTTTCTGCTCAAGCCGAAGCGCCAGGAAGCCACCGTGCTCTTCCTGAAGCGTCTGGGGATCATCCTGTCGGTGGCTTTCGCCCTGACGATCCTCGGCGGCATCGCGGGCATCGCGAGCCGGGACGCGGCCGGCGGGATCGTCACGTTCGTGTGGCTGGGCGCGGTGGCCGCGCTGGTCTTCAGCGTGATCGAGCTGTTCTCCGTGCTGACGGCGCAGACGCAGTACGTCCTGGCCGTGGAGACGTCCGGCCCGTCCATCGCCGTTGTGACCAGCCCCGATCCGCACCAACTGGACGCGCTGGTCGGCTCCATCGTGCACGCGATCGAGCACCCCGAGACCGAGTTCCAGGTCAGGGTGGACCGCCTCATGGTCAACCCCAAGAACTACTACTTCGGAGACAACGTCAACATGTACGGCGGCACGGGCAACGTGGGGGTGGGGCACGCGTGAGCGGCGACAACTACTACTTCGGCGACAGCGTGACCATGCACGGCGGTCAGGGCAACACCGGCATCCTCAAGAACCAGTCGGCGGCCGCCGCGCCCGCCGCCTCGCCCGAGTTGGAGGCCGCGGTCCGGGAACTGGTCGTCCTGGTGACGGAGTTGCGTACACAGGTCGCGCCGGCCAGCGCCCAGGCGATCGACGACTCCCTGCCGGCGATCACGGCCGACCCCGCCGCACCGGCACAGCAGCGGCACGGCGCGCTGATGGCCGTCGCGGGTATCGCGGCGACCGTCGGGGCCGTGGGCCAGCCGGTCGTCGAGGCGGTCAACAGGATCCTCCAGCTGCTGAGCTCGTAACCGGCGGGCCCGGTTCCCCGGCCCGCCGCCCGTCGACCGCCGCTCAGCGCAGTCGCGACGACGACAGGATCGACAGCAGGTGGGCCGGGACCATCACCCAGGCGATGACGGCCAGTGCGGCCAGTGACCACCGGGTCGGCTCGATGCCTCCGGTCACCGTGTCCGCGACCGCCGCCGCCAGCAGCACCGGGCGCAGGTCGAGACGGTTGCGAACGGTGTCCAAGGCGACCACAGCGTTGACGCCGGGCACGAGCGTTCGTGTCCAGCGGCCGAACCGCTCGACCCCGTCGAAGGATCCGCTCCGCACGTTGCCCCGGCGTCCGCGCCGAAGGAGAGTGAGGGCATGGACCAGCAACAGGCCCGCGCCTGGCTCGCCACCGCCGTCGCCGAGGCCCGGGCCGGGCTCGCCGAGGGCGGTATCCCGATCGGGGCCGCGCTCTACGGCTCCGACGGCACCCTCCTCGGCCGCGGCCACAACCGGCGGGTCCAGGACGGCGACCCCTCGACGCACGCGGAGACGGCGGCCTTCCGCGCGGCGGGACGGCAGCGGACGTACCGGGGCACGACGATGGTGACCACGCTCTCGCCGTGCTGGTACTGCTCCGGTCTGGTCCGGCAGTTCGGCATCTCACGGGTGGTGGTCGGCGAGGCGGTCACCTTCCACGGCGGGCACGACTGGCTCGCCGGGAACGGAGTGGAGGTCGTCCTCCTCGACGACCCCGAGTGCACGTCGATGATGCGCGACTTCATCGCGAGGAACCCGGCTCTGTGGAATGAGGACATCGGCAGTGACTGAACCCCGTATCCCCACCATCGACCTCCGGCCCTGGCGGCACGGCGACCCGGACGCCCGCGCCCGGATCGCCCGTACCGTCGACGAAGCCCTCCAGACCGCCGGGTTCCTGCTGGTCAGCGGGCACGGCGTGGCGCCGGGCCTGCGGGAGCGGATCCGGGTGGCCGCGCGGGCGTTCTTCACGCTGCCCGCCGAGGTGAAACAGGCGTACGAGGCGAGGGTCGGCGGGCGCGGCTGGCTGGGGCCGGGCGCGGAGGCCAACGGGTACGCCGAGGGGACCGAGACGCCGCCGGACCTGAAGGAGTCGCTGACCTTCGCCACGCACGAGCCGTTCGAGGATCCGGTCGTCAACGCGGAGTGGTACGCGCCCAACGTGTGGCCCGCCGAAGTGCCCGGGCTGCGGCCCCTGTGCGAGGAGTACCTCGGGAGGATGGCCGGGCTGGAGAAGGAGCTGCTGTCCCTGCTCGGGTACGCGCTCGGGGTCGAGCCGGACTTCTTCAGCAGGCACATGGACCATCCGACGTACGGCTTCAACATCAATTGGTACCCCGGGTCCGAGGTGATCGGCGAGGCCCGGCCCGGGCAGTTCCGGATCGGGCCGCACACCGACTTCGGGACGGTCACCATCCTGGACCGGCAGGCCGGCAAGGGCGGGCTCCAGGTGTACACGGACCCCTCGGAAGGAGGGGCCGGCTGGGAGGACGCGCCCTACGACCCGGCCGCTTTCACCATCAACATCGGGGATCTGATGGCCCGTTGGACCGGTGACCGGTGGCGGTCCGGGCGGCACCGGGTGCTGCCGCCGCCCGCGGACGCGCCCGCCGAGGAGCTGATGTCGCTCGTGTACTTCGGGGAGTGCACGCCGGGGACGCTGGTGGAGTCCGTGCCCGCGCCGGTGGGGTGGGTGGCGTATCCGCCCGTCGACTCGCATGTTTATCTGCGGGCGAAGCTGGATTCGATCACCGTCGGCTGACGACCCGGGCAGATTCGTAACCCAACGGACATCACGCGATCTGGCCGGAAGCAACTGCCCCTTCCTACACTGGAGTTCGAGGGGGGATGCGGTGCACAGACGTCTGCATGGGCGTGGGGCCCTGTTCGACACGGATCCGGCCGGACTCGCTCCGCGGCTGGTGGGCCTGCGCCCGTACCAGCACCGCGCGCATCCGGTCGAGCATCCGAAGGAGCTGCCCCTCGTCCTGCTCACGGGGGCCCGGGGGCTGGGCAAGAGCTCGGTGCTCGGGGAGTTGCGGGAGGCGTACAGGGGGCACACGCCGGTCGCGTTGATCGACTGCGCCGACGTGCAGTTCGCCGGGCCGCCCCCGGAGCGGCCCGCCGAGTCCTGGTCGCCTGTGGCGCAGGGGCTGCTGGTGATCGCCGAACAGCTCGCCGAGCCGGTGACCGGCGCCGGGCGGATCCAGTTCCCGCGGCTGATGTCGGGCCTGGTCGCGGTGGCCGCGAGCGGCTGGGGCGACGCCGATTCGGAGCGGATCCGGCGGGAGGTCGAGCGGATCCTGCTGCTGAACGAGAGCGGGTCGTGGATCAGCGGCTTCGCCGGGCGGTGGGCCGGGAAGGTGGCGGCGAAGGTCGTGGCCGCCGCGACCGGGACCGGGCCGCTGCTGTCCGGGGCGATCGAGGCCACCCTGGAGTCGGTCGCGGAAGGGTTCACGCACCGGCGGCACCAGAAGGCGTCCGTGTGGTACCGCTCGTACCCGAACGCGGGCGGGCACGCCCAGCGCGGGCTGATGCTGCTGGCGGGGCACTTCCGGGCGGGCGGCACCTCCCGGGAGCACGCCGAGCGGTATCTCGTACGGGCCCTGCTCGCCGACCTGGCGGAGGCGTACGCGGGGATGCTGCCGCGCATGCAGCGCCTGGGCCGGCCGCTGGTGCTGGTCGACAACGCACAGAGCGCGCCCGGGCCGGGGCTCGTCGACGCCGTGCTGCGGGACCGGGCCGAGGGCATCGCCGACCAGGTCGTGTTCGTCGGCGCCCGGCGCGGCGACGGGCGGGAGGCGCTGCGCAACGCCGCCCGCCGTGGCCTGCCCGAGGTGGCCCGGCGCAGCGACTGGACCCCGGACGCGGCCGTGCCGTCCTCCCGGGCGCTGCTGGTGTCGCTGCCGCCGCTCAGCCCCGACGACACCCTGCACATCGTCGGCGCGGTCTGCGACGAGGTCCCGGTGCCGCCCCAACTGCCGCACGCCACCCACCGGCTGACCGGCGGGAACCCGCTGGGCATCGCCCTGCTCGCCGAGTCGGCCGCACAGCACCTGCCCGGGGCCGCGTCCCTCGGTGAGCTGCTCACCGCCGACGTGCGGCTACACGAGGACCACGACGGAGCACCCGCCTACCGCGAGCTCCTGGACCGGCTGGTGCCCGCCGACCGCCTGGACGAACTGACCGTGCTGGCCGCCGCCCACGACCACGACTCGGCCTGCGCGCTGGCCGGCGCGCTGCTCCCGGACGACTTCGGCCCGGCGGACGTACGGGCCCTGCAGACCCGGCTCGCCCAGGAGGGGCTGCCGGGTACGCCCGGGCACTTCGTCGGCGACCCGTTCGTACGGACCCTGCTGCTGCTCCGGCTGCATCTGCGGGACACCGACCACAGCGGCTGGCGCACGGCGCACGAGACCCTGGCCGCGCACTACGCGCCGGACGGCGCCGAGGATCCCGGCCGCGCCCGCTACCGGCTGTACCACGAGCTCGCCCTGGGCACGGCGGACTCGGCGGTCGCCCATCTGCGCGACACCTTCCCCACCGCCGACAGCCGGGCCTGGCTGCGTACCCTCCGCTTCGTCGCCGCCGCGCCCTACTTCCACGCGCACGACGCCGAAGGCCGCGACTTCACCGGCCGGGGCGACCGGCGGGCCGCCGTGGCACTGGGCCGCACGGACACCGATCTGGCGGTGCCGGAGGGCGTGGACGGCGTACTGCACCTGCGGGTGCGGCGGCTGCTGCACGCGGTGTGGCAGCTGGCCGACCCGCTGGTGCTGCCCGACCCCAGGGTCTGTGACCGGCTGCGGTTCGAGCTGGAGCAGCTGTCCAATCTGCGGCCGGCGGGCAACGCGCTGCTGTGGCGGGCCTCCCGGGACTGGCCGGCGGCCGCGCTCGCCGGACGCCGGCCGGACGCGTGGGACGACCCGGACGAGCCAGACGACCCGGAGGACCCGGACGACCCGAGCGGGGAGGCGTGATGGCGCGCAGAGGCGTGGGCACGTGGGTGCGCGAGGGCGTCTGGGAGATCCCGCTGCGCCGCTATCTGGCGCTGCTGGTGACGGCGGCCCTGCTGACCGGCCTGGTCTTCGCGGTGCGGACGCTCGCGCACGACGACCGGTCCTGCGCGCCCGGGGTGGTGCGGCCGGAGGGCAGCGACGAGTGCGTGGGCGTGGCGACGAGCGTGTACGACTTCGGGCGGCCCCAGTTGCGGGACGCGGCGCGGGCCATCGACCGGGAGAACCGGCGGCTGAAGAGCGGCACGTACGTGACGGTGGCCCTGATGCTGCCGTACACCTCGACCGCGCCGGCGAACCTGGCCGACATCCAGCACCAGCTCCAGGGCGCCTACCTGGCCCAGTACCAGGCCAACCACCACTCCAACGGCGAGGCCCCGCAGATCCGGCTGCTGCTCGCCAACCCCGGGGCCACCGGCGACCACTGGCAGCGGACGGTGGACCAGCTGGCCCGGATGACGAAGACCGCCGACCGGCTGCGGGCGGTCACGGGGATCGGGCAGAGCACCGACAACAACAAGAAGGCCGTCAAGGAGCTGACCCGGCGCGGGATCCCGGTGGTCGGCTCGTCCATCACCGCCGACGACCTGGCCAACGGGCAGGGCGGCAAGAACCCCTTCCCCGGGATGGCGCGGGTCTCGCCGACCAACACCGACGAGGCCCGGGCGCTGGCCTCCTTCGCGAAGGTCAGCGCGGGCAAGGCGCTGCTGGTGTACGACAGCCCCGGGGACCCGTACACGCGGACGCTTCAGAGCGCGTTCACGGCGCTGCTGAAGGGTTCGCGGTACGAGCCGCGGCCGTTCTACCCGCCCGCCGACCGCAGCAAGGAGGGCACCACCGCCAACACGTTCTGGGAGATCACGCAGATCCTGTGCTCCACGCCAAGGACGACGGACACGATCCTGTTCGCGGGCCGGCACACCCAGTTGCGGCAGTTCATCAACGCGCTGGGTCAACGCGGCTGCGAGGACCGCAGGTTCACCCTGCTCACCGGTGACGAGGGCTCGTACCTGACCGGTGACAAGAAGCTGGACCCCGGCGCCCTCGAGCACAACCTCTCGGTGCGGTACACCTCCCTCGCCCACCCGGACGCGTGGAACGGGGTTCCCGCGACGGCCACCGGCGGCTCGGCCAAGGACGCGCAGGACCTGGCGGAGCTGGTGACCGACGGCAAGCGGGGGCCGGTCGGGCCGATCGGCTCGGTGGCCCTGGACGACGGCCAGCTGATCATCGGCTACGACGCCCTGCGGCTGGCCGTACGCGGCGTCCGCATGGCCACGCACGGCGGTACGGCGACCCCGACGCCGGCGGCGGTGGGCCACGAGTGGACCCAGGTGCAGGGCGCGCTGCGGCTGGGCGGGGCGAGCGGCTGGATCTGTCTGGACGCGCACGGCAATCCGTACGACAAGGCGGTGCCGATCGTGGAGCTCGTGCCCGAGGGCGGTTCGCGTTTCGTGAAGACGGCCTGGCCGGAGGGGAAGCCGCCGGGGAAGGAGTGTCTGCCGCCGTCCTAGGAGGCTCCGGCGACCTCTCCCATTCGCTCGATCAACCGTTCGAATCGAGCCCGCCAGCCCGATCCCGACTCCCCCTCGCCCTGGAACTCGTGGGTGAACCGCAGCACGGCCCCGCCCTCCCCGTCCCGCTCCAGATGGAAGCGGACGCGTCCACCGCCCTCCACGGTGTACTCGGCGACCCGGTCCACGTCCCACGCGGTGATCTCCCCGGCCCCCAGCCCGCGCAGCGCGACGGTCCCGCCGAGCCGTGGCTCCAGCACGTCGACGTCCGTGAACCAGCCCGCCAGCCCCTCCGGCGTGGCGAGCGCCGGCCAGACCTTCTCGACGGGCCGCGGAAGCCGTACCAGGAAGTGCAGGATGTGCACGTTCCCGTGGGTCTGGCTGGTGCCCTGTTCGATGGAACCGGTCATGACACCAGCCTGACCCTTGGCCGAGGGTTGCGCACCCGGTTACGGGCGTCGCCGTCAGCGGCTCACACGCCGGCGTAGGAGTGCTTGCCGGTCACGAAGATGTTGACGCCAAGATGAAGGCCTGGCGCGGCATCGCCACCCGCTACGGCCAAACGCCCGAGAGCTAAGTCATGGACATGATCCACGACGGATCAGTATTGTGCTCCCCGACCAGCCTGTCGGTCATCCACAGCCGACGGCGCGCGGCCGGCCTGACCAGCTGGCCCGAACAGAGGGGGATCTTGTGCTCAACAGGAAGACGCTCGGCAAGAGGAAGCTCACCTCGGTCCTCTCGACACCGCTGCTGCTCGGCGGCATCGCCGTGGCCGCGCCCATCGCCGTGGCCACCCCGGCCAGCGCCGCGGTGCACGGCTGCGGGTTCCACCAGATCAACACCTACTCGATCAGTCAGACCTGCCACTACGGCCCGGGAGAGCAGCGGCTCAAGATCCTCTGCACCGACGGCATCAACGGCAACACGTACACCGTCTGGGGTCCGTGGAAGCAGTGGTACCAGGACTCCGTGGCCGCGTGCGGCGCGCCCCAGCGGACCACCGCGAAGTTCCTCGACACGCAGGTCAGGGACTGACCCGCAGGCCGGACAGGCTCTAGTCGTATTGATCACGAGCGTTGTTGACACCGGCCGGGCTTGATCACGGCGAAGACCTCCGGTGTGGTGGAGCTGTCTAGGAATCCACCACACGGAGGTCTTCGTGTCCCGGCATCGCATCCTGGTCCGATACGGCCTTAACCGGCTGGCCTTTGGACCGGCCCACCGGTCAGGTGATCCGCCGCTACGAGCGCGACCGGCCAGGCGAACTGGCCCTCCAATGGCGCGGTGAAGGCACCGGCGTCCCTCCAGACCCGGAACCGGCCGTAGACCGTGGGCCAGCGACCGAATTCCCCGCTTCAGGCCGGCCCCCGGGCCGGCCCGGGTGCTCAGACGCCCGCGTAGGAGTGCTTGCCGGTCACGAAGATGTTGACGCCGTAGTAGTTGAACAGCCAGCAGCCGAAGGCGATCATCGCCAGGTAGGCGGCCTTGCGGCCCTTCCAGCCGGCCGTGGCGCGGGCGTGCAGGTAGCAGGCGTAGGCGACCCAGGTGATGAAGGACCAGGTCTCCTTGGGGTCCCAGTTCCAGTAGCGGCCCCAGGCGTCGCCCGCCCAGATCGCGCCCGCGATGATCGTGAACGTCCACAGCGGGAAGACGGCCGCGTTGACCCGGTAGGCGAACTTGTCGAGCGAGGCGGAGGCGGGCAGGCGCTCCAGGACCGAGGTCGCGAAGGTGCCGGGCTTGCCGCCGGTCTGGAGCTTGTTCTCGTACGAGTCCTTGAAGAGGTACAGGATCGTGGCGACCGCGCCGACGTAGAACACCGCACCGCAGAAGATCGCGGTGGAGACGTGGATGTAGAGCCAGTACGAGTGCAGGGCCGGGACCAGCTGGTCGCTCGCCGTATAGAGGACGGTGACCGCGAGGCCCAGGTCGAGCAGGACCGTGGTGACCAGGAACAGGCCCATCCAGCGGACGTTCTTCTTCAGCGCCAGCAGTGCGAGGTACACGGCGACGGCGACCGTCGAGAACGTGATGTTGAACTCGTACATGTTGCCCCACGGCGCCCGTTCCACGGAGGCCGCGCGGGCGACGACACCGGCCAGCTCCACGAGGAAGGCGAGCACGGTGAGGGAGACGGCGATCCGGCCGTAGAGGTCGCCCTGCTCGTCACCGCCGTGGGCGCCGGGCCCGTCCGGCACGTCCCGGGCGCCGGCCGCGGACCGGACGACGACCTTGGGCCGCTCCAGCACGGCGGTCCCGCCGGCCTGCTGCACGGTGACGGCGGGCCCCTGTGCGGCCTTGGTGTCCGCCGTGAGCGCGGCGGCCGTGCGGGCCACCTTGCTGCGGCTGCCGAAGAGCCATTCGGCGATGTAGGCGAAGAAGGCCAGGGTGTAGACGGCCATCGACGAGTAGATCAGCGTGTTGCTGATGCTCGCGAGATGTTCGTTGGTGGCGGCGGCGAGATCGGTTGCGGCGGCGAGAGTCACTGCTCAGCCCCTTCGGCAGGTACGACTTGGGGGTCGGGGGATTCTGAGGGGTCATGGTCGGGGTCGGGTGCCCCCGGCGCCTGGTCGTAGAGGATTCCGGCGAGGTCGCCCAGTTCCTCGGGGACCTTGGCGGACTCGCTGCGGCCGAGGCCGGCCATCTCGACGACCGTGACGCCGTCGGCGCCGCGGACGGCCCGCACCCAGACGCGGCGGCGCTGTATGAACAGGGACGCGGCGAGGCCGAAGATCGCGGCGAACGCGCCGCCGAGGGCCCAGCCGCTGCCCGGCTCCTGGACGATCTCGAAGCCGGCCCACTCCTTGACGTCCTTCTCGAAGGTGATCGAGCCGGCGCCGTTGGGCAGCTGCATGGTCTGCCCGGGCTTGAGGTTGTCCCTCAGCTGCGCGCCCTTGGCGTCCTTGTACGCCTTCATGTGGGTCTTGTCGAGCTGGTACACGCTCTGCGGGATGCCCGCGTCGACGCCGAGGTCGCCGTGGTACGGCTCCAGGTTCAGCACCGGGTTCAGCAGCGCCGGGAACTGGGAGAGCACCGAGGCGCCACCGCCGTAGGTCGGCAGGAAGAAGGCCTTCACGCCCAGCTGCTCGCTGAGGCCCTGGGCGTTCTTGTAGCCGTCCATCACCTTGATGACGCCCTGCGAGCTGACGTTCCCGTCGAGCGGCAGCAGCGGCACGGCGTCCTTGTAGACGACGTCGCCCTTGCCGTCGCGGACGGTGATGACGGGCGCGTAGCCGTGGCTGACGAGGTAGACCTTGGCGTCGTCGATCTTCAGCGGCTGGTTGACCTTGATGGTCGTCGGCTGCGGCTTGCCGTACGCGCCCTTGCTGTAGTCGATCTTCGCCTGGAAGGTGCGCGGGGTGCCCTTGTTCGGGCCGCTCATCTCGTAGGTACCCTGGAAATCCTTCAGGTCGAAGCTGAAGGGCACCAGGTCGTCGCTCTTGAAGAGGCTGCCGGACTTGAAGTCGTCGTACAGGATGATCGAGTTGGAGAACCCGGCGCCCTCGACGACCAGCTTGGTGCCGTCCGACTTGAACAGCTGGCCCGAGGCGAAGGCGACCAGCAGCACGATCAGCGCGATGTGGAAGACCAGGTTGCCCAGCTCACGCACGTAGCCCTTCTCGGCGGCGACGGCGTCACCGGTGGCGTGCGCGCGGAAGCGGCGCTTCTTCAGCAGGGCGAGCGCGGCCTCGCGGACCTGCTCGGGCTCGGCCTCGGTGCGCCAGGTGGTGTAGGCGGGCAGCCGGGTCAGCCGCTTGGGCGCGGCGGGCGGGCGGCCACGCAGCTGGCCGACGAACTGCCAGGTGCGCGGGACGATGCAGCCGATGAGCGAGACGAACAGCAGGATGTAGATCGCCGAGAACCACACCGAGCTGTAGACGTGGAAGAGGCCCAGCTTGTCGTAGACCGGCGCGAGTGTCGTGTGGGACTTGCGGAAGTCGGCGACCTTGTTGATGTCGGCGCCGGTCTGCGGGATCAGCGAGCCGGGGATCGCGCCGAGCGACAGCAGCAGGAGCAGCAGCAGCGCGACCCGCATGGAGGTCAGCTGGCGCCAGAACCAGCGGACCCAGCCGACGACGCCGAGGGAGGGAAAGCTCACCGCCTCTTCCTGCGGGGCGGTGGACAGCTGGGAGCCGGCCGCCCCCAGGTCCTGGTCCTCGGAGCCCGGGGCGTTGTCGGTTGTGGTCTTGCTCATCGATCAGATCCCCACAGTGAAGCCGTCGGACCAGGTCTGCATCTCCTGCACCAGACGGTCCCACGCGCCGGTCAGCAGCAGCACACCGGTCACGATCATCATGGTGCCGCCGATGCGCATCACCCAGACATAGTGGCGCTTGACCCAGCTGAACGCACCGAGGGCCTTGCGGAAGGCGACGGCGGTGAGGACGAAGGGGACGCCGAGGCCGAGGCAGTAGGCGACGGTCAGTACGGCGCCGCGGCCGGCGCTGGCCTGCTGGGACGACAGGGCGACGACGGCGCCGAGCGTGGGGCCGATGCAGGGAGTCCAGCCGATCCCGAACAGGGCGCCGAGCACGGGCGCGCCCACCAGGCCCGTGGCCGGCCGCTTGTGGAAGCGGAACTCACGCTGGGTGAGCCAGGGCATGAGCCCCATGAAGAAGACGCCCAGCAGGATCATGAGCACACCGAGCACCTTGGAGAGGGTGTCCTTGTGTTCCTGGAGGGTGTATCCGAAGAAGCCGAACAGTGCGCCGCCGGAGACGAACACGGCCGTGAAGCCGAGCACGAACAGTGAGGCGCCCGCCACCATCCGGCCCCGTCGGGCGTCCTCCAGGTCGGTGCCGGCGACCCCGGTGACGTAGGAGAGGTAGCCGGGGACCAGCGGCAGCACACAGGGCGAGAAGAAGGAGACGAGGCCGCCGAGCACCGCGATCGGCAGCGCCACCAGCAGGGCGCCGCTGAACACGGTCTGGTTCCTGCCCACCTCGCCGGCGAGCGTGACGAGTGCGCTCACGTCACTTCTCCGCGAGGACCGGCTTGAGCATCTTCAGCAGGCTCTCCTCGCTGAGCGCCTCCAGCGCCCGCGCGGCGATCTTCCCGTCCCGGTCGAGGATCAGCGTGGTGGGGACCAGCTGCGGGTTGAGCGTGCCCTTCTTGAAGCGGAGCATCAGCTTGCCGGTCGGGTCGTAGAGGCTGGGGTAGGTGATCCCCTGGTGCTTCTCGAAGGCGACCGCCGGGGTGGTGCTGGTGTCCCGGGTGTTGATGCCGACGAACTGGACACCCTTGCCCTCGTACTCCTTGGAGACCTTGGCGAAGTACTTGCCCTCCGCGCGGCACGGCCCGCACCAGGAGCCCCAGATGTTGACGACGACGACCTTGCCCTTGTAGTCGGCGACATCGAGGGTCTTGCCGTCGATGGTCTTGCCGGACAGGTCCGGCGCCGGGTCCCGGTGGCCCTTGGCGGCCGTGGCGATGCCGTTCTTGCCGGTGACGAAGTTGGTGTCGCCGCCCCCGCCCGACATGCCGCCCGAACTGCACGCGGACAGGGTCAGGGCCGCTGCGGCGGCCGTGGCGGCGAGCAGGAGGCGGCTGCGGGTAGTCATGTGAAAAGTTTCGCATGCCCGTTCTGGGGATGTTGCGCACCCCCCTTGCGGGCGGAAACCCGCATTTCAGGCGGCGTTTCAGGCAGTGCTTTCAGGCGGCGTTCGAAGAGGCCGACTTCGTGTCCGAGAGGAAGCCCTTCCAGCCGCCCACCGGGCGCTGCCCGACATCCAGGGTGCGCAGCTTGGCGAGCACCTCGGGCTTCTGCACGTCCAGCCAGTCCACGAACTGCTTGAAGGAGACCAGCCGTACGTCCGCGCCCTTCTCCTTCTCCCGGGCGATGTGCTTGAAGGCCTCCTCGACGGCGTCCATGTAGAGGCCGCCGTTCCACTGCTCGAAGTGGTTGCCTATGAAGAAGGGTGCCCGGTTTGACTCGTATGCCCGCTGGAATCCGGATATGTAGGCCTGAGCGGACTGCCGGCGCCAGCCCGGGTAGTTGTAGGCCGGGGCTTTGGTGGAGTTGACGGACTGGTTGGCGAGCATGTTGTAGTCCATGGAGAGCACTTCGAACGAGTGCCCGGGGAAAGGAATCTGCTGCAACGGCAGGTCCCAGATCCCCAGCTTCTTCTGCGGCCACGTCTGGCGACCGCCCGGCGAGGAGGCGTCGTAGCGCCAGCCGAGCTCGCGGGCGGTGGGCAGCAGGTTGTTCTGGCCGAGCAGGCAGGGCGTACGGCCGCCGACGAGCTCCTTCTCGTAGTCGAACGGCAGCGCCGGCATGTCCTTCCAGCCGGTGTTGGTCCGCCACTGCTTCACGAAGGACTTCGCCTGCGCGATCTCGCTCTTCCACTGCTGCGGGGTCCAGTTGCCGACCGTGCCGGAGCCGGAGCAGAAGTGCCCGTTGAAGTGGGTGCCGATCTCGTGGCCCTCGAGCCAGGCGCGGCGGACGTTGGTGAGCGTCGCCTTGATGTGCTCGTCGGTGAGGTAGCCGATGTCGGAGGCGCCGCGCGGGTTGTTCGGCGGGTCGTACAGCCGCTTCTTCGACTCGGGCAGCAGGTACAGCCCCGAGAGGAAGAAGGTCATGCTCGCCCCGTGCTCCTTGGCGAGGTCCAGGAAGCGCGGGAAGAGACCGTTGCCGACCTCGCCCGCCCCGTCCCAGGAGAAGATGACGAACTGCGGCGGCTCCTGACCGGGCTGAAGCGGCTCGGGCTTGGCGGGCTGGTGGGGCTGCTTGCCGGTGAAGGAGGTGGAGCCGTCGCCGAGGGGGCGGGCGGGGTGCGCACTGCTTCCGCTGCCCCGGGAACGCCCCTTGCCGGAACCGGAACCGGAACCAGAACCGTGCCCGTCGCCGTCTGACGCGTCGAGCGTTCCGCACCCGGCGAGTGAGGCGGCGGCTGCGGCACCCGCGCCGAGGCCGATTATTCCGCGTCGGGAGAAGGCGCGCATGAGAACCCCGATTCGTCACGTCCTGCTGGTGGTCACCCACTCAGAGGGCGTGACGAACAGGTAGGTTCCGCTGCTTTTCAGATAATTCACAACAAACGTAACGGGCGTGTCATGAGTGCCTGTGACGTACGTCTCAGGCCCGAAACCTCAGACCCGGCGGAAACCCTCAGGCCCCGAACGCCTTCCCCTGCCCCTTCACCGGCTTCGCACCGGCCAGCAGATGGGCCGGGACGAGGTCGCGGGCGGGCTCGGAGTAGCCGACGGAAACGATCCTGTCGCCCTGATATGTGAAAGTCGTCAGGGAGGCGAGGGTGCACTGCCGCTTGCGCGGATCGTGCCACAGCCGCCGCCGCTCGACGTACGAGCGCACGATCCAGATCGGCAGCTGATGGCTCACCAGCACCGCCTCGTGCCCGCGCGCCCGGTCCTTCGCCGCGTTCAGCGCGCCCATCATCCGCACGACCTGGTCGACGTACGGCTCCCCCCAGGACGGCTTGAAGGGGTTGACGAGGTGCTTCCAGTTCTCCGGGCGGCGCAGCGCCCCGTCCCCGACACCGAAGGTCTTGCCCTGGAAGACGTTGTCGGCCTCGATGAGCCGCTCGTCGGTGTCCAGGTCCAGGCCGTGCGCCTTGGCGATCGGGGTCGCGGTCTCCTGCGCCCGCTCCAGCGGGGAGGCGACGACGTACGTCACATCGCGCGGGGCGAGGTGCTCGGCGACCCGATCGGCCATCTGCCGGCCCAGCTCGGAGAGACGGTAGCCCGGCAGCCGCCCGTAGAGGACGCCGGTCGGGTTCTCCACCTCGCCGTGCCGCATGAGGTGGACGACGGTGATGTCCTTGCTGTCACTCATGCTGCCGTGGCCTCCGCCGCCGCTCGGGCCGCCGCCGGAAGGGCGTCGGCGATCTTCTGGATGGCCCGCTCGTCATGGGCCGTCGACACGAACCAGGACTCGAAGGACGACGGCGGCAGGTAGACGCCGTTCGCCAGCAACGAGTGGAAGAACGCCGTGAAGCGGAAGGAGTCCTGTGCCTTGGCGTCCTCGTAGTTCCGCACGGACCGGTCCGTGAAGAAGACGGAGAACATGTTGGAGGCCCGCTGGAGCCGGTGCGCCACCCCCTCCTTGGTGAGCGCCTCGGTGACCAGGCCCTGGATCTGCTCCGACACGGCGTCGACCCTGTCGTACGCGGCGTCGTCGAGCAGCCGCAGCTGGGCGAGGCCCGCGGCGGTGGCGACCGGGTTCCCGGAGAGGGTGCCGGCCTGGTAGACGGGCCCGGCGGGCGCGAGGTGCGCCATGACGTCGGCCCGGCCGCCGAAGGCCGCGGCCGGGAAGCCGCCGCCCATGACCTTGCCGAAGGTCATGAGGTCCGGCCTGACCCCGTCGACGCCGTACCACCCGGCGCGGCTGGTACGGAAGCCGGTCATCACCTCGTCGGAGATGTACAGCGCCCCGTTCTGCGCACAGGCGTCCTTCAGTCCCTGGTTGAAGCCGGGCAGCGGCGGTACGACGCCCATGTTGCCGGGCGAGGCCTCCGTGATCACGCATGCGATCTCGCCGGGGTGGGCGTGGAAGGCGGCGTGCACGGCCTCCAGGTCGTTGTACGGCAGCACGATCGTGTCGCCGGCCTGGGCACCGGTGACACCGGGGGTGTCGGGCAGCGCGAAGGTGGCGACGCCGGAGCCCGCGGCGGCGAGCAGCGAGTCGACGTGCCCGTGGTAGCACCCGGCGAACTTGATCACCTTGGACCGCCGGGTGAACCCGCGGGCGAGCCGGATGGCCGACATGGTGGCCTCGGTCCCACTGGACACCAGCCGCACCTGCTCGACGGGCTCGACCCGGGCGACGATCTCCTCCGCGAGGGCGACCTCGCCCTCACCGGGCGTACCGAAGGACGTACCGCGCGCGACGGCCTGCTGCACGGCGGCGATCACCTCGGGGTGGGAGTGCCCGAGGATCATCGGCCCCCAGGAGCACACCAGATCCACGTACTCCCGGCCGTCGGCGTCGATCAGATACGGACCGTTGCCGGACACCATGAACCGGGGCGTACCGCCCACGGCGCCGAAGGCGCGCACCGGGGAGTTCACGCCGCCCGGCGTGACAGCGGCCGCACGGTCGAACAGGGCCTGCGAGACGGGCGCCTCGTATGGGTAGGGCGCTGCCGGCAGCGCTCCCGAGGAGTTGGCTTCACTCATGACCTGCGGCTTCTCCCACCTTCTCTGACAGGGTGACCTCATCAGGGTAGGCCGACGAGGGGACGGGTCCGACAAAGCGGGGGCGGCTACGCCAATCACGTGGTCGAACTTCTGCCATCTGCGAGACTGGGAAGACCTGGGAAGACTGGGACGTGATCCTGCGGACTGTTGTATCCCCGCACGTTTCGGCGTGCGGCCGTGGGGGAGGTCACTGACACGATGATCGGGTTGCGCGGCGGGGGCCACGCGTCCTAGAAAAGCAGTCGGGTGGAGATATGCATCGCGGTGGCGGACTGGGCGAGGGGACTGATGACCTGGGTCCTCGACGTGCCCGGCGGGGAAGGCACCGACGCGAGGCGGAGGAAGCGGCCGAAGCACGTCAGGCACAGGGCGTACCGAATGAGCCGGAGGGGCTCGAACGACGTATTGATCGTCGAGTGGACCGGTTGAAGGCGGAGAGCAGAAATGGTGGTCGGGTGGGGGTGACGTACAAATACTTCGGCGCGCCCGACGGCGCGACCGCGGCCCGCGTGCCGATCTCCATGCGCCCCGAGGAGCTCGGCGGCGACGAGCTCGGCATGAACGGCATGTTCACCAAGATCAAGCCGGAGACGATGGCCGCGATGGTCCTCACCGGGATCGAGGGCGTCCCCCTGAACAAGGTGCCGCCCCTGGAACTGGTCGTCCTGCACCCCGACTACGCGGTCGTGAAACTCCCGATGACCGTCGTCGACCCCCTGCGGGGCATCGGCGAGGAGGCGGTCGGCGCGGCGGCGTTCATCTGGTCCACCGTGCCGGACCGGGGCGGGCCCCGGGACGCGTTCAACGTGTACCAGCTGCTGCACGAGTGGCAGGACTTCTCGCATCGGCTGCATGAGGCGGGGCATCAGCCTTATTGCCTTGTTTGGCCTTGAGCTGGGGGTTTCGCGGGTACCGGGCGGGGCTTTCGGGTCCCGCCCTTGTCATGTGCCCGGTGGGGCGTCAGGCGGCCAGGGCACGTTGGTTTCGCCGGGGGACTGAATGTGCCCGGAGCTTCCTGCGCCGGATTCTTGCTCTCACCGCGTCCAGGAGCACAGAGGCGTAGGCACGCCTCGCACGCACGGCCTCAGCCGGCGAGGGCATTCACTCGGTAGCTGTTCACGCTGTCTCGTGGTTCAGGTGGATGAGCCCTTCAATGGAGCCCAGGCGGGTCTGCAGGGCGGGGTCCGGCGCCGGCGTGGTGGTGAGCAACAGCACCTGGGTCGCTGGGTGTTCCGGAGCATAGAGGTCGTCATCCTCATCGCCGGGGATCGCGTTGGGCTGGATCTCGATCCGTCCGTTGAGGCTGCCGGCGAGGTGGTAGATGCCCCGGTAGTCGCTGTCGCGCTCGGTGAAGACGAGCCCGAGGCAGTCACTGACGAGTCGGACCAGCTCGCTGACGGTGTGGGTGCTGGTGCCGTAGGTGTGGTGGTCGGTCATGGTGGACCAGACCCTATGCCGCGACGGTGGCGGGGCGCTCGACCAGTTGGCCGCGTTCGAAGCGGGCTCCGGCGCGGACGAGGGCGACGAGGACCCGGCATCGTTCCCCTCACGCGCTGGCGTCCCGACCCCGCGGACACGGGCCGCGGCCGCGACATCGACGAGTTCTGCGCGGTGGCCCGCAAGCCGTGACCTCTCGGATCAGTTGCGCGTGGTGGCCGGTGGGCCGGCGATGGCGGTGAGCCGGAGCTTGGTCTCGTCCTCGCTGCCGGGCACGGCGGTCATGATGACGATCTTGAGCTCGGAGTCGCCGTCGGTCAGGACGTCGCAGTCCACCGTGACCGGGCCCACCGACGGGTGGTCGATGGTCTTGTGGTCCTCGCGGTGCGCGGCCACCTCCCCGGTCGCCCACAGCTCGGCGAACCTCCTGTTGCCCGCGTTCAGTTCGCGGATCAGCGTGGCCAAGCGGCTGTCCCGGGGGAAGCGGCCGGTGGCGCGGCGCAGGTCGGAGACGACGGCGGCGTCGGTGGCGTCGCGGTCCGCCTCGGTCACCGGCCACAGCGCGAGGCGGGCGGGGCCGGCGTCCACCGGGAACCTGTCGCGGGCGAAGTTGCGCAGCCCCGGCGGCGAGGCGGAGGGGTCGCCCAGCAGGGCGGCCCACCCACGGTTCCACCACACCAGTTGCCAGTCCGCCGCGAACACGGCGACCGCCACGTCCCCGAGGCGGGCGAGCACCCGCTGCATGCCGGGCGGAAGATGGTCGGAGATCGCGCCGCCCGCGGGCGGTACGAGCCGGGCCAGCCGGTACAGGTGGTCCCGTTCGGCGGTGGACAGTTGCAGGGCGCGCGCCAGTGACGCCACCACCGACGCCGAGGGTGTCGTGGCCCGCCCCTGCTCCAGGCGCACGACGTAGTCGACCGATACCCCGGCCAGGTCGGCCAGCTCTTCGCGCCGTAGCCCGGCCGCCCGGCGCCCCCGGGGCACCGGCAGCCCGGCGGCCGACGGGGGCAGCCGGTCCCGCCACGTGCGGATCATCAGGCCCAGTCCGGTTCCGGGTGTCGTCGACATGGGCTCCATCCTCCTGCGTCCCCGGTCGTGTGTGCGGGCGCGAGGGTGGTACTGGTCTTCCTACCGTCGAAGCGTCCCTGGCCCACCTCCTTCGCCGGGACCAGCATCGGACGCATGACGATCACCTTCATCACCGGAGCCAACAAGGGCCTCGGCCGCGAGACCGCCCGCCGTCTGATCGAGTGCGGCCACACCGTGCTCGTCGGAGCCTGCGACCGCGAGCGGGGCGAGGAGGCCGCCGCCGCGCTCGGCGCACGCCACGTCCCCGTCGACGTGACCGACGACGCGTCCGTGGCCGCCGCGGCCGCGAACGTCGCCGCACACGAGGGCAGGATCGACGTCCTGATCAACAACGCCGGTGTCCACGGCCCCGTCGGCGATCCCAGCGACCTCACCGCCGCCGACGCCCTCGCCGTCCTCGACGTCAACGTCATCGGTGTCGTCCGCACCACCACCGCGTTCCTGCCGCTGCTGCGCCGCTCGGACGACCCTGTGATCATCAACGTCAGCAGTGGCATGGGCTCCCTCGCCCTCACCCACGACCCCGCCCGGCCCGAGTCGCACGTCATCGCGCCGCTGTACAACTCCTCGAAGGCGGCGCTGACGATGTTGACCACGCAGTACGCCAAGGGGCTCAAGGGCATCCGCGTCAACGCCGCGGACCCCGGCTACACCGCGACCGACCTCAACAATCACAGCGGCCCGCAAACCGTCACCGAGGGCACGGACGCGATCGTCGCCCTCGCCACCGAGGAGCCCGGCGCCGGCACCGGACGCTTCGTCTCCCGCCACGGCGAGATCGCCTGGTCCTGAGACACGGGTGGTGGCTTCCCGAGGCCGCGCCTTCCCCGGCCCGGCCCCCGCCGGCCTGAACGCCTCCGTCCGGCGGGGAGGTCACCCGGGCCGGTTCTGGGTGAAGTGGCTGGGCCGGCCGTCGGTGTCGACGAGGTGTCCGGACTCGGCGGCCCTGGCGCGGGGCATCAGGGTCCAGGTTCCGTCGGTGCGTTGCAGGGCGGCGGAGTGCCAGGGGGTGGTCCAGGCATCGGGGGTGTCGAGGAGCCGGATGCCGAACTTGGGCGCGCCGGCGGGCTGGGGGTGGATCGACAGGCGTACGGCGTCGGGGTGGTGCTCGGCGATGAGGTCGCCCCAGGCTCGGCTGCGCTGGATGACGCCGTAGGCGCGCTGCCGGCAGACGCGTTGGAGGGCGGAGCGGGTGCCGGTCCAGCCGGCGGTGTCCTCGACGAGGAAGCGGGTGATGCCCCGGTAGAGGGCGAGGGCATGGCCTGTGCGGATCTCGGCGCGCAGGGTGTCCAGGGTGGGGGCGTAGCGCTCTTGGACGTGGGCGCGTTTCGTGTCGTGCGGGAGGTCGCCGAGGACGTCGCGGAGGTCGAAGACGGAGAGTCTGCGCAGGCCCAGTCGGCTTATCTGCGTGCGCAGTTCGTCGGCGTAGGCGTCGATGTGTTCGTCCGGGACGCCGATGAGGTCGCCGAAGACGTGACCGTCGGAGCAGATGACGACGTCGGCGCCCGGCGGGTAGATCCGCTCGATCTCCCCGCACAGGGTGTCGAGGAAGCTGAGGGAGAGGCGTTCGCCCTGGTCGGGGAGGTGACCGAGCACCTTTGCGGGGTTGGGGGACTTGCAGGGGAAGCCGGGCAGGGTGAAGGCGATGGGGGCGCCGTCGCGTACGAAGCCGGTGATCCGGCGCAGTTGGTGCGGGAACGCCTCGGCGGAGGTACGGGCCCGCTCGGTCGTGCGGTGGTGCGGCAGCAGCAGGTTCAGGATCGCGGCGCTGGTGCTCGTGAGGCCGGTGAGGCTAACGAGGCTGGCGAGGCCGCTGAGGCGGATGTCCGGCGCGGTCGTCAGTGCCATGGCGGGTCTCCGGAGGGTGTGCGGGCATGTCGGCATGGCGCCGTGGCGGGGGTCCAGGCGCCTTCGGGCGGTGGGAGCGGTTCAGCGGGGACCGGGGCGGGTGGTGGTGCCGGGCCCGGTCAGCGGGTGGGCGGTGTCAGCGGCGTCGGTCGTAGCCGACGGGCAGGTGGTCGGTGCCGCGGCCGAGGACGGCCGGGATCCACTCGATGTCCTCGTCCCCGATGGCCAGGTGCAGGCCGGGCAGGCGGGCCAGGAGGGTGCCCAGGGCGATCCGGAGTTCGGCGCGGGCGAGGGCGGCGCCGGGGCAGAAGTGGATGCCGTGGCCGAAGGCCAGGTGAGGGTTGGGGGCGCGGTCGAGGTCCAGGGTGTCCGGGTCGGGGAAGCGGCGCGGATCACGGTTGGCCGCGCACAGGGAGACGATCACCGAGTCGCCGGCCGGGACCTCGGTGCCGTGCAGGTCGCTGTCCTGGTCGAAGAAGCGCCAGGTGGTCAGCTCGAAGGCGCTGTCGTAGCGGAGGAGTTCCTCGACCGCGCGGGGCAGGAGGGAGGGGTTGTCCCGCAGCCGGGCGAGTTCGGCCGGGTTGTGGAGGAGGGCGATCAGGGCCGTGGTGATCTGGTTGGTGACCGGCTCCTGGCCTGCCACCAGGAGCTGGAAGATCATCGAGTCCAGTTCCTCCTGGGACAGTTCGCGGTGGTCGCGGGCCACCACGAGGCGGCTGAGCAGGTCGTCCTGCGCGTGCCGGCGCTTGTGGGCGACGACCTCGGCTATGTAGCTCTGGAGCCCGTGCAGGCGGGCCTCGTACAGCGGGCGTCCGGGGTCGGTGGGGCCGACCGGCTGGACGACCTTGCCCCAGTCGCGGTCGAAGCGGGCCGCCAGGTCCCGCGGCAGGCCGATGACCTCCGCGAGGACGCGGAAGGGGAAGTGGGCGGCGAAACCGGTGACGAGGTCGGCGGGGCCGGTCTCGGGCAGGGCGTCGACCAGTTCGTCCGCCAGTTCCTGGAAGCGGGGGCGGAGCCGCTCGACGCGGCTCGGGGTGAAGGCGTCGGTGACGAGGCGCCGCATCCGGGTGTGCTTCGGCGGGTCCTGGTGGAGGAGGTGGACCTGAAGCTGCGAGTGCTGCGGCTCGGGCATGATCGAGGCGCGGGCGCGCCAGCGGTCGTTGCCCCGGTCGTGGTTCTTGCCGAGGCGGTCGTCGCCCAGGGCGGAGTGCGCGGCGTCGTAGCCGGTGACGAGCCAGGCCTGTACGCCGCTGGGGAAGAGGACGCGGTGGACCGGGCCGGCCTCGCGCATCCGCTCGTACAGGGGGTAGGGGTCGGCCTTGTAGGGGCAGCCCGTCAGCGGGACCGTGTCGGGCAAGGGCTCCTGGATGGTCAACGGGACTCCTCAGAGGGCGAGTTCGGGCCGGTAGTGGTCGAGCCACAGGGCGAGGTCGACTACGCGTTCGAGGCGCAGCCGGTGGCCCCACTCCAGCCGGTCGGGCGGGGTGTCCAGGCAGGGCTTGATCAGGGTCTCGTCGGCCAGGGCGCGGACCTGTTCGGTGGCCAGGGCGTCGCGGGCCATGTCCTGAAGGCCGCGGTTGTAGTCGGGGTGGTGGGTGGCCGGGTAGTGGTTCTTGGGGCGGTACAGCACCGAGTCGGGGGCGAGCCCGGAGCCGGTGGCGCGCAGCAGGCTCTTCTCACGGCCGTCGAAGCTCTTCAGCGCCCATGGGGTGGCGAAGGCGTACTCGACGAGGCGGTGGTCGCAGTAGGGGACGCGGACCTCCAGGCCCTGGGCCATGCTCAACCGGTCCTTGCGGTGCAGGAGTTGGCGGAGCCAGCGGGTCAGGGACACGTGCTGCATCTCGCGCTGCCGGTGCTCGGCGGGGCTCTCGCCGTCCGGGTGCGGTACGGCGGCCAGGGCTCCGCGGTAGGTGTCGTCGCGGAACTCGCCGATGCGCAGGTCGAGTTCGGGGTTGAGGGGCATGGCGGCCTCGTCGCCGGTGACCAGCAGCCACGGGAAGGTCCGGGCGGCGAGGGCCTTGGGGTTGTGGAACCAGGGGTAGCCGCCGAAGACCTCGTCCGCCGCCTCGCCGGACAGGGTGACGGTGGAGTGCCGTCGTATCTCCCCGAAGAGGAGGAAGAGCGAGGTGTCCATGTCGCCTACGCCGATGGGCGAGTCGCGGGCCACGACGACCGCCTTGCGGTGCTCGGGGTCGAGCAGGGCGCGCGGGTCGAGGACGACGGTGCTGTGGTCGGTGCCGATGAAGGCGCCGGCCTCGGTGGCGTACGGGGTGTCGTGGCCCGTACGCAGTACATCTCCTTTGAAGTGTGACGCCTGGTCGCTGTAGTCGACGGCGTAGGAGCGGATACGGGCGTCCGGACCCTCGCGCAGGCGGAGTTCGTCGGCTACCAGGGCGGTCAGGACGGTGGAGTCGAGGCCGCCGGAGAGCAGGCTGCACAGCGGGACGTCGGCCTCCAGTTGGCTGCGGGCCGCCGCGCCGACGAGCTCGCGGATACGTTCGACGGTCGCTTCCTGGTCGTCGTCGTGCGCGCGGGCCTCCAGCTGCCAGTAGCGGCGCTCGCGGATGCCGTCCCGGTCCAGGACGAGGATCCCGCCGGGCTCGACCTCCCGTACGCCGGCCCAGACCGTCGGGCCGGTGTTGAACAGCAGGCTGTACGCCTCCCGCAGCCCGTCCGCGTCCACGCGGGGTCGTATCTCAGGGTGGGCGAAGAGGGCCTTGGGTTCGGAGGCGAAGGCCAGGCCGCCGTCGACGGCGGCCCAGAAGAGGGGCTTCACGCCGAGGCGGTCACGGACGAGCACCAGCCGCTGGGCACGTTCGTCCCATACGGCGAAGGCGAACATGCCCTCCAGGCGGTCGGCGGCGTGCTCGCCCCATTCGGCGTACGCGCGCAGCACCACCTCGGTGTCGCTGCGGGTGCGGAAGTCGTGGCCGCGGGCTCGGAGTTCGGCCCGCAGCGCGTGGTGGTTGTAGACCTCGCCGCTGTAGGTGAGCACGAGGTCAGGGCGGTCGGGGTGGTCGGGCCGGTCGGGCCGGTCGGTCATCGGCTGCCCGCCGCCCTCGATGTCGATGACGGCGAGGCGGCGGTGGCCGATCGCGGCGCGCTCGCCGAGCCACACGCTCGCGGCGTCCGGGCCGCGTGGGGTGAGGGTGGCGGTCATGGCCTCGATGACCGCGGCCTGGGTGCGGGCGTCGTGGTGGAAGGACGCCCAGCCGGTGATTCCGCACATGGGGAGGTCTCCTGGGTCAGGTGGTGTGGGCGGCGCCGGTGGTCTGCTCGGGCACAGGGGCGGGTGGCCGGGCGGGCAGCGCGAGGAGGGGTACGGCGAGGCAGGCGGCGGTGGCGGCCAGGGCCAGCCCTGCCCGTGGACCGTCGGCCAGGCCCCATACGGCGGTGGCCAGGGCGGGGCCCAGGGTGAAGCCGAGGCTGCGGGCGAGCTGCACCGTGGAGCCGACGGTGGCGATACTGCTGGGCGGCGCCGTGCTCATGACCAGGGCTTGGGTGGGGCCACCGTTCAAGCCCATGCCTGCGCCGGCCAGCGCCAGCCGCCAGGCCACCTGCCCCGGTGACCAGCCATCGGCCAGCGGCACGAGCAGGGACAGTCCCGCGGCGGTGAGGGCGGCGCCCGTCACCGCGACCAGCCGGGCGCCGATGGGGGTGCCCCCGCTCGAGCGAAGCCGAGAGTGGGGGATGTCGGCGAGGCGTCCGCCGAGCGGTCCGGCCAGGGCCATGCCGAGCGGGAAGGCGAGGACGGTCAGGCCGGTGGTCGTGGCGCTGACGCCTTCGTCGCGCTGGAGGTGCAGGGCGACGACGTAGTGCGCCGCGGCGAAACCGGCCGCCAGCGCCAGCACCGCCCCGTGCGCCCGGAACAGCCCCGAGACGCACAGCACGCCGGTCACCGGACGACCGCCCGGGCCACGCAGCCACCACCACAGCGGCGGGATCGCGGCAAGCCCGAGCGCGAGCCACGCCGGGTCGTCGGCGGCCAGGGTCAGTGCGAGCAGCAGTACCGCCACACCGGCGGCCACCAGCAGGGCATCCGCCGGTGAGCGACGGTCCGGCCGCCGGGGACGGACGTCGCCGCGTGGCATCGTATGCCGGGCCACGAGCAGGGCGAGCAGGCAGAAGGGGAGTTTGACGAGGAAGACGGCGTGCCAGCCGAGGTGGTCGAGGAGCAGGCCGCCCACGGCCGGTCCGGTCACCGCGCCGAGCGGCCCCAGGGTCGCGGGCACGCTCATCGCCCGCGCCCGCAGCTCCGGCCGTACCGAGCGCATGGCGAGCACCGGCATCAGCACGAACAGCGCGGCCCCGAACGCACCCTGCGCGAGCCGGGCGGCGATCAGCCAGGCCGCCCAGGGCGCGGCGGCCGCCAGCGCGCCGCACAGGCCGAAGCCGGCGGTGGAGACCAGCACGGCGGGACGCGTTCCGACGCCGTCCAGCCACCGCCCGGCGGGCAGCAGCAGAGCCACGACGGGCAGTTGGTAGCCCAGTACGGCCCACTGGGCGGTCGCGGCGGACACATGCAGCCCGTCGGCGATGTCCGCGAGGGCCACATTGACGATGTTCATGTCGAGCATCGCCACGAACGAAAGCAGGCCCGCCACGGCCACCAGCGGCCAGCGGTTCTCCGTCACCTCAGCCACTTCAGCCACCTCAGCAACCTCATCCACCTCTCACCGTCACGGGTGGGAGGTCGGCCGGCAGCAGGCGATGGTCGAAGGCGATCAACGGGTCCCCGGTGAGGGGGTGGTCGACCACGGCCGCCCGCACTCCGAAGACATCGGCCATCAACCGGGGTGTGAGCACTTCACGCGGCGAGCCGGAGGCGACCACGGCTCCGGCGTGCAGGACGTGGAGGCGGTCGCAGACGGACGCGGCGGCGTTGAGGTCGTGCAGCGACACGAGTGTCGTACGGCGCCGGTCGCGCAGCAGGGCGAGCAGCTCGACCTGGTGGCGGACGTCGAGGTGGTTGGTCGGCTCGTCCAGGACGAGGACGTCGGTGTCCTGCGCGAACGCCCGTGCCAGAAGCGCGCGTTGGCGTTCACCGCCGGACAGGTCCGTGAAACGGCGTCCGGCGTGGCCGGCCATGCCGGCGTCGGCGAGTGCCCGGGCGACGATGCCCCGGTCGGCGGCGTCCTCCCCGGCGAAGGCCCGTTTGTAGGGCGTACGGCCCATCGCGACGACCTCCCGCACGGTCAGCTCGAAGTCGCCGCCCCGCTCCTGCGGGAGAGCCGCCACATGCCTGGCCGACCGGGCCGGGGACAGCTCGCGGAGGTCGGTGCCGGCCAGCAGCACCCGGCCCGCGCTGGGCTTCAGATGCCGGTAGACGGTGCGCAGGAGGCTGGACTTGCCGCTGCCGTTGGGGCCGACCAGGCCCGTGATCTCCCCCTCGGCCGCCACCAGGTGGGCGCCCGCCACGACCGTACGTCCCGCGTAGGCGATGCGCAGGTCCTCGATGTCGATCCTCAACTGCCGCTCCCCAGCCGCCGGTCCAGCAGATACAGCAGGGCCGGAGCCCCGATGAGCGAGGTGACCACGCCGACCGGCAGCTCCTGCGTGTCCATGGCCGTACGGCAGACGATGTCGACCACGACCAGCAGCAGGGCGCCGAACAGCGCGGACAGGGGCAGGAGCCGGCGGTGGTCGCCGCCGACGACCAGGCGGCAGGTGTGCGGCACCATCAGCGCGACGAAGGCGATCGCGCCCGAGACCGCGACCAGGACGCCGGTCAGCACGCTGGTCACGGTGAACAGTTCGCGGCGCAGACGCGTCACGTCGACCCCGAGTCCGGCCGCCGTCTCGTCCCCCATCAGCAGGGCGTTCAGGCCCCGGGCGCGCGCTTGCAGCCACAGCCCGGCGGCCGGCACCGCCACGGCGGGCACCGCCAGCAGCTCCCAGTTCGCGCCGCCGAGGCTGCCCATGAGCCAGAACAGCACGCTGTGGGTCTGCTGCTCGTCCCCGGCCCGCAGCACCAGACAGCTGGTGAAGCCGGAGAGGAACTGCCCGATGGCCACACCGGCCAGGACCAGCCGCAGCGGCGCGAACCCCCCGCCGCGCCGGGCGACCGCCCAGACCAGTGCGAAGGTGGCCAGCGCACCGGCGAAGGCCGCGCCGGACAGTCCGAGCCCGAGGGCCCCGCCCGCGCCGAGGCCCAGCACGATGGCGGCGACCGCCCCGAGGGAGGCGCCGTTGGAGATGCCGAGCAGGTAGGGGTCGGCCAGCGGATTGCGCACCAGGGCCTGTACCGCCGTGCCGACGAGACCGAGTCCGGCGCCGACGAGTGCGGCCAGCAGGGCGCGCGGGACGCGGAGCTGCCAGACGATGAGGTCGTTCGTGCCGGGACGCGGTGCCTCGCCGGACAGCCGGCGCCACACCACGCTCCACACCTCCGCGGGCGGGATGGACGTCGAGCCCCAGGCCACGGCAGCGGTCAGCGCGGTCAGCAGCGCCACGCCCAGAAGGGCCGCCAGTGGTCCGGCGGGTCTGGTGCGCGCCTCCGCGGCCGTCGGGGCCGTGGCCACCGGGTTCGCGGCCACCGGGTCCGCGGCCTTCCGACGTAGCGGCGTGAAGGCCATCGTCAGCCGACCTTGCCCGGGTAGAGGGTCTTGGCGATCGTCTCGACGGCGTCGGCGTTCTCGACCCCGGCGATGGTGGTCTGCTCGGAGCCGATGCGCAGGAAGTGGCCTTCCTCGACCGCCTTGAGGCCCTTGGTGGCCGGGTTCGACTTCAGCCACTTCTCGGCCTCGTCGAATGCCTTCTTGTCCGCCGCCTCGCTCCCCCGGTTCCGTACCCCGAGCTGGATCCAGTCCGGGTCCTTGGCGATCACGTCCTCCCAGCCGGTCTGCTTGTAGTCGCCGTCGCAGTCGGCGAAGGCGTTGCGGGCGCCGGCCAGGGTGATCACCACGTTGGCGACCTGGCGGTTGCAGACGACGGTGGGCTGCTTGGTGCCGGCGTCGTAGTCGAAGAAGAAGAACGTCGGCCGCGCGTTCCGAGCGGTGCCGCCGACCGCCTTCCGTACGGCGTCGGTCTTCGCCTTCATCCCGGCGACGAGCTCCTTCGCCTTGGCGCCGGTGCCGGTGACCGCGCCGAGGGAGGTGATGTCGGCCTCGACCGCCGACAGGTCGGTGACCGCGCCCTTGCCGGTCGCGGCACAGGCGGTGGACTTGAGGTAGACGTGCTTGATCCCGGCGGCCTTGAACTCCTCCTCGGTGGGGGCGTCCCCCGTCCCGCCGCCCATGTTCATCGAGGTGAAGGTGTCGATGAACAGGTCGGCGCCGGAGCCGAGCAGCTTCTCCTTGGGGATGACGGTGTCGCTGAGGACCTTGATCTTCCGCGCCTGCGCGTCGAGGTCGCCGGGCAGGGTGCCCTTGCCGGGCGGGAAGCCGGTGCCGATCACCTTGTCGCCGGCGCCGAGGCGGAGCAGCAGCTCCAGGCTGGACGCGTTGCTGGTGACGATCTTCTTCGGGGCGCCGTCGAAGGTGGTCCTGGCGCCTGCGCAGTCGGTGACGGAGACCGGACGGTCACCGGACACGGCCTTCCCGGCCTGCCCCGCGCTCCCGTCCGCCGAGTCCTTCCCGCCGCCGCAGCCGGCTGCCAGCAGGCCGCCCACCAGGACGGCCGCTGTCGCCGTACCGCCCCACACACGAGAACGCGAACGCATCGAACAACTCCCGGATCCACTCGGCACGCGGGCGAACCTCCGTCACCCGGTCCAGTAGTCGAGCCGAACACGCCTTGAGTTCCCGGCCGGTTGGACGGGTTGCCACGCGGTCGCCTCCGGCCTTTCGGTCCCCTCGTTTCGAGGGGCAGCCGTGACGCGAACGCCATCCGGGCCCGCTCCACGTACGCCGCTGCCCGCATGCCGGCCTGCGAGCGGAACAGCCGGCGGGATCACCGCGTCGGCGTCGGCCGCCTCCGTCAGGCAGAGGCGCTGCCGAGGGTGTCGGGGCCGGACCCCCGGCACCCTCGTGCGGCGGGCTCAGGCTGCCGCCAGTGCGGTGGGCTGGTCCTCCTCCCCCACTGCCTTGAGGGCGTGGGAGGTGCCCGCATCGTCCAGCAGGTCCATCAGGGTTGCCCGGGCGCGGGCCACGCGGGAGCGGACGGTGCCGATCGGGCAGTCGCTGACCTCGGCCGCCTCCGCGTAGGGCAGGCCGACCAGCTGGGTGAGGACGAACGCCTCCCGGCGCTCGTCGGGCAGGGCGGCCAGCAGGTCCAGCAGGGCGATGCCGTCGTCGAAGCCGGGCAGATCCAGCGGCTGGGCCAGCTCGACGGCCATCTGCCAGTCCGGTACGTGGGACAGCCGGGGCCGGGCGGCGGCGTACCGGTAGCTGTCGATGACCGCCCGGCGGGCGATGGACAGCAGCCAGGCGCGCGCCGAGGAGCGGCCCTCGAAGCGGTGGAGGCTGCCGAGCGCGCGCAGGAACGTGTCCTGGGCGAGGTCGTCGACGGCCTGGGGGTCGCCGCACAGGTGGGCGACGTAACGCTGGACGTCACGGTGGAGGGCGCGCACGAAGTGCTCGACGGCAGCCGTGTCACCGCCGCGGGCGGCGAGCGCCCAGGCGGTTATCGACTCGTCGACCGATGCCGGTTTATCAGGATTGTCCGTCTTGCAGTGCGCATCGAGCAGGTCGGAGGTGATCACCTGGTGTCCTTCGCGGAATCCGTGATCCGGACCGGGGCGCGCGAGGGCGCGGACGGTCCGGTGAGTGGGGAGACGGCCCTACGGCAGGCAGGCGCGACGGCGTGATGACGCTACGGCGCGCACGCGGGCGTACGACCGGGGCCCGAGGCGCACACGGGCGGCCTCGGGAAACCAGCTGTCGTCAGATGACAGCGGTCCCCACGGGCGGTCCCCGAGAGGTGATCGCGTGGACGAGAAGACGCAGGCTCGGTGCCCGGTCCGAACGAGGGCGACGCGGGCCGACGCGAGGGCGGTCCGGGGCGGCGGGCAGAGCGAGCAGCAGCCGCAGTGGCGCCGCCAGCCATCCGGGCACGGCCCGCAGGATGCGGAAGGCGGCCTTCTCCCCGTACGCCAGCCACAGGCCGGTCAGGAGCGCGGCGAGCAGGTGGGCGGCGAGCATGCCGGACGACGAACCGCCGCCACCGTCCAGCGATCGCCCCAGGTCCGCCATGTGGTCCGTGGGGGACATGGGGGGCATTGAGCTCATGCCCGTGCTCCCCATGTCCATGGAGTCCATCCGCATGGAGCCCATGTCCATGGAGGCCGGCCCGCCCGACGTCGACTGCGCGAGGGAGAACGCCTCGTGCAGCAGCGTCTGGACGGCGACCACGACCGTCACGATCAGCGGCAGGCCACGTTCCCGGCTCGCCAGGCACCAGCCCGCGGCACCCGTCCCGGCCACTCCGGCGGCCAGTGCCCATACGGGCACGTGGCTGCCGGACATCATGACGTGGCCCAGGGCGGCGAGCACCACACAGACGGCCGCGAACACCGCGGCCCGTACTGTGCGAGAACACCACCCTGCTGTCATGGCGCCTCATCCTCGCACTCGGGCACGGTCGACATGCGGGGGTACGGAAATCCACGGGGGCCGACACTCAGTCCACAGCCTGTGATCCAGGTCATGCGCCGCTCGGGCGGACGACGACCGCGAGGGTCTCGATCGCCCCGCTGTGCTCGAAGCGCAGCGTGAACGACACGAGGTCGCCCGCCTGCCACCCCGCCTTGGAGCGCAGGACCGCGTCCAGCCCCTGGGGTGACATGGACAGCTTGCCGCCCGCGCGGACGGTGGCCGAGGACACGCCGTCCCGGACGGCGGCCGCGCTCCCGGTCATGCGGTGGCGGCTGAGGCCGATCTGCCCTCCGGTCGCGGAGGACGTCACCCCGACCAGCCGGTCGTCCGCGCCGCCGGTGTTGGTGATGTCGAAGAAGGCCGCCGTCTCCATGTTGTCGCCGTACGGCAGGAAGACCCGCCCCGATCGAACAGCGGTACTCCGACGACCGCTTCGAGATAGATGTGCGCGACACCGTCCGAGGCGGAGGTGACGAGGCCGAACGGCATCCGCATGCCGGGATCACCCGCGCCGCCGAGGAACAACGCGTACGCCGACCACGAGAAGGAGGCGGCCACGCCGAGGGACACCAGCGTGTCCATCGTGGCCGCCGAGTGCCGCAGCCCCCGCACGGCACGCGTGTGGAAGGGCCAGGCGCCCCACACGGCGACGGGCGCGGCGAGAACGAAGCACAGCCACTGCCAGTTGCGGAACTGAAGGCCGGGGGCCATCGACAGCACGAGCACCGGCAGCGCGAGCAGCGCGGTGATCAGCAGCCGGTCGCGTCCCTGCTCGGTGTCCTGGGACTCGTCGTCCTGGGACTCGGTCCCCTGGGACTCGGTCTCCTGGGACTCGTCGTCGTCCGCGGGGCGCCGCTTCCTGGGCGGCTCGGGGAGCGCGGCCGTGTAGCCGGCCTTCTCCACGGTCTCGACGAGTTCCCGGGGGCTGATCTCCGCAGGATGACTCACCCGGGCACGGCCGGTGGCGAGATTGACGGTCGCTGTGACGCCGTCCAGCCAGCCGAGCTTCTTCTCGACACGTTTCACACAGGCCGCGCAGGTCATGCCGCCGACGGTCAGATCGGTGGTCACCAGGGCGGTCACGGATTCCGCGGATTCCGCGCCCATCAGTGGCCTCCACCGTGCGCGCCGCCGGCGTCACCCATGTCCATGCCGTCCGCGTCGCCCCGGTCCCCGCCCATGTGCGCGCCGCCGCTGCTCGTTCCCGTGCCGTGCATGCCCGGCGCCACCGGACCGGCGGCGGCCCCGACGGCGTACGACACCGTGAACATCAGCGTCAGCAGCAGGAGGAAGCCGCAGAGCGCGGGCGGAGGCGCGAACCCCCGCGACACCGCACCCGCGCCACAGGAGGCTTGCCGGGACTCGTACATGCTTCAGGAGTCGGACGAGGCCGGCGGGGAGTTCCCGGGAACACCGGTCAGGAATCGAGAAGCGCGGGCGCCGGAGCCGCCTTTAGGGTGCATGTCGTGGCCGTCGCCCTTCACGCGGCCTCCACGAAGTGGAACCGGACGTACTGCTGGACGGAGACCTGAAGACCATGGCCACGAGCACGGACACACAGTCGCCCGCCTCGCACGTCGCCGACAGCCACGATCTGATCCGGGTGCACGGCGCGCGCGAGAACAACCTCAAGGACGTCAGCATCGAGATCCCGAAGCGCCGGCTGACGGTGTTCACCGGTGTCTCCGGCTCGGGCAAGAGCTCGCTGGTGTTCGACACGATCGCCGCCGAGTCGCAGCGGCTGATCAACGAGACGTACAGCGCCTTCGTCCAGGGCTTCATGCCGAACCTGTCGCGGCCCGAGGTCGACGTCCTCGACGGTCTGACCACCGTGATCAGCGTCGACCAGCAGCGGATGGGCGCCGACCCGCGCTCCACGGTCGGCACCGCCACCGACGCCAACGCGATGCTGCGGATCCTGTTCAGCCGGCTCGGCAAGCCCTACGTCGGCCCGCCCGGAGCGTTCGCCTTCAACGTGCCCTCGGTCTCGGCGTCCGGTGCGATCAAGGTGGAGCGCGGCGCCAAGAAGGCGGAGAAGGTCACCTTCAACAAGGTCGGCGGCATGTGCCCGCGCTGCGAGGGCCGCGGCTCGGTCTCCGACCTCGACCTGACCCAGCTCTACGACGACGGCAAGTCGGTCAACGAGGGAGCCTTCACCATCCCCGGCTACACCGGTGGCGGCTGGAACACCCGGCTGTACGCGGAGTCGGGCTTCTTCGACCCGGACAAGCCGATCCGTGAGTTCACGAAGAAGGAACTGCACGACCTCCTGCACCGCGAGCCGACCCGGATGAAGATCGCGGGCATCAACATGACCTACGAGGGTCTGATCCCGCGCATCCAGAAGTCGATGCTGTCCAAGGACAAGGAGGCGATGCAGCCGCACGTCCGGGCGTTCGTGGAACGCGCGGTCACCTTCGCCACCTGCCCCGACTGCGACGGCACCCGGCTCGCCGAGCACGCCCGCTCCTCGAAGATCGAGAAGATCTCCATCGCGGACGCCTGCCGGATGGAGATCAGGGACCTGGCCGACTGGGTGCGCGCCCTCGACGAGCCGTCGGTGGCGCCGCTGCTCACCGCGCTCCAGCAGAGCCTCGACTCGTTCGTGGAGATCGGCCTCGGCTATCTCTCGCTGGACCGGCCCGCGGGCACGCTGTCGGGCGGTGAGGCGCAGCGCGTCAAGATGATCCGCCACCTCGGTTCCTCGCTCACCGACGTCACGTACGTCTTCGACGAGCCGACCGCGGGCCTGCACCCGCACGACATCCAGCGGATGAACGGCCTGCTGCTGCGGCTGCGGGACAAGGGCAACACGGTGCTCGTCGTCGAGCACAAGCCGGAGGTCATCGAGATCGCCGACCACGTGGTCGACCTCGGCCCCGGCGCCGGTACGGCGGGCGGTACCGTCTGCTTCGAGGGCACCGTCGACAAGCTGCGCGGCAGCGACACCGTCACCGGGCGCCACCTCGGCGACCGCGCCTCGCTCAAGGACGAGGTGCGCGAGCCCACCGGTGCCCTGGAGATCCGCGGTGCCTCGGCGAACAACCTCCGGGATGTCGACGTGGACGTCCCGCTCGGCGTGCTCACCGTGATCACCGGTGTCGCGGGGTCCGGCAAGAGTTCGCTCGTGCACCGGTCGATTCCCGAGGACCTCGGGGTCGTCTCGGTCGACCAGAGCCCGATCCGGGGTTCGCGGCGCAGCAACCCGGCGACGTACACCGGTCTCCTCGAGCCGATCCGCAAGGCGTTCGCCAAGGCCAACGGGGTCAAGCCCGCGCTGTTCAGCGCCAACTCCGAAGGCGCGTGCCCCACGTGCAACGGCGCCGGCGTCATCTACACCGACCTGGCGATGATGGCCGGGGTCGCCAGCACCTGCGAGGACTGCGAGGGCAAGCGGTTCGACGCCTCGGTCCTCGAATACCGCCTCGGCGGCCGGGACATCGCCGAGGTGCTCGCGATGCCGGTGTCGGAAGCCCTGGAGTTCTTCGCCGAGGGCGAGGCCCGCACCCCGGCCGCCCACAGGATCCTCGAACGCCTCGTGGACGTCGGGCTCGGCTATCTCACTCTCGGCCAGCCGCTCACCACGCTCTCCGGCGGTGAGCGGCAGCGCCTGAAGCTGGCCACGCACATGGCGGAGAAGGGCGGCGGCCGATCCGTCTGCGTTCTCGACGAGCCGACCACGGGTCTCCACCTCGCCGACGTCGAGCAACTCCTCGGTCTGCTCGACCGGTTGGTCGACTCCGGCAAGTCCGTGATCGTCATCGAGCACCACCAGGCGGTCATGGCACACGCCGACTGGATCATCGACCTCGGCCCGGGCGCCGGCCACGACGGCGGCCGCGTCGTCTTCGAGGGCACCCCCGCCGAGCTCGTCGCCACCCGCGCCACCCTCACCGCCGAGCACCTCGCTTCCTACGTCGGCGCCTGAGCCGACGCCGATCGCGGGAAGCACCAGGGGACCGGAGCAGCCGGCGGGTCTCACGGGGGCCGCCGGCAGAGGCGCCCGCGAGGCCGGCACGAGTGAGGCAGCCCGGCGCGTGCGTGATCAGACGCGGGCCTCGATCGTGTCCTCCCCCTTGGGCGGGGCCGGGGCCGGGGCCGGGTGCCGCCGGAAGCCGGAGACCACCGCGTCCCGCGCCGACTCCCCGTGGACGTACGACTCCCGCATGCGCGAGACGAGGGCGTACGACAGACCGCCGCACGTCCACCACGCACCACCCGACCGGGTGGAGCCGCCTGTGTGTGCACGCCGCGGCCACAAGGACGCGATTCCTCCCACGTCGTAGGAACGACGCGACGGCGGTGCGGCAGGAGTGCCGCACCGCCGCCCGGCGGGTCCTGGTCCCTATGCGGAGGGGACCGCGTCGCGCGTCCGGCCGAGCCGTTCGCGGACCAGTGCGACGGCCACCACGGCGACGGCCACCAGAGTGGACAGGACCACCTGGTCGCGGCCGCCGCCGTCGGCGGTGTCGGTGAGCATGTAGCCGAGCACGAAGGTGATCAGGGCGATGGTGGCCCAGGTCAGGTAGGGGTAGAGCCACATCCGGACGATCAGCTTCTCGGGCGTCTCCCGCTCGATGATCTTGCGCATGCGCAGCTGGGAGAAGCAGATGACCAGCCAGACGAAGAGGGCGATCGCGCCGGAGGAGTTCAGCAGGAACTGGAAGACGGTGTCGGGCCACAGGTAGTTGAAGGCGACGGCGACGAAGCCGAAGACCACCGAGGCGAGGATGGCCGTGCGGGGGACGCCGCGGTCCGTGGTGCGGCCGAAGGAGGCCGGCGCGTCACTGCGGCCGCCGAGGGAGAACGCCATGCGGGAGGCGGTGTACAGGCCCGAGTTGAGACAGGACAGCACGGAGGTCAGCACGATGGCGTTCATGATCTCGCTCGCGTGCGGGATGCCGATGGAGCTCAGGGCGGCGACGTACGAGCCGTCCTTGAGGATCGCCGGGTCGTCCCAGCGCAGCAGCGACACCACGATGAGGATCGAGCCCAGGTAGAACACCGCGATCCGCCAGATCACGCTGTTGGTGGCCTTGGTGACCGCGCCGCGCGGGTCCTGGGACTCACCGGCGGCCAGCGTGACGATCTCGCTGCCCATGAAGGAGAAGACCACCATCAGGACACCGGTGAGGATGGCCCCCGGCCCGTGCGGCAGGAACCCGCCGTGCGCGGTGAGGTTGGAGAAGCCGGACGCCGGGTGGTCCGAGCCGGGCAGCAGGCCGAAGATCGCGAGGGCGCCCAGCACGATGAACGCGGCGATGGCGACGACCTTGATGCCGGCGAACCAGAACTCGAACTCGCCGTAGGAGCTGACCGAGGCCAGGTTGCTGGCGGTGAGGACGAGCATGACGATCAGTGCCCAGCCCCACTGCGGGACCGCGGGGACCCAGCCGGCCAGGATCTTCGCGCCGGCGGTCGCCTCGACCGCGAGCACCACGACCCAGAAGAACCAGTACAGCCAGCCGATGGTGAATCCGGCCCAGCGGCCGAGCGAGCGGTCGGCGTAGGCGGAGAACGAGCCGGAGGTGGGGTTGGCCGCGGCCATCTCGCCCAGCATGCGCATGACGAGGACGACGAGGGCGCCGACGAGCGCGTAGGAGACGAGGATGCCGGGGCCGGCGGCGGCGATGCCGGAGCCGGAGCCGACGAACAGGCCGGCGCCGATGACACCGCCGATCGCGATCATCGACAGGTGGCGGTTCTTCAGGCCGGCTTGCAGGCCGGAGCCCGCCGGGGTGCTCTCGGCGGTCGGGCTGGGCTGGTCTGTGGCGGGGAGCGGGGGACGCGCGGTCATCTCGACATCCTGGGAGGCAGTGGGGACGAGGGCATGCGTCCGGAAATTAGTTCAGTACGATCTAAAAAAACAAGAGCTGTTCACCTTGTTTAAGTGTTCAGTGTGCTCTATTTTTCACGCATCCCCGCTCAGCAGGACGGTTAGGGTGACGCCGTGGCGAATGCAGCGGGCAAGTTCGGACCCTATGGCGGCGCGGACACCCGCCTCCTGCCCGGCAGGGGGCCAACAGGATCGGAACTCGTCCGGTCACGGATCGCCCTGCGGGTACGCCTGAAGGCCGTCTCCCCCGGAGACCGGCTGCCGGACGTCGGCGTCCTCGCCGAGGAACTGGGGATCAGTGAGATCACCGTGCGCCGCGCGCTGGAGGGAATGTGCCAGGACGGCCTGCTCGACCGCCGGCGGGGCCGCGCGGGCGGCACCTTCGTCGCACCGGACTGGGACACCGTCGTCGCCCTGATGCACGACCCCGACGAGGCGGCCGCGCTGGACGGCTTCCACCTGCTGCTCGAGTGCGGCCTGGTCGCCCACGGGGCCGGCGAGGTCCCGGCCGATCGGCTGGACGGCCTGCGGTCGCTGGTCGACGCGATGGACCTCGTGTCCGACCCGGCCCGGCTGGTCGAACTGGAGACCCGCTTCCACCTCGACCTCGCCGAAGCGCTCGGCGGCGCCGGGATCCGCGAGTTCGCCGCCGACCTGCTCGGCCGGCAGTGCCTGCTGCGGCCCGCTCCGGCACCCGACGAGGTACGGGCACGCAACCGCTGCCACGCCGACCTGCTCACCGAACTCGGCCGCGGCGCCCTGGGCCCGGCCGTGCGCGCCGTCAAGGCCCACCGACACGCCCGCCCGGAATGACGCCGCATCGATCGCACCGCCCCACCGCAGAAGGAGCCGCCGCCATGCCTGACCTCGGAGCCGTCGGCCCGTCGTCGACATCGGGCCCCGCCGGCGGCACGCCCCAGCGCCTGCGCGGCGGCGTCCTCGGCATGGCGGACATCGCCGCCGCCACGATGGCCAACGTCGGCCCGGCCATGAGCTTCTTCTTCGGCTTCGCCTTCCTCGCCACCACCGCGGGGATCGCGTCACCGCTGACCATCGTGACCGCGGGCATCGCGGTCGCGCTGCTGGGCAACACGCTCGCCGAGTTCTCCCGGGCGCACCCCTCCGCGGGCAGCTTCATCACCTTCGTCGGCAAGACCTTCGGGCCGGTCAGCGCGGTGACCACGGCCCTGCTGGCCGGCCTCGGCTACATCATCGCGATGGCCTCCGTCATCGCGATCTCGGGCGGGTTCGTGCAGATCACGCTGTACCACTACACCGGCGTCGACCTGCCCTGGATCATCTGGACGCTGCTGCTGACCGGGCTGGCGGTGGTGCTGATGCTGCGCGGAGTGGTGGTCTCCACCAAGTGGGCCGGCTACTTCTTCGGCGTGGAGATGCTGGTGCTGGCCGTCGTCTCCGTCGCGGCGCTCGTCGAACACCGCGGCCACCTGTCCGCCGACCCGTTCCTGCCCGGCCACATCAGTCACGGCCTCAAGGGGCTGGCCGCGGGCTTCCCGCTGGCGGTGTACCTGTTCATCGGCTGGGAGAACTCGGCGGCACTGGCCGAGGAGACGGAGAACCCGCGGCGCAACGTCGGCCGGGCCGTGTTCTTCTCCGTCGCGATCATGACCGTGAGCTACGTCCTCTTCTCCTACGCCACGGTCACCGGCTTCGACTACGACGTGGCCAGGCTCGGCGACGCCCGCATCCCCTTCATCGACGTCGCCCACGACACCCTCGGAGGGCTCGCCTTCCTCGCCTACCTCGGGGGCCTGACCTCCACCCTCGGCGTGCTGATCGCCGGCATCAACTCCCAGGCCCGCCTGGTGTTCAACGCCGGACGCGAGGGTCTGCTGCCGTCCTTCTTCGGCTATGTGCACCCCACCCGCCGGACGCCGACCAACGCGATCGTCACCTTCACCGCCATCTCGCTGCTGATCATCGGGGGCTGGGGTCTGGGACATCTGCTCGGGGGCGGGCCGATGAACCCCGTGGTCTTCTTCGCCGAGTCCTCCAGCCTGGGCTCCATCCTGATCCTGCTGGTCTACCTCGCGTCCAACATCGCCCTGCCGCTGTACTACCGCCGGTACCGTCCGCAGGAGTTCCGGACGGTACGGCACCTGGTGCTGCCCGCGATCGGCACCCTGGCCATCCTGGTCCCGCTCTACTACCTCGCCAAGCCCGGTCAGCCCGCGCCGTACAACTGGTTCCCCGTCGCGGCACTCGTCACCCTGCTGGCCGCCGTCGGCTACGCCACGCTCCTGGTCCGCCGTGACCCGAGCCTGGCCGAACGGGTCGGTTCCGTCGTCGCCGACGCGGAGTGAGCGGGGTGCCGGGGTGCTGGGTGCCGGGGTGCGGGGTGCCGGGGCAGTTCTGCCCCGCTGCTTGTGGGCAGTTCTTTCCCTTGATCCACTCGCGCGAAAGTCGGACGTTGGGGGGAAGTCGACAAGCTAGGAGAAGCCATGCGTAATCGCATCGCCATTCTCGCCGTCGCGGCGGCCCTTCCCATGGCGGGCGTGACCGCGCTCGCGGCGGCGGGCCCCGCGGCAGCCGACCCGAGAAGCGGAGTGGTCACGGTCTCGGGATCGGTCGACGACTGCGCCGACGGGACCTCACCCGTCAAGGTGTCGATTACCGCGGGCTCGGAAACCCGGGTGGACCAGGGCACGGACCTGGCGGACACGAACAGCTACTCGGTCACCTTCACGAGCATCACCGAGAACGAGACGGGCGCGATGGCCACAGCGATCGTGAGCTGCGAAAAAGGCTCCTCCTACGCCGCGAAGAGCTTCACGGTCAAGCGGCCGAACGGCACCGGAACCAGCATGAACCGCGATCTCCAGTCGCCCGGCTGAGGCCCGTCAGCAGTACGGCGGCTGATTGGTCAGTGAGGCCGCCACCCGCATCCACACGCCGAACTGGCGGTAGAGGGAGGGCAGGCGGCCGCTCGCCCGGACGGTGCGGCTGTCGGTGGCGGTCACGCCGGGGATGCCCAGCAGAGTGGCGGCCACGGAGGAGGACTGCCAGCGGACGGCGAGGGTGGCGTCCCCGGCGGCGGTCCGGGCGATGCGAGGGCGGGCGGAGAGGGCGCGGGCGACCGCGTCCTCGATCTCCTGGCGCGCCTCGGCTGCGGGGCGCAGCCGGGCCGCGAAGCGGTCGTGGGCGTACTTCACGGGGGCCGTGACGATGCCGCCGTCCCAGTCCGTCGCCTCCGCGCAGGCCATGTCGTCACCGGAGAGGGCGACCACGGGCACAGCGAGCGCCGCCGCGGTGGCCTGGGCCAGACCGATCTCGCCGACCGGGCGGCCGTCCAGCCACATGTCCTCGATCTCGTGGCCCATGAAGCTGTGGCTCAGCACGCCGTGGACGCCGGCCCGGGCGTGGTAGCCGACGCAGACGACGGCGTCGTACTCATCGGTGAGCCCCTCCAGCATGCCCATCTGCTTGGGCTTGCCGCGGACCAGGCGGGCCGCCGGGTGCAGGGCCTCGGGCAGCAGGTTGCGCATGGGGCCGTGGGCGTCGTTGACAAGAACGGTGCTCGCCCCCGCCGCCACGGCGCCCCGGACGGCGGCGTTCACGTCCTCGGCCATCATGGCCCGGCCCCGCTCGTAGTCCCGCCCGCCCGGCTGGACGTCGTCCGCGTCGACCAGTCCGGTGACGCCCTCCATGTCCGCACTGATGTATATCCGCACGGTGCCCACCCTAGGGTGAACCGGACCCTACGTATTGTAGGTTCCCAACCGCCTCTGGGTAGAGATGGTCCCAGAGACGACCAGCAGACATTGATCAACGGCGGCGGTTCACACGTATCCGTGCCCAGGCATCTGTTCGACGGGGGAGATCATGCAGGACACACGGGAAGCGTGCCCACCACAGCCCGGCATGCCGCCGGTCGCGCGGGCGCTGGCGCCGACGGTCGTCGTGCTCGTGGTGAGCCTGACGATCGCCGCCGCCGGGGTGTACGAGCTGTGCGGGTTCGGGCTGCACAGCCTGGACCGGCGGCCGCACCTGTTCAGCGACGGGCTGACCACGGCCGGGGTGATCGCGGCCGTGGTGGCGGCCGGTGCCGCGGTGGGCAACCTGGCCTGGATACTGACGACGGCCCGGCGCCGCACGGACCACCGGACCGACTAGGGTCTGGCCGGTAAGGCCCGGCCCGGCGGGTGGGACCGGAGTCCCGGACCGGCGCACTACCCGCCGCACACGCCCTCGCGCACCCCCATCCGCGTGGCGCGATACGGAGGGTGCGGGACGGTGCACCTCTACCGGCAGTACCCTACAAAATGTAGGGTCTGCTGGTCTGCGGTGGCGCGGACGCGCGACGGACCGCGCGACCGGCTGCCCACCCGTCCCCATACCGCCCCGTCCCAAGGTGACCGGTCACCATGCCCCCACTGCCCGCACAGCAGTCGACCACGCACCCGCCGCGGCCCTCCGCCCAGCACTCCCCACGCCGTATGCCCGGGTTCCCCGGCCCGCGGCTGCGGGCACGGGCGGCCGCGGCCACCGTCTGGTACCTGCGGCTGCTCGCCGCGCTGAACATCGCCGCGGTCGTCTCCCTCCCCTTCCGCGAGGAGGTCCACGAGCACAACGCGGGCGAGTACTTCACGCCGTACCTCGCCACCGCCGGCCTGGTCTCGGCAGCGCTGGCCTCCTTCCTCGCACTCGTGATGCGGCGCCGCAAGCGCGCCGCCTGGGCCTTCAACCTGCTGCTCTCCGGCGCCCTCCTCGGGCTGTACACCCTCGCGCTCACCCGCGACTCCTACCGCGATCACCTGTTCAACTGGCTCTCCGCCCTGCTCACCGCCCTGTTCGTGGCCGCCCTGCTGATCGGCCGCCGGGAGTTCGACGCCATCGGCGACCGCTCCAACCCCAGGCTCGCGCTGGCCGTCGGCGCCGGCGGCATCCTGGTCAGCGCCACCATCGGCACCCTGCTCGTGGGCGCGACGAACAAGGTGCCCGGCGCCACGCTCCAGGACCGGATCGCGTACACCCTGTTGCGCGGCATCAGCGTCGGCCCGCTCGCCGACCGGGTCGACGCCGTGCACGCCCCCCGCTGGGTCGACGTGATCATCAACGTCCTGATCGCCGCGACCTTCCTCCTCGTCCTCTACGCCTGCTTCCGCGCCCCGCGCGGCCAGGCCCTCCTCGGCGAGGACGACGAACGGCGCCTGCGGTCCCTGCTCGACCGGCACGGCGAACGCGACTCCCTCGGCTACTTCGCCCTGCGCCGCGACAAGGCCGTCATCTTCTCCCCCAGCGGCAAGGCCGCCATCGCCTATCGCGTCGTCGGCGGCGTCAGCCTCGCCTCCGGCGACCCCATCGGCGACCCCGAGGCCTGGCCCGGCGCCATCGACGCCTGGCTCGCCGAAGCCCGCAGACACGCCTGGACGCCCGCCGTCATGGGAGCGAGCGAGGAGGCCGGCACGATCTACGCCCGGCACGGCCTGGACGCCCTCGAACTCGGCGACGAGGCGATCGTCGACATCGCCGACTTCACCCTCGAGGGCCGGGCGATGCGCGTGGTCCGCCAGGCCCACAACCGTGTCCGCCGGGCCGGCTACACCGTCCGCATCCGCCGTCACGAGGACATCCCCGAGGCGGAGACGGCCCTGCTCGTCGACCGCGCCGACCACTGGCGCGACGGCGCCACCGAACGCGGTTTCTCCATGGCCCTCGGCCGCCTCGGCGACCCCGCCGACGGCCGCTGCGTGATGCTCGAATGCCGCGACGCCCAGGGCGAACCACGCGCCCTGCTGAGCTTCGTACCGTGGGGCGGACACGGCCTCTCCCTCGACCTGATGCGCCGCGACCGGGACTGCGAGAACGGCCTGATGGAGTACATGGTGGTGGAGCTGCTGCTGCGCGCGGAGGAGCTGGGCGTACGCCGGGTGTCCCTGAACTTCGCCATGTTCCGGTCGGTGTTCGAACGCGGCTCCCGGCTCGGTGCCGGCCCGGTGCTCCGCCTGTGGCGGTCGGTCCTCACCTTCTTCTCCCGCTGGTGGCAGATCGAGTCCCTCTACCGCGCCAACGCCAAGTACCGCCCGGTGTGGGAACCGCGGTTCCTGCTCTTCGCCAAGAGCAGCGACATCCCGCGCATCGGCCTGGCCAGCGCGCGGGCGGAGGGGTTCCTCACGGCACCCGCCCTGCCGGGACTGCCCGGCCTTACGGGACGACGCAGGTCCGCACCCTGTCCGTGACCGCCGCGGCCGCCCCGGTCACGGTCCGACGCCCGCAGCCCCGGACCGGCGCCCCTCAGCCCCCGCCATGGGCCCCGCCCGCGACGCCGCCGCCCACCGTGAAGCCGATCACCGAGCCGCCGCCCTCGCGCCGGAACGCGAAGGGGGATCCGCCGTGTGCCAGGGCCACCTCCCGCACGATGGACAGACCGAGACCCGAGCCGGGCAGGGAACGGGCGTCGGCTGCCCGGTAGAAGCGGTCGAAGATGCGGATGAGGTCACCCTCGGTGACGCCGGGGCCGCGGTCGAGGACCTCGACGCGGACCAGGCCGGGCCGGGCCGGACCGGCGAGGTCGACCTCGATGGGGGCCTTGCCGTCGCGGTCGAACTTGGCGGCGTTCTCCACCAGGTTCGACATGGCGCGCTGGAGCATGCCGGGGCGGCCGTCCGTCGTCGTGTCGCCGCTCACCCGCAGGACGATGTCACGGCCGGTACGGCGCCGGGCCAGGCCCACCACGTCCTCGGCGATGTCGGCGAGGTCCACCCGCTGCGGCGGCTCGTTGTCGGACTGCCCGGCGGCGAGATCGACGAGCTCGTTGACCAGGTCGGTCAGTTCGCGGGCCTCCTGGGTGAGGTCGGCGACGAGATCCTCGCGGGTGGCCGGCGGGAGTTCGTCGATGCGGCGCAGCAGCGAGATGTTCGTACGCAGGGAGGTCAGCGGGGTACGCAGTTCGTGGCCCGCGTCCTGGACCAGGCGGCGCTGGTCCTCCTCCGACTGGGCGAGGCGGCCCAGCATGCGGTCGAAGGCACGGCCGAGGCGGCCCACCTCGTCGTATCCGGCGACGGGCACCTCGATGCCCAGCTGCCGGGTGCGGGCGACGTCCTCGGCGGCCGAGGTCAGGATCACCAGGCGGCGGGTGATGCGGCGGGCCAGCCACCAGCCGAACAGGCCCGCGGCGACCACGACCGCGGACATCAGCGCCAGCGTCCGCTGCTGGAGCGCCCGCAGGAGGTCCTCGGTGTCGCTGAACTCCTGCGCCACCTGCACCGCGCCCCGACCGTCGCCGAGCGCGACCGTCGCGATGCGGAAGAGGTCCTCGCCGACCCGGACGTCCTTGTGCTCGACCAGCTTCCCGGCCGCCGCCGCACCGGCGGTACTCCGGTCGCGGGCGGTGACGGGCAGTACGGGACTGCCGTGGTCGACGATCTCGCCCTCGGCGCCGAGCACCTGGACGTCGGTGCGGGCCGGCCGGACGACGTCGTGGCCGGGGCGGGACGAGGAGAAGTCGTCCGGCACCATGTCGTGCTGCCGCACCTCGTCCTGCACGTCCTGCACGACCTGCGTGAACACCGACTGCTGGTCGACGCGGACCAGGCGGGCGGCGGCACCGTAGGAGAGGATGCCGACGAGGATCGTGACGGCGGCGGTGACGGCCGCGAAGGACACGGCGAAGGTGGTACGCAGCGACACCAGCTTGGGCCGGCGCCGGGCCAGCAGCCGCCCGAGGCGGCCCACTCAGTCCTCCCGCAGCACGTAACCGACGCCTCGGACGGTGTGGATCAGCTGCGGCGCGCCGGGCTCGTCGAGCTTGCGGCGCAGATAGCCGACGTAGACGGCGAGGTTCTTGGAGCCGGGGCCGAAGTCGTAGCCCCAGATGCGGTCGTAGATGGTGGAGTGGTCGAGGACGATGCCCGCGTTGCGGACGAGCAGCTCCAGCAGCTCGAACTCGGTCCGGGTCAGCTCCAGCTCGCGCCTGCCCCGCCAGACCCGGCGGGCCTGGAGGTCCATGCGCAGTCCGGCGGCATCGATCTGCCGGTCGGAGATCTGGGGGTCGGCCCTGCTCGCCTCGGGGGTGCCGCCGTTGCCGCCCGCGGCACCCGCAGCGCCCGCGGTGACCGGGCTGGTACGGCGGAGCAGGGCACGCAGGCGGGCGAAGACCTCCTCGACGTCGAAGGGCTTGACCACGTAGTCGTCGGCGCCGGCGTCCAGGCCCGCGATGCGGTCGGCGGTCTCCACCAGCGCGGTGAGCATGAGGATCGGGGTGCGGTCGCCCTCGGCGCGCAGTACCCGGCAGACCTGGAGGCCGTCGATGCCCGGCATCATCACGTCCAGGACGAGGACGTCCGGCGGGGTCCGGTGCGCCTGCGCGAGCGCCTCGACGCCGTCGGCGACCGCCGTGACCTCGTAGCCCTCCAGGCTCAGGGCACGCTCCAGGGCATGACGGATGGCACGGTCGTCTTCGGCGAGCAGCACAGTCTGGGGCACGTTCCCAGTCTGCCAAGGCCTCCGGCGGTTCGGCCGGGGCGAGTGGGCCTACGATCACCCTTTTTACCTGGCTCTCACCGTGCGCGAGGCAACCACCTGGGGCCTGCCGCCCCCAGACCCCGCCGATCAGCCGCCGTAGCTGCGGGCAGTCGTGCCGCTGGGGCGGCACGGGTGGGCGGTGGGGGTCCCCCCGCTCGAGCGAAGCCGAGAGTGGGGGAGGCACCCCGTCACGCCGGGCTGCGCGACTCCCGCCCCAGCAGCAACCCCGGGTCAGCCCCTCAACGCCGCCAGCTGCTCCTCGAACGGCACCACCGCAAGATCGTCCTCGGCCTTGGCCGGACCGGTCCCCGACAGCCCCGCCATCAGCGCGGCCAGCTCCCCGCCGGCCCGTTCGATCCGCTCCGCCAGCCCCTCCGCACCCCAGTCCTCGGAGGCCGCGTACACGGCGGTCGGCACGACCACGGCTCGCAGGTAGGCGAACAGCGGGCGCATCGCGTGCTCCAGCACGAGCGAGTGCCGGGCCGTCCCGCCCGTCGCCGCGATCAGTACCGGCTTCCCCGCCAGCGCGTCCTTGTCGAGCACGTCGAAGAAGGACTTGAACAGCCCGCTGTAGGAGGCGGTGAACACAGGGCTGACGACGATCAGACCGTCGGCCGAGCCCACCGCGTCCAGCGCGTCCGCCAGCGCCCGCCCGGGAAACCCGCTGGTGAAGTTGTGCGCGATCTCCACCGCGAGGTCCCGCAGCTCGATCACCCGTACCTCCGCCGAGGTCCGCTCGGCGGTGGCGTTCGCCAGTCGGTCGGCCAGCAGCCGGGTGGAGGACGGGACGCTCAGTCCCGCCGAGACGACTACGAGCTTCATGCGACGGTCACCTCTTCCGAAGCGGCGGCGAGCAGGGACTGGTGGGTGGGCGCCTCCGGCACATCGGCCGGGCGGCCGACGGCGAACTCCTTGCGCAGCACCGGCACGACCTCCTCGCCGAGCATGTCGAGCTGCTCCAGCACGGTCTTCAGGGGCAGCCCGGCATGGTCCATCAGGAACAGCTGACGCTGGTAGTCACCGGCGTACTCGCGGAAGGACAGCGTCTTCTCGATCACCTGCTGCGGCGAGCCGACGGTCAGCGGGGTCTGGTCGGTGAAGTCCTCCAGGGACGGGCCGTGCCCGTACACGGGGGCGTTGTCGAAGTACGGGCGGAACTCCCGCACCGCGTCCTGCGAGTTCTTCCGCATGAACACCTGTCCGCCGAGGCCGACGATCGCCTGTTCGGGCGTGCCGTGGCCGTAGTGGGCGTACCGGGTCCGGTACAGCTCGACCATCTGCTTGGTGTGGTCGGCCGGCCAGAAGATGTTGTTGTGGAAGAAGCCGTCGCCGTAGTACGCGGCCTGCTCGGCGATCTCCGGCGAGCGGATGCTGCCATGCCAGACGAAGGGCGGAACCCCGTCCAGCGGACGCGGGGTGGAGGTGAAGCCCTGGAGCGGGCTGCGGAACTTGCCCTCCCAGTTCACCACGTCCTCCCGCCACAGGCGGTGCACCAGGGCGTAGTTCTCGATGGCGAGGTTGATGCCCTGGCGGATGTCCTGGCCGAACCAGGGGTAGACCGGGCCGGTGTTGCCGCGGCCCATCATCAGGTCCACCCGGCCGTCGGCCAGGTGCTGGAGCATCGCGAAGTCCTCGGCGATCTTCACCGGGTCGTTGGTGGTGATGAGGGTCGTGGAGGTGGAGAGGACCAGCTTCTCCGTCCGCGCGGCTATGTAGCCGAGCATCGTGGTCGGGGACGAGGGCACGAACGGCGGGTTGTGGTGCTCGCCGGTCGCGAAGACGTCCAGGCCGACCTCCTCGGCCTTCAGCGCGATGGCGACCATGGCCTTGATGCGCTCGCGCTCGGTCGGCGTACGTCCCGTGGTCGGGTCCGGCGTGACATCACCGACGCTGAAGATCCCGAACTGCATGGTCGCTCAACCTCCAAGTTGTTTACTGTTCAACTATAGCCCTCCAACGAGTCCCAGTGTCCGTGTATTCCGCCGGTCCGGCGGGTCCCTCCGTGCACAGTGTCAGGGGACGAGCACCAGCCGCCCCCGCACCCCGCCCTCCGCCAGCCGGGCGTGGGCCTTGGCCGCCTCCTCCAGGGGGTAGGTCTCCGCCACCCGCGGGGTCAGCACGCCCTCGTCCACCAGGCGGACCAGCTCGGCGAGCCGGGCCCCGTCGGCGCTCACCTCGACGGCCGTCGTACGCACCCCGCGGACCGGCGCGGGCTGGGCCTGCGGGATGACACCGACGTACACCCCGCCGTCCCGCACCCACTCCAGCGCGGACTCACCCAGCACCGCCGCGTCGAGCACCGCGTCGAAGCCCGCCGGCGCGATGCCGCCGGACGTGAAGTCGGCGGCCCCCAGGGAGCGCACGAACTCCTCGTCACCCTCCCGGGCCAGCGCGGTCACCGAGAAACCCTGGCGCGCGGCGAGCTGCACGGCGTACCCGCCGACCGCGCCCGCCGCGCCCGTCACCAGCAGTGACCGACCGGGCGCCGGCTCCAGCAGGTCCAGGGCCTGGGCGGCGGTCAGCGCGTTCAGCGGCAGGGTGGCCGCCTGCACCGCGTCCACCGTGGCAGGCGCCTTCGCCACCGCGTCCGTGGGCACGACCACGTACTCGGCGTGCGCGGCCAGCGGCTTCACCATGCCGTAGTCGAGCGCCACCACCTCGTCGCCCACGCTCCACGCGCTCGCCACACCCACCGCGTCCACCGTCCCGGCGACGTCCCAGCCCAGCCCGATCTGCTTGCCGGCCCCGCCGAAGGCCCCGGACCGCGTCCCCGCGTCCACCGGGTTCAACGCGCTCGCCGCCACCCTGATCCGCACCTGCCGCGCAGCCGGCTCGGGCACCTCCGCCTCCACGACCTCCACGGCCTCGGGCCCGCCGAACGTCTTCACCACAGCAGCACGCATGCCAACTCTCCCTGCAGGTTGGGTAGTTCACCTTTGTTCGCGGTGCTTTCCGACCGCTGCGACAACCCTAGGAAGAGCTACTATCCATTGGTAAGTAGTTACCCGAAGGTGCGTAGAGGACCCGGAGGAGAGCCCATGGCGACCATGACGGCGGCCCAGCGACGCGAACAGGCCCGCGCCGAGTACGACGCCTTCGTGCGCGGCTGCCCCACCAACCAGCTCCTCGGCAGGCTCAGCGACAAATGGGTCAGCCTGGTCGTCGCCGCCCTCTCGGCCGGTCCCATGCGCTACAGCGACCTCGGCCGCAAGATCGCCGGCGTGAGCCCCAAGATGCTCACCCAGACCCTCCGCTCCCTGGAACGCGACGGCATCCTGACCCGCACGGTCACCCCGTCCGTCCCGGTCCGCGTCGACTACGAACTCACCCCGCTGGGCCGCAGCCTCTCCCTCCTGCTGACCGCGGTGAAGAGCTGGGCGGAGACCCACTTCGACGAGGTCCACGCCGCCCGGGAGCGGTACGACACGGAGAGCACAGAGAGCACAGAGAGCGCGGAGAACACGGAGAACACAGAAGGCCCCGAGTAACCCCCGGGGGTCAGAACCGGCCCTCCCGGAGCCGGGCGATCTGTTCCCCGCTCAGCTCCACCGTCCGCCTCATGTGCCGGACGATCAGCGCGAGTTCGGTGTCGTCCAGGTCGTCGAAGAGCGTCTCCCAGGTGCCGCCGAGGCGGTCCCACATCCGCCCGAACTCGGCGATCTTCTCCGGCACGGTCGCCACCAGCACCCGCCGCCGGTCCACCGCGTCCCGCTCCCGGACGACATACCCCGCCTTCTCCAGCCGGTCCACCAGCCGCGTCGCCGACCCCGTGGTCAGCCCCGTCAGCTCCGCGATACGGCCGGTGGTGACCGGGGCCTCCTCCAGCGTGAGCAGATTCAGGCATTGCAGATCGGTGGGGTGCAGGCCGAGATGGTCGGCGACGGCCTGGTTGAACAGGGCGTACGACGCCATGTACCGGCGGGAGACCGTGGACAGCTCCGCCAGCAGCCGCGACCGGCCGCCCCCCGCACCGTTCCCGGACATGACCGCCCCTTTCGTCTGCGCCGTGCAGATATCGTAGGCGCAGCGGTCGCGCCAGCCCGATGCCACGACTCAGAACGCGTACGTGTCCCCGGTGGCCAGCACCAGCACCCGCGCCGCGTCATGCGCCTTGCCGGCGTCGGCGGCGCCGCCGTGCCACGCCGTCTCGACCTCCATCGTCACCTCCGACGGCTGCCCCTTCAGCCGCACCGAGAGGGCGATCTGCTCACCCAGTGCGTGCGCGGCCAGCGCCCCCGTACGGCACACCACCGCACGCTCGTCCGTGCGCGCGCACCCCGCCGGGAGCTGCTGAAGATCCGCGAGTGCCGCCGACCAGCGCAGCCGCACGCTCGCGTCTGGGACGGCGGACGGCCCGTCGTTGCGCGGGGTCAGCCATACGTCCACCTGGTCACCGACCAGCACCGCGGCACCGTGATAGGCCAGACCGGCCGAGGGATCGCCGGAACCGGCCCAAGCGGCCCCACCAGCCGTGACCACGGCCAGCCCGGCCAGCCCGGCCAGCCCGGACATGGTGACGCTCCGTAGACCCCGGCGACCCCGCAGACCCCGCACACCTCGCATGACACCACTCCTCACATATACGTACCTGACATATGCGTATCTACGGGATGTATGCCACGAGGAGCGGACGGCAGGCGCCATCCATCAGGTGACGCGACCGTGCGAAGCTGCGCCCATGCTCGTCCTCCGCTCCGCCGCTCTCTTCCTCGTCGCCGCCCTCTTCGAGATCGGCGGCGCCTGGCTCGTCTGGCAGGGCGTGCGCGAGCACCGGGGCTGGCTCTGGGCGGCCGGCGGCGTGCTCGCACTCGGCGCCTACGGATTCGTCGCCACCTTCCAGCCCGACGCCCACTTCGGCCGCGTCCTTGCCACCTACGGCGGGATCTTCATCGCCGGTTCCCTGCTGTGGGGCGTGATCGCCGACGGCTACCGCCCCGACCGCTGGGACATCACCGGCGCGCTCATCTGCCTCGCCGGAATGGCCGTCCTCATGTGGGCGCCGCGCAGCGGGGGCTGACCGTTCGCAGGGCGGACGGCCCCGCCGTGGGCCCGGCGCGGTCCCCTACCCTTGGGCACGGACCGATCACCGTACGCCCGAGGAGCCGCCCCATGGCCACCGCAGCCCCGTCCGCCGCCTCCCGCATCGCCGTCGTCACCGGTGCGAGCAGCGGAATCGGCGCCGCCACGGCCCGGCAGCTCGCCGCGGCCGGCTACCGCGTCGTCCTCACCGCCCGCCGCAAGGACCGCATCGAGGCACTCGCGGAAGAACTGACGGCGGCCGGCCACTCCGCGACCGCGTACCCGCTCGACGTCACCGACCGCGCGGCCGTCGACGAGTTCGCCGGCGCCTTCAAGACCATCGGCGTCCTCGTCAACAACGCCGGCGGCGCACTCGGCGCCGACCCCGTCGCCACCGGCGATCCCGCGGACTGGCGCACGATGTACGAGACGAACGTCATCGGCACCCTGAACCTGACCCAGGCCCTGCTGCCGAAGCTCGTCGCGAGCGGCGACGGCACCGTCGTGGTCGTCTCCTCCACCGCCGGGCACGGCACCTACGAGGGCGGCGGCGGCTACGTCGCCGCCAAGCACGGCGCCCACGTACTCGCCGAGACCCTGCGCCTGGAGATCGTCGGACAGCCGGTCCGCGTCATCGAGGTCGCGCCCGGCATGGTCCGCACCGACGAGTTCGCCCTCACCCGCTTCGGCGGCGACCAGGAGAAGGCGGCCAAGGTGTACGAGGGCGTCGCCGAACCCCTCACCGCCGAGGACGTCGCCGACACCATCAGCTGGGCGGTGACCCGCCCCAGCCACGTCAACGTGGACCTCCTGGTCCTCCGCCCCCGCGCCCAGGCCTCCAACACCAAGGTCCACCGCGAACGATGACACCCGACGACGACAAGGCACTGGAGCGACGCCGCCTCGACCAGGAGACCAAGGACGAGCGCAAGGTGTGGTACTTCCTCGCCTACTTCCTCTTCGGCATCCACTTCGTGGCCTTCGTCATGATCTACGCGGTACGCCATGCCCACTGAGTGCACACTGTGGTGTGGACAGACACATACCTTTCGACTGCCTGCACAACTTCCGTGACCTGGGCGGCTATCCGACCCCGGACGGCCGCCACCGCATCCGCCCCGGCCGCCTCTACCGCGCCGACTCCCTGGGCAGACTGACCGAGGGCACCCCCGACTGGGACCGCTTCCTCGCCCTGGGCATCGGCACGGTGATCGACCTGCGCCACGACTGGGAAGGGGAGGCGCGGGGCCGCATCCCGGCGCACGACTCCTTCGCGTACCACAACCTCAGCATCGAGCACCGCCCCTACGACCAGGCGGCCCTCACCCCCGACACCGCCCCCGGCCCCTACCTGGCCGAGCGCTACATGGAAGTCGCGGAGGACGGCGCCAAGGAGATCCGCGCGGCACTGGAACTGATCGCGGAGGCGGCCGAGTCGGACACCGCCCTGGTCTTCCACTGCGCCTCCGGCAAGGACCGCACCGGCCAACTGGCCGCCCTGGTCCTCTCCCTCCTCGGCATCCCCGAACCCACGATCATCGAGGACTACACCCTCACCGAGCTCGCCACCCCGGCCCTGCTGGCCGCCTGGCAGTCCAGAAACCCCGGCCGCACCCCCACCTGGCCGGCCTGGGGCCACGCCCCGGCCTCGGTCATGCGCCGGTTCCTGACCGCCCTCACCGCCCGCTACGGCTCGCCCGAGGCATACGTGACCGGCGCCCTGGGCCTGGACGCGGAGTCCCTCGCGGAGACCCTGCGCACCCACCTCCTGGAGCTCACGCCAACGACCTGGCCCCCGCTGACGTTCCGCAAGGCCACCCCCGCCGACCTCCCCGCCCTGGTCCGCCTCCACGACACGGCGGCCCTGTGGCAACTGGCCCGCGGCATCGACCAGTGGAAGCCGGGCGCGAAGGACGAGGCCCACTTCCGCGCACGCATGCGGGACGGCGAGGTCTGGCTGGCCCACAGCGGCGACCACCTGGCAGGCGCCTGGGAACTCTGGTGGGACGACCCGGCGGCCTGGGGCCCCCGCCCCCCGGACGCCGGCTACATCCACCGCCTGATGGCAGCCCCGCACACGGCTCCCCCCGGCACGGGCCGCCGCATGCTGGCCGAGGCGGAATCCCGCATCACCGCCGAGGGCCGCCCGTACACCCGCCTGGACTGCCTCGCCTCCAACCCGCGCCTACGCACGTACTACGAGGCGGCGGGCTACCGCGTCGCCGGCGAACAACCCTCAAAAGACGGCGGCTCGGGCAGCCCTTACGCGGTGACCCTGCTGGAGAAGCGGCTCGTTAACTCGCAGGGGTGAACATCGTCGATCACCCGAACAGCCTCTGAACTGGCGATCTAGGCTCGCGCCACAACGTCAAACACGACGGCCCTCACCTGGGATGCCGGTCCCGGGCGAGGGCCTGACCAACAAGGAAGGATCAGCTTCCTCATGGCTGACTGCGAGCCTAACGGTCTTGGGTTCATGGACCTCACCGTCCCCGAATACGCGTACATGTTCGGGTTCTTGCAGACGGACGGACATCTACAACGAGGTGACGGCCAGAAAGGCAAGTTGACCGTCGAGATCAACACACGGGACATCAAGCTCTTGCACAAGTTCCAGAAGTTGACGCCCTACTACAGCAGCGTCACCGAGCGCACTCGGACCACGAACTTCGCAGAGACTTCTCATACGGCCGTCTGGAGCCTTTGCTCCCTTGAGGCCAGGACCACACTCAACGAACTCGGCCTGCCCTACGGTCGCAAGTCAAAGACGATCGCTCCCCCGAACAGCCAGTTCTCACACCGCGATTACCTCCGAGGCCTGATTGACGCAGATGGCTCAGTCGGCTTCACCAGCAAGGGCTTCCCGTTCGTCTCCCTGACCACGGCCAGCAGCGCCGTCGCGTCCTGCATGCGCGACTACGGCAGGGACATGACGGGAGCGGAGCGCATCCTCAAACGCAACGCTCGCGACAACATCTACAACGTCCTCTACACGATGGAGGTAGCCCAACTCCTGGTCGCTGACCTGTACTATCCCGGCTGCCTATCCTTGGAACGCAAGCGCTCAGCCGCCGATTCTCTCGCCAACTGGGTACGTCCCACAGGCATGAGGGCCGCGTACACGAAGCGCCGCTGGACCGCACACGAAGACCAGACCCTGCTGAAACTCAACAGTCCGATGGCCGCCGCAGAGGTACTCGGCCGGACCACTCAGAGCTGTAGTCTCCGTCTCTGGCGCCTGCGCACCGGCCAAGTGCCCATGCCCAGCGATCAGTGACCAAGTGAGCGAGGCACCCGGCGTCGACCGGGGGCCTTTCGCGTCAGCCCTTCACGCACACGACCTGCTTCAGCTTGGCCACGACCTCCACCAAGTCCCGCTGCTGGTCGATGACCTGCTCGATCGGCTTGTAGGCGCCGGGGATCTCGTCGACGACGCCGGAGTCCTTGCGGCACTCCACTCCCCGCGTCTGCTCCTCAAGGTCCTTGGTCGAGAAGCGGCGCTTGGCCGCGTTGCGGCTCATGCGCCGACCGGCGCCGTGCGAAGCCGAGTTGAACGCCTTCTCGTTACCGAGCCCTCGCACGATGTACGAACTGGTCCCCATCGAGCCAGGGATGATCCCGTACTCTCCCGAGCCCGCGCGGATCGCACCCTTGCGGGTGACCAGCAGGTCCATACCCTCGTACCGTTCCTCCGCCACGTAATTGTGGTGGCAGGAGATCTCCGGCTCGAAGGTCGGCTTCGCCTTCTTGAACTCCTTGCGGATCACATCCTTGAGAAGCGCCATCATGATCGTGCGGTTGTACTTCGCGTACTCCTGCGCCCAGTACAGGTCGTTCCGGTACGCCGACATCTGCGGAGTGTCCGAGACGAAGACAGCGAGGTCGCGGTCGATCAGGCCCTGATTGTGCGGAAGCTTCTGGGCGATACCGATGTGGTACTCAGCCAGCTCTTTGCCGATATTCCGCGATCCCGAGTGAAGCGTGAGCCAGACCGCATCACCAGAATCGAACAACAGTTCGACATAGTGGTTGCCGGCTCCGAGCGTCCCCATCTGCAAAGCCGCCCGCTCCCGCCGAAACTTCACAGCCTCCGCGACCCCATCGAACCGCCCCCAGAAGTCCTCCCACCCCGAAGTCGCGAGCCCATGGAACCGCCCCGGCTCGACGGGACTGTCATGCATCCCCCGCCCCACCGGAATGGCCTGCTCGATCTTCGACCGCAGCCGCGACAGATCCCCCGGCAGATCGTTCGCCGTGAGCGACGTCTTCACCGCCGACATCCCGCAGCCGATGTCCACCCCGACCGCCGCGGGGCACACGGCACCCCGCATGGCGATGACCGACCCGACCGTCGCGCCCTTGCCGTAGTGGACGTCCGGCATGACCGCCAGGCCCTTGATCCACGGGAGGGTGGCGACGTTGCGGAGCTGTTGCAGGGCCACGTCCTCGACCGTCGCGGGGTCGGTCCACATACGGATCGGGACCTTCGCGCCGGGCATTTCCACGTACGACATGTCTTCCTCATTCCCCCGGGGGTGCAACAAAAGTCTTAAGAAGTGCAAAACGCAAAAGCAGCGCCAAGGTCGGCGAAAAGGGACAGCGGACCGGCGTTCACAGCAGTGCGTGCGATACACATTGTCTCCAGGGGGCGCCCCGCCGCGGCAAGCGAATTACCAGCGGGGACACTGGATGACCCATCGCCCGGGACACCGTCGAGAGGAGCCTGACCGTGCAGCGGAAGGCGTATGTAACCGGCACCGCCGCCCTCCTCGCGGCGCTGCTGGCCGGCTGCACGAGCGGCTCGGGCGACAAGGGCTCGACGGACGACGCGAACCCGGGCGACGCCGGTACGGCGACGGCGGTGGCGCAGCCCGGCAAGTACCGCACGCTCCCCGAGCCCTGTGGCGCGATCGATCACGGCACGCTCGACTCGCTGCTGCCCGGTGTCAAGCAGATCGCCGACCAGGACCAGCGGGACACGGCGTACCAGGGCGAGGCGACGCTCACGTATGACACGGATCGCAAGGTGGGTTGTCGCTGGAAGGTCGATTCCACGGACGCGACCGATCATCTCCTGGTCGATTTCGAGCGGGTGGTGTCGTACGACAACGCGGTGAGCGACGACAGTCAGGCGGAGAAGCTCTTCGGGGAGCGGCAGACCGCGGCCGACCTTCCCGAGCCGCAGGTCTCGGCGTCGGGGTCCGCGCCGGCATCCAAGTCGGGGTCCGACTCCGGGTCTCCTTCCGTTTCCTCGTCCGCCTCGGCCGCCGGCGGGGAGTCGACGTCCACGGTGGCGCCTTCGGCGAGCGCCTCCTCCAGCGCTTCGCCGTCCGATTCGTCCGGTAGTCCCTCCGATGGCTCCTCCGATGGCTCCTCCGATGGTTCCTCGGGTGCCGACTCGGCCGATCTCCAGCCCCGTGTTCTCGACGACCTCGGCGACGAGGCGTTCATCGACGACGAGCTGACGAGCTCCGGTTCGACGGCGGAACAGCGAACGGTGACTGTGGTGTTCCGCACGTCCAACGTGATCGTGACCATCGAGTACGCGGAGCAGCCGACGGCGATCGGTGTCGCCCCGGACAGCAAGGAGATGCAGGACAGGGCCCGTAATCTGGCCGCCCAGCTGGATGACGTGCTCAACGGTTAGGGGTGCCGCGGGGACCCTGGGGGGCCGTACGCAAAGCCCGCGAAGGGAAGCCGCACAGCTCGCTCAACGCGTACCGTGACCCATCGGACCCGATCCGACCGCAGGAAACACGAGCGTCATGAGTGAAGGAACCATGCAGCGAGCAGCCCAGCGAGACGACCAGCGTGCCCAGCGAGTCCAGCTCCTCCCCCGCCTTCTTGTCTGTGCGGCGGCGGTCCCCGTGATGCTGGTGGCGGCCGGCTGTTCGTCGGACTCCGGGTCCGACGAGGGTGCGAAGGGGTCGCAGCAGACCGCCCCGGCCGGTGAGGACGCGGGCAGTGCCTCCGCGAGTGCCTCTCCGACGGTGCAGGCGGCCGCGTACGCGAAGTTGCCGGAGCCGTGTGCGGTGCTGTCGAAGAAGACTCTGGGCGAAATGGTTCCCAAGGGTGCGAAGTCGGGCAAGGAGGGCACGTCGAGTGACACTTCGTCCCGGTCCAGCTGCTCCTGGAGCAGCCTCGACAACAACGGGGTGAAGGGCTCGCAGTTCCGCTGGCTCAACGTCTCGTTGCTCCGCTTCGACTCGGACGCCAACCGCGGTACGGGTGAGAAGCAGGCGCAGGTGTACTACGCGGACCAGGTCAAGGCCGCACAGTCGGTGTCGGGTGCGAAGAACGCCAAGACGGAGCCGGTCGCCGGGACGGGTGACGAGGCGTCGGTCGTGCACTACGACCTGAAGAAGAAGGAAGGCAGCTTCAAGCAGCAGACCGTGGTCGCGCGGGTGGAGAACGTCGTCGTCACCCTCGACTACAACGGTGCGGGTCTGGCGGGTGAGAAGACTCCGGACGCGAGCAGCCTGACGAAGGCGGCGGAGAAGGCGGCCAAGGAGGCGGTGGCCGCGGTACCGAAGGCCAACGGCCAGGGGTCGCGCGGTAGTTCGGACACGGGCTCGGGTGCGGGCTCCGGTGGGGCGAGCTCCTCGCCGTCGAAGTCGGCCTCCAAGTCGGCGTCTCCGTCGTCGTCGGCTTCGGCTTCCAAGAAGGCGTCCGCGAGTGCCTCCCCGTCGAAGTCGTCGGCCTCGAAGGGCTGACCGGCACCACGTTTGCCGTACAGGTGTGCCACCCTATGCGCGCAACAACACGCACTGGGAGGGGAGTAACGAGTGGCCGCGCCACTGCAGCTGACTCGGATGCACCGCATACTCATCGGCGTGGTCGTGACCGGCGCGGTGATCATCGCCGGCATCGGCTTCGCCGGTTCGTACGCGGCCGTCCGTGAGTTGGCAATCAAGAAGGGCTTCGGGAATTTCGCCTACGTCTTCCCGATCGGCATCGACGCGGGCATCTGTGTCCTGCTGGCCCTGGATCTGCTGCTGACGTGGATCCGTATCCCCTTCCCGTTGCTGCGTCAGACGGCCTGGCTGCTGACGGCGGCGACGATCGCCTTCAACGGTGCCGCGGCCTGGCCGGACCCGCTGGGCGTGGGCATGCACGCGGTGATCCCGGTGCTGTTCGTGGTCGCGGTCGAGGCGGCCCGGCACGCGATCGGCCGGATCGCCGACATCACGGCCGACAAGCACATGGAGGGCGTGCGTCTGACGCGCTGGCTGCTCTCCCCGGTACCCACCTTCCTGCTGTGGCGTCGTATGAAGCTGTGGGAGCTGCGCTCCTACGACCAGGTGATCAAGCTGGAGCAGGAACGTCTCGTCTACCAGGCGCGGCTGCGTTCCCGGTTCGGCCGGGCGTGGCGGCGGAAGGCTCCGGTGGAGTCGCTCATGCCGTTGCGGCTGGCGCGGTACGGGGTGCCGCTGGCGGAGACGGCTCCGGAGGGTCTGGCCGCGGCGGGCATCGAGCCGCCCGTGCTGCCCGCGGCACGTGCGGTGGAGGTTTCCGCACCTCCGCGGGCCGTCGAGGCCGCGCCCGCACCCGCGCCCGTACCGCGGCAGGCGCCGCATGCCGAAGAGCGCTACCAGCCTGAACCGGAGGAGGAGCAGAGTCCCTGGTTCAACGTTCCTCAGCAGGTCGAGTACCACGGCGGCTACGACCCCGCGTACGACCCGGCGGAGCAGTACGCCCAGTGGTACGCGGAGCAGCAGGAGGCCGAGCAGTACCAGCAGCAGCAGTTGCAGCGGTTGCAGCAGCAGTTCCAGTACGAGGAGCCTTCTCCGGAGGAGACCGGCAGCTTTCCCATTCCGGTGAGCCCCGGCCGTACCCGTGAGCTCGGCGAGGGCGGCGGTTCGCCGGAGCCGGACGAGGACGCGTACTACCAGGTCTTCAAGCAGTCGATCAACGGCAGCTACCCGACGCCGCGTGAGTTCGGCGAGAACGTCGAGGCCGAGTTCAGCATCGGTCTCGCGCCGGAAGACGCCAAGCGCATGGTCAACCGCTTCACGAACCGCTACAACGCGGAGCTGGAAGAGGACCACATCGCCTAGAACCGGTGGATCCGGCAAGCAGAACAAGCGGGCACGCAGAAGGCGCCCGGTGCTGGAAGGCACCGGGCGCCTTTCGTTCGGTCTTGCTCGCCTTACTCCCCGAGCAGGGCCCGCACCCGCTCCTGGCCCACCGCCAGCAGCAGTGTGGGCAGCCGCGGGCCGGTGTCGCGGCCGACGAGCAGGTGGTAGAGCAGCGCGAAGAACGTCCGCTGGGCGGTCTTGATCTCCGGCGGCAGCTCCTTGGGCGTGGCGTCGGCGGGGAACCCGGCCTGCACCTTGGGTACGCCGTAGACGAGGTGGGTCAGTCCGTCGAGCGACCAGTGGTCGGCGAGCCCGTCGAGCAGCAGCCGGATCGACTGCTGGGAGGGCTCGTCGAGGGACTTCAGCAGCTCGGCGTCGGGTTCGTCGCGGACGATGGTGCGCTGGTCGGCCGGGACGTGGGTGTTGATCCAGGCCTCGGCCTTGTCGTACCGGGGCCGGACCTCGTCCAGGGTGCCGAGCGGGTTGGCGGGGTCGAGCTCGGACAGGATGCGCAGGGCCTGGTCCTGGTGGCCGGCGGTGATGTCGGCGACGGAGGCGAGGGTGCGGTAGGGCAGCGGACGCCGGGTCCTGGGCAGCTCACCGGCGGCGGTGCCCATGGCCCGGGTGTACGCGGCGACGTCGCCCGGCAGGGCGGAACCGTCGGCCACCTTGCCCGCGAGCTTGTCCCACTCGTCGTACAGCCGCTGGATCTCCTGGTCGAAGGCGATCTTGAAGGACTGGTTGGGCCGGCGCCGGGCGTACAGCCAGCGCAGCAGCTGCGGCTCCATGATCTGGAGCGCGTCGGCCGGGGTGGGCACGCCACCGCGCGACGACGACATCTTCGCCATACCGCTGATGCCGACGAAGGCGTACATCGGGCCGATGGGCTGCTTACCGCCGAAGATCCCGACGATCTGCCCGCCGACCTGGAAGGAGGACCCCGGCGAGGAGTGGTCGACACCGCTCGGCTCGAAGATCACACCCTCGTACGCCCACCGCATCGGCCAGTCGACCTTCCAGACCAGCTTGCCGCGGTTGAACTCGCTGAGCCGGACGGTCTCGGCGAAGCCGCACTCGTCGCAGGTGTACGACAGCTCGGTGGTGTCGTCGTCGTACGAGGTGACCGTCGTCAGGTCCTTGCCGCAGTCGCCGCAGTACGGCTTGTACGGGAAGTACCCGGCGGAGCTGCTGCCGTCGTCCTCGGCCGCGGCGCCGGAACCCTCCTCGGCCTCCAGCTCGGCCTCGTCGACGGGCTTCTGCTGCTGCTTCTTGGCGGCGGGCTTGGGCTTGGTGCGGTACTGGGCGAGGATCGCGTCGATGTCGCCGCGGTGCTTCATGGCGTGCAGGATCTGGTCGCGGTACACGCCGGAGGTGTACTGCTCGGTCTGGCTGATCCCGTCGAACTCGACGCCCAGCTCGGCCAGCGACTCGGTCATCGCGGCCTTGAAGTGCTCGGCCCAGTTCGGGTACGCGGAGCCCTCGGGGGCGGGCACGGAGGTCAGCGGCTTGCCGATGTGCTCCTTGTAGGCGTCCTCGTCGACCCCGGGGATGCCCTTGGGCACCTTCCGGTAGCGGTCGTAGTCGTCCCAGGAGATCAGGTGCCGGACCTGGTACCCGCGGCGGCGGATCTCGTCGGCGACCAGGTGCGGGGTCATGACCTCGCGGAGGTTGCCGAGGTGGATCGGGCCCGAGGGGGAGAGGCCGGATGCGACGACCACCACCGGAGCGGTAGCGACTGATGTCGCCGCGCCCGGGGCCCGACGCTCCGACTCCTCGATGACCTCATCCGCGAAACGGGAGACCCAGTCGGTGGTCTCGGTGCTCTGAGCCACGATCGGCACGTCCTTCTTTCTGAACGGGGTGACACCCCATTCTCACAGACCGGCTCGCGCCCGGGAAAACGGCTTTACCCTCCGTGGGATACTGGCTGGGTCTATCCATTCCCACGAGGAGAACGGCACCCATTCCTATGGCCTCGGTCACGTCCCTCAGCGACTCCGTCCAGCAGCAGCTCGCGTCCGCCCTCTCGGCCACCCTGCCGGAGGCCGCCGGCGCGGACCCGCTGCTGCGACGAAGCGACCGGGCCGACTTCCAGGCCAACGGGATCCTGGCGCTCGCCAAGAAGGCCAAGGCGAACCCGCGGGAGCTGGCGACGCAGGTCGTCTCCCACATCGTCACCGGTGACGTGATCAAGGACATCGAGGTCTCCGGGCCCGGCTTCCTGAACGTCACGATCACCGACCAGGCGATCACGCGGAACCTGGCCGCGCGGTACGCGGACGAGTCCGGCCGCCTCGGCGTGCCGCACGCCGCGAACCCGGGCACCACGGTCATCGACTACGCCCAGCCGAACGTGGCGAAGGAGATGCACGTCGGGCACCTGCGGTCGGCGGTGATCGGCGACGCGGTGGTCCAGATCCTGGAGTTCACCGGCGAGACCGTGGTCCGCCGTCACCACATCGGCGACTGGGGCACCCAGTTCGGCATGCTCATCCAGTACCTGGACGAGCACCCGCACGAGCTGGACCACAAGCGGGCCCAGGTCACCGGTGACGAGGCGATGTCGAACCTCGACCGCCTCTACAAGGCGGCGCGGAAGCTGTTCGACTCGGACGAGGAGTTCAAGACGCGGGCCCGCCGCCGGGTCGTGGACCTCCAGGCCGGCGAGCCGCACACCCTCGCCATGTGGCAGAAGTTCGTGGACGAGTCGAAGATCTACTTCTTCTCCGTCTTCGAGAAGCTGGACATGGAGGTCCGGGACCCCGACATCGTCGGCGAGTCCGGGTACAACGACATGCTCGCCGAGACCTGCCGCCTCCTGGAGGAGTCCGGCGTCGCCGTCCGCTCCGAGGGCGCCCTCTGCGTCTTCTTCGAGGACGTCAAGGGCCCGGACGGCAACCCGGTCCCGCTGATCGTGCAGAAGTCCGACGGCGGCTACGGCTACGCGGCGACGGACCTCTCCGCGATCCGCGACCGTGTCTTCAACCTGAAGGCGAACACTCTGCTGTACGTGGTGGACGCGCGGCAGTCCCTGCACTTCAAGATGGTCTTCGAGACCGCGCGCCGGGCGAACTGGCTGGGCGAGGACGTCACGGCGCACCAGCTGGCCTTCGGCACGGTCCTCGGCAAGGACGGCAAGCCGTTCAAGACGCGTGAGGGCGAGACGGTCAAGCTCCAGGACCTCCTCGACGAGGCCGTCGACCGGGCCACGGCGGTCGTCCGGGAAAAGGCCGAGAAGGTGGGCCTGACCGAGCAGGAGATCACCGAGAACGGCCGGTACGTGGGCATCGGCGCCGTGAAGTACGCGGACCTGTCCACCTCGGCGGTCCGGGACTACAAGTTCGACCTGGACCAGATGGTCTCGCTGAACGGCGACACGTCCGTCTACCTCCAGTACGCGTACGCCCGTATCCAGTCGATCCTGCGCAAGGCGGGCGAGGCGAGCCCGGCGGCCCACCCGGAGCTGGCGCTGGCCCCGGCCGAGCGGGCCCTCGGTCTGCACCTGGACCAGTTCGCCGAGACGGTACTGGAGGTCGCGACGGCGTACGAGCCGCACAAGCTGGCCGCGTACCTCTACCAGCTGGCGACGCTGCTCACGTCGTTCTACGACCAGTGCCCGGTCCTGAAGGCCGAGACGCCGGAGCAGGTGGAGAACCGCCTGTTCCTGGTCGACGTGACGGCCCGCACGCTGCACCAGGGCATGGCGCTGCTGGGGATCAGGACGCCTGAGCGTCTGTGATCATCCGCGTCGGCCTTGCCCGTTCAGCTCCTTGATGAGCTTTTCGAGCGCGCCGATGCGGACCACCGCCCAGTGCCGGTCCGTAACGAGTTGGGTAACACGTGCGTCAACCTGCGTGCGGTCGTAGCCCCGCCGCATCAGCTCGAAATGGTAGGACGGGGCGTCCGGGCGCCGGACGCCCCCTTCGTGGCGTGCGACTTCGTCACGCTCGGCCTGGAGGTACGCGGCGGCGATGAGGCCCCGGCCTGGTGTGCCTGGCCACGAGCCGGCGGCCTCTTGCATGACCTGCCGTTCCAGCTCGGCGACGCGGGCGAGTGCGCTGTCCCGATCGGATACGAGCTTGGCGATGCGATCGTCCACTTGATCGCGGTCGTAGCCCCGCCGGACGAGCTCGAAGCCGGGGGACTCGGACCGCACGAAGTCCGGCACCGTGAAGTCGACGGTCTTCATCCGGGGCAGCGGGGTCGCCACTGTCTCGCGGGCCGGCGTCGTCCGTGCGGTCAACGCCTCTACGACCGCGTCGGGGTGCAGCCGCTCGGCCCCGGTCTCCGCCTCCTTGCGCACCCGCTGGGCCTCGGTCTCCGCCACTTCGGTCACCCGCGCGGCCTCGTCGGCAGCTGCCTTGCTGATGGCCGCGGCCTTCTCCGCCGCCTTGTCGAGGGTGTCCTGGGCAAGGCGGTCGAATTCGTCGAACCGCGCCTCGATCTCCGTGTCCGCCTCGTCCAGCAGCCGCTCGGCTTCCGCGCGCGCCCTGCGGAGCACTTCTTCGGCCTCCGCCTCCGCTTCCGCCCGCCGGGCCGCGCTCTGCGCCTCCGTCCTCTGCAACAGCTCCCACGCCTTGCCCAGGATCCGCCCGGCGACGGAGTCGGCGCGCGAGAGCTGGGCGGTCTCCAGGATGGTGCCGCCGGAGAGCGCCACGGACTGCTCCACCAGGAGCGTGCTCAGGGCGTCGTGGACGGCGGCGGCGTCGGCCGGCCGGTCGTCGGGACGTTTGGCGAGCAGGCTCAGGATCAGGTCGTTCAAGGGGTCGGGGAGGCCCTCGACCAGGGTGCTCGGCGCGATCGGGGGGTCGTCCGTCTGCATACGGGCGATGGCCAGGTCGCTGCCGGCGACGAAGGGCGGACGGCCTGTCACCGCGTGGTACAGCAGGCAGCCGAGCGAGTAGAGGTCGGTGCGGTGGTCGATCTCCTGGACGCCTTCGACCTGTTCGGGCGACATGTACCGCGGCGTGCCGAGCCGGTGTCCGGTGGCGGTGAGGTCGTGGGCGCTCAGGGTGTCGCCCACGAACTTGGCGACACCGAAGTCGAGGACCTTCGCCGTCCCCTCGGCTGTGAGCAGGACGTTCGCAGGCTTGATGTCCCGGTGGACCACGCCGCGGCTGTGCGCGGCGTCCAGGGCCTCGGCGATCTGCGCGGCCCAGCCCACGGCGAGCGGCCAGGGTGGGATCCCCTCCTTGAGCCTCTTGGCCATCGCGACGCCCCGCACGAGCTCCATCACGAGGAAGAAGGCCTGACGCCCGCCGAGCAGTGTCTCGCCCCAGTCGTGGACCGTCACGATGTTCCGGTGGGACAGCCGCCCCACCAGCTGGACCTCGCGCCGGAACCTGGCCTGCGTCGCCGCCTCCCGCGTCGGCACCGTGTGGACGAGTTTCACCGCCACGTCACGCCGCATCCGCTCGTCCTGCGCGACCCAGACCTCGCCAAAGGCGCCCGCGCCGAGCCACTCCCCGATCCGGAACCGCTCAGCCAGCACTGTGCCCTGCACCGGCCACCTCCCCCGTCCCCGGATCATCCGGGTGTGTCCTTACGAGTGTCACCGCTTAGTTGGGCGAGTCGCCCGAGCTTCCGAACGACCCACCTGCCAGCTGGCGAAGTCTCCGGGCCTCGTCCTCCAGGCGGCGGGCGACGCCCGCCGTGCCGTCCGCGCCGTTGGCGAGGCCACTGGCGTTCAGTTGTGCGGCCAGGGAGGTGAAGTAATGCGCGGTGGAGAACAGTTGGTCCTCCGCGTCGAGGGGCGGGACGCCGGGCGCGGGGAGGGCGTTGGCGTTGCCCAGGACCCTGTCGATCTCCCGTGTGATCTCGTCCCGGGCGTCCTGCGTGAGGGCCACGGCCCGTCCGACCTGGGCGAGGACGGAATGGCAGGAGCGGCCGACCTCCTGTAGCAGCCGGTCGTCCCGGTTCTGGACGCTGTTGCCCGTCGACACGCTTCCGAAGACGAAGCCGCCCTGGACCAGACGGTCTCCCGCCACGATCGGCTCGTACCGGCGCAGGGCGACCGCCCTCGTGGCACCCAGCGCCGCCCGGAAGCACGGATGGATGTGGAACTCCGTCTCGTGCGGCTGCACCGGAAGGTCGTCCTCCCCGGCGAACACCACGTCGTTGCCGCGCCGCACACCGAGAAAGCCCACCCCGTACAGGACGTCGATGACGCCGGAGAGCGTCAACGCGTCCGCGTACGCCGGGAACAGCCCGTGCAGGGAAGCGGCCGCCGCCTCGAAACGGCCCTGAAGAGCAGCGCGGGAGACGACGTACCCGTCGTTCTGGAACAGCGGGAACAGATGCTTCAGGAAGGGGTGGGCGACCAGGTACTCCAGGGAGAGGTCCTTGAGCTTCCACGCGGAGAACTGACGGGCCGCCTGAAGGACGTCCGCCTCCGTGATCCGGTCCCGGCCGTGGATCAGCCAGGCGGTCTCCTGGCAGAGGTTCAGGAACTGGATGGCGTCGCGCGGCCGGGGCAGACAGCGGCGGAAGAGGTAGGCCGGTGTCTCCTCGTTCTCCACGGTCGGCGGGAAGATCTCCCGCCACAGCTGCTCGGAGGTCAGGACCGGGCCCACGGAGGCCCGCGCCCGGGCCAGGGCCAGGTCCCGCAGCGCGGACTGGGTCCAGACGATCCGCAGCTCGTCCCCGTGGAACTTGTCGCCCTCGCCGAACAACAGGGAGTCGTAGATGTCGGCCCGCAGGAACAACAGGATCCGCACCGACCGCTTGTACAGGCTCGCGGCATGCTTGGCCGCCAGCAGCAGCCCGATCACCATCGAGTTGCTGTCCGTCTCGGCCGACCACACCAGCTCCAGCTGGTCGACCATGAGGAGCACGGGCGGGTGCCCGCCGGCACAGCCGAGTTCGGTGAAGGCCTTCGCCACGCCCTGCTCGACGATGTCCAACTGCCGTGTTGCGTGGTCCCCTTCCGACGGCGCCTGCGCGAGGTCCAGCCCCGCCTTGACGCCGAACGCCTCCAGCGACAGTGAGGTCTGCAGCCCCCTGGCGCTGCGCGCCAGGCGGGCCCCCAACCGGTCCCCCGCCAGCTCCCCGTTCTGCTTCAGGAACTTGGCGAGCGCCGTCACCGAGTCGGACCTGCGGCCGTGCGCGTCTTTGGCGTGCGCCACCAGGTGGCGGGCCGCGTGTACGGCGAACACGTACCGCCACATCAACGCCCTCGCCGAGTCGCCCGGCAGTCCCTGCAACTCGAACCGCCGGATCTCCTCGCCCGCGGTCTCGTCCGGGGTGACCAGGACCTTCCCGGCGTGGTCGCCGCCGTCCGCCATCAGCTGCATGCAGATGGCGCTCTTGCCGGCGCCCTTGCGGCCGATGATCAGCATCTTCCGTCCGTCCACCGCGGCGCGGTACGCGGCATTGGGCAGGAACCCGCCGCGTAACAGCAGCCCGTCGGTCACGTCCCGCTCGGCGTCCTCGCGCCCGAAGTGCAGGTGCGCGAGAAGCGGCCCGTCGGCCATCCCGTCCCCCTAGATGTCGCCCGGCAGCCGTGATCCGCAGTACGGATCCCGCTGGTCGACACCGTATCGGCAAGACCGGGTCCCGCTCAGCCGTCTTGCACTCCCGAAAGACGCTCGAACTCGCACCAGACCACCTTGCCGAACTCCCGTTCCCGCATGCCCCACTTGTCGGACAGCGCGGCGACGAGCAGCAGTCCCCGCCCGCCCTCGTCGGCCCGGTCGGCGATGCGCGGGAAGCCGGGGCCGCTGTCGTGAACCTCCACGTGCAGTAGGCAGCCGTCGTAGCGCAGGAGCACCCGGAACTGCCGCCCTGGCGGCACCCCGTGCAGCAACGCGTTCGTCGATAGTTCGCTCATGCACAGCAGCACGTCGTCAGTGCGGCGGTAGTCGGCGAGCCGCCAGCCGGCCAGCGTCTCGTACGTGAACCGCCTGGCAGCGGGCACGGATCGGCGCTCGCGACGGAAGAGCCTCTCGCGGAAGACAGGGAGTTGGATCGTCTCGTTCACGAGACGAGCGTTGCGGAGAGTCACTACCGTACATCAGTGAGTGAAGTCGTACGGGGATTCCGTACGGGTCGTGTACGGGAGTCGGAACAGATGAGCTCCAGGAAGTTGCCGCGTCAGAAGAACCTCTCGACCATGCGCATGCTGGGCGCCCAGCTCCAGACGGTCCGCAAGGCCGCGGGCTACACCCAACGCTCCCTCGGCGAGGCGGTCCTGGCCGACGAGGAGACGATCGCGTCGATCGAGCAGGGCAGACGGCCCCTGTTGATCGACCTGGCCCGAACGCTGGACGAACTCCTCGATACGAGAGGGATGTTGGCGACGGGGGTGGCGAACATGCCGGAGATCGACCAGTTCCCCCTGTTCGCCGAGCAGTACATGCTGCACGAGCGCGAGGCCATCGCCCTGTCGTGGTACGACGCGCTGGTCGTCCCCGGCCTGCTCCAGACCGAGGCGTACGCACGCGCCTTGCTGCGCGGCCGCGTTCCGCCGTACGACGAGGACGAACTGGAGACGAAGATCGCGGCACGCGTCAGCCGGCAGGAGATCCTGCACCGCAAGGTCCCGCCCACACTGAGCTTCGTCGTCTGGGAACCGGTGCTGCTCATGCCCACCGGGGGCCGCGAGACGCACCTCGCGCAGTTGCGGCATCTGCGGGTGTACTCAGACCTTCCGGGTCTGGCTCTCCAGTTCCTGCCGCTGAACCGTACGTCGCATGCCGGAGACGCGGGGCCGTTCATCCTCCTGGAAACACCCGACCACCAGCACCTCGCCTACACGGAGTCTCAACGTGGCAGCCAGTGGGTCTCCGACCCTGACGAGGTGTCCATCCTGTCGCGCAAGTATGCGATGCTGCGGACGCAGGCCCTCACCGTTGAGGACTCCAGGAGCCTGCTGGACCGTCTCCTAGGAGAGAAATGAGCACCGCACGACAGTGGTTCAAGTCGACCTACAGCAGTAGCGAAGGCGGCGCCTGCCTCGAAGTCGCCGCCTCCCCTCACACCATCCACATCCGCGACTCCAAGAACCCGGAAGACGGCCCCACCCTCCGGATCAAGCCGGAGGCCTGGAAGGCGTTCACCGCCACCAGGTGACCGGCCTCTGTCAGTGGCTGCCCCTACAGTCGGCGGCATGGCGACTCTTCCCAACCCGCTGCCCAAGATGGCGTCCGATCCGAGCGGACGTTCCCTGGGCCTCCAACTCCCGCCCGGGAGGCTCATCGACGCGACGATCGACGGGCCATGGCCGGAGCCACTGCTGTGGCACGCCGACAAGCAGGCGGGGCCCGGCACCTGGGCGGCGCTCGGTGTGCCCGCCGGCCGGGCGGGACTGCTGCCCGTGCTCGTCGAGGCGGGCGGCTCCCCGGGCGGGCCCGAGCGGTGGCAGCTGGGCCCCGACTACGCCTCGTACCCCGGGGACCACGATGCCGAGGAGGTGCTCGCGGAGTACTGGGAGGACGACGGGGCGGAGGAGGACGCGGAGTACGGGCCCGACGAGGAACTCGGCGAGCTGCGGGCCCCGTTCGGACCCGTCTGGCCCGGCCTCGCGCCGGCGGGTTCACTGACCGTCGAACCCGGCACCTGCGCGGCCCGGCTCGCCGACTCGCTGACCGACGGCTCCGACGCCTGGTTCAAGGATCCGCGGCTCGCCCTCGTCCCGGCCCGGCGGTCCGCCGACATTCCCGCCGCGATCGGCTGGTCCGGGCCGGTGAACCACGACAACGACGTGGCGCGTCTCTGCGCGGTCCTCCGTTCCTGGGAGGACCGCTTCGGCATACGTGTCGTCGGCCTCGGCTTCGACACCCTGGCCGTCTCCGTGGCCGCCCCGCCCACCACCCTCGCCTGCGCGGAGGCAGTGGCCGCGGAGCACTTCGCGTTCTGCCCTGACAACGTCACGCAGAGCGGAGTGGGCACGCTGGGCGCCTACGCCAAGGAGCTGGTCGGCGAGTCCGTCTGGCACTTCTGGTGGGACTGACCCGGCCCGGCCGGCCTCACCCGAGGAGGGTCATCCCTGCCGGGGCGGTGATGCCGAACTCCTCGTCGAGCAGACGGCGCGCCTCGGCCTCGTCCGTCACCTCCTGCTCCGTGACCGTGCCGTCGGCGCGCGTCTCGGTCAGGAGGCGGCCGCTCAGGAGCAGATGGCTGTCGGCGGTGACGCGCTGCACGTAGAGGCGCTGGGTGAAGGGGGAGCGCGGGTTCGTGCCGATGTGCCAGTTGATGACCTCGAAGTCGGGCTTCTCGAAGGGCTCCAGGGTGAACGCGTACTGCCCGGCCCAGGCCCCTTCCCCGGACGTGCCGCTCTTCGCTTCGTAGGCCTGGAGCACCCACATCTCCAGCGGGCCGTCGTGCGGCACGTGGACGAGGCGGTGACGGCGCCCCGCGTCGTGGAACTCGACGCCCGCGACCAGCGGCACGGGTTCCAGCAACGCGCCGATCGCCCCGAAGCCGACGTCCGCCAGATACGGCTGCGGATCGTCCGGCGCCTCGACCAGCAGGGCCATGTGGGTGCGCGGGCGGCTCGCGATGTCCTCCGCGCCCACGACGACGCGCGCCGTCAGCCGGGTCACGCGGTATCCCAGCGCCTCCAGAGCGAGGGAGAGAAGCGTGTTGTGCTCATAGCAGTACCCGCCGCGGCGGCTGCGCAGAAGCTTGGCCGCTAGGTCGGCAGGCTCCAGGGACGGGGCCGTACGGCGCAAGGCGTCCAGGTTCTCGAACGGAATGCCCCGCATGTGCGCCAGATGCACCCCCCGCAACGTCTCCGCGTCGGGCCGCTGCTCCCCCTCCCAACCGATCCGCCGGAGGTACGCGTCGAGTTCGAATCCCACATCGGATCCCACTGTGTCGGCCATGCCCTCACAGTAGGCCCGTTCTAGATCCGCAATCCCTTCGCCAGCCTGCGCAGCCCCTCCGCGATCTCCTCGGGTGTCTGCGTCACGAAGCAGAGGCGGAGGGTCGAGTGGTCGGGTTCGCCGGTGTGGAAGGGGGCGCCGGGGACGTAGGCCACGTCGTGCCGTACGACGTCGGGGAGCAGGGCCGTGGTGTCGTACGGCTCCGGGAGGCGGGCCCAGAGGAACATGCCGCCCTCGGGACGGTTCCACGTCGAGCCCTGCGGCAGCGCTGTGGACAGGCCCGCGAGCATGGCGTCGCGGCGGTCGCGGTACGCCCCGGCGACCCGGGTGACATGGGCGTCCAGGTCGTTGTCGGCCAGGTAGCGCGCCGCGGCGAGCTGGTTGACCGTCGGTGTGTGCAGGTCGGTCGCCTGCTTGGCGATCGCGCAGGCCCGGCGCAGCTCGGCGGGCGCCCGCAGCCAGCCGAGGCGCAGGCCGGGTGCCATGACCTTGGAGAAGCTGCCGAGCAGGACCGTACGGTCCGCGCCGCCGGGGTACGAGGCGATCCACGGCACGCGCTCGCCCTCGAAGCGGAGTTCGCCGTACGGGTCGTCCTCGATGATCCACAGGCCGCGCCGTGCGGCGATGTCCGCGACCGCCGCCCTGCGTGCGGCCGGCATGGTGCGGCCGGTGGGGTTCTGGAAGGTGGGGACGGTGTAGAGCAGCTTGGGGCGTTCGCGTGCCACCAGCTCCTCCAGGGCGTCGGGGTCTACACCGTCGGCGTCCGAGGGGACGGGCAGGATCCTCGCGCCCGCGAAGCCGAAGACCTGAAGTGCCGCGAGGTAGCAGGGGTTCTCGACGAGGATGGTGTCGCCGGGCTCGACGAGGGCGGTGGTGAGCAGGGACAGCGCCTGCTGGGAGCCGGTGGTGACGAGGATGTCGTCGGGGTCCGTGGGCAGGCCGCGCGCGGTCGTACGCTCTGCGAGCGCGGTCCGCAACGCGGGCTCGCCTTCCGTGGTCGAGTACTGGAGGGCGCGGGCCGGCAGTTCGGTGAGCACCGCGCGGTACGCCTCCGCTATCCCCTCCGTGTCGAACAGCTCCGGTGCCGGCAGCCCACCCGCGAAGTTGATGACCTCGGGGCGGGCGGTGACGGCGAGGATGTTCCGTACGGGAGAGCCGCCGATCGAGCGGGCCCGGGCCGCGAGCGGCGGCATGGGGGCGGAGGTGGGCACGGGCTCGGCGACCGTCATGGCACGGCTCCTTCGGCTGCGGTGACGTCTCGTGCCCGCAGCCTAAGGATGTACGTGCCGTCTACAAGCAGGTTTCCGGGATGCGGACGCGGTGGCGGACGCGGCGGCGGACGCGGTGGCCCGTTCAGGCCTTCTCGCCGACGGCCGCGTACACATTGATGTCGGCGTCCGTGACGTCGCTGATGTCGGCGTACCGGACCTTCTCGATGTCGTCGAGGGTCGCCAGGTGGCCTGCCTCCGGCTGCTCCGGGACGGGAGCGGTGCCGTCGGGGCGCCAGCGGTGGGCCGGGACGACACCCGGGTCGGCGAGCTCCAGGCCGGTGTCCGCGAAGAAGCGCTCGACCTCCCCCCTGGAACGCAGCACGAAGGTGAACCCGCGCTCGGTGTACGTCCGCTGGACCGCGCGGATGTTCTCGGGGTTCAGGTCCTCGGTGAGGTGGCTGACGACCAGTCGGCTGCCGACGGGCAGCGCCTCGAGGAGTTCGCGCACGACCGGGTACGCCTCCTCGTCCTCGACGAAGTGCAGGATCGCCACCAGACACAGCGCGACCGGCCGGCCGAAGTCCAGTGTTCTCGCGGCTTGTTCGATGATGTGCGCGGGGTTGTCCGCTGGGCTGTCTGGTGGACGTTGTCCGCGGTGGGCAGGCCGGTGCCGATGTCGAGGAACTGGCGGATGCCGTCCTGGGCGGCCAGCGTGGTCACCGCGCGACGCAGGAAGTCGCGGTTGTGCCGTACGTCGAGGTAGCCGCGGGGGTTGGCCGCGAGGGCGGCGGCGGCCGCGGCACGGTCCACCGGGTGGTTGTCCGTGCCGCCGAGGAACACGTCGTAGACCCGGGCCGGGTGCGCCTTGGTGGTGTCGATCATCGTGAGACCCTAGCCCCGGGCGGGAGTTGTTGGTCCTCGAAAGCGCGAACCGGCGCGTTCAGCCGCCGGAGACCCGCTCCCAGCCGTCGCCCCCGAGCGGATAGGCGTAGTAGGCCTGCTGGGAGCCGCTGGTGCGGAATGGCTTTCCGTGGTCGTCGACGCGTACGGTGCCGTGCCGGCTGCCGCTGGACCAGTCCAGCTCCAGGTACCAGCTGACGTCGTGCCCGGTGGTGTGCCCGCTGACGTAGAAGACCTCGGGGTCGGACTCGCTCACCTTGAACGGGAAGTTCCGCTGCCCCGCGACCGGGTGGACGAGCGGATTGCCCAAGTCGAGTGAGACGTCGAAGGACTTGGTGCTCACGTTGCCGCCGCAGCCATCGCCCATCTCGTACTTGTTCCAGGTCAGCGGCGCGTCGCTGCGCACCTCACGGACGTGCAGCGCCTGAAGGACGACGGTCTCGGCGCCGGTGCCCTGCACGGTGAGCGCGACCATCTGGTGGTCGGCGGCGACCGCACCGAGCGCCGTGACCCAGCCGGCCGCGTCCTGCTGGGCGGGCGGCGGCGGTACGTTCCCGGGGCTGCGGTTCACCAGGAAGCTCTGGTCGCAGGGCCCGTCCCAGGTGTACGGGGTGACGGCCACCGTGACCGACACCGCGCCCGAGCCGGTCCTGTCCGCACCGCCGGAGGAGTCGCCGGCCGAGTCTGCCGCCCGGTGGCTGCCGGAGGGCGTGGCGCTCGGCGTGGCGGTGTGGCTCCCGGACGCGGACGCCGACGGCGAGGGGCTCCTCGGGGTGGCGGACCGGGCGGCGGACGAGGCGGTCGCGGGGGAGGTGACGTTCGCGGCGGCACCCCGGGTGCCGTGGGACCCGTCCGCGTGCCCCGGGACCAGGCCCACCACGAGCGCGACGGCTGCCGCGGCGGCGACTCCGGTACCGGCCAGCAGCGCGGCGGGCCGGCGCCGGGGCGTCCCGGCCACCGGGGTCGGTTCCGCTTCCGCCGACGATTCGAGCGGCTGCGGCTGCGGGACCTCGGGCTCCGTTTCCGCCCCGGCTTCAGCCTCCGCCTCTGGCTCCGTCTCTGGCTCCGCCGCCGTCCTGGCTTCCGTCTTCACGCCCCGCAACGCGTCCGCGCGGATCCAGCGGCGATGCAGTTCGAGCAGCTCCTCCGGAGTCGCCCGGCAGACGCGGGCCAGCCGCTCGACGGGGGCGTAGTCGGCGGGTACGACGTCACCGCTGACGTAGCGGTGCAGCGTGGACGCGCTCATGTGCAGCCGCTTGCCCAGCGTTCCGTAACTGAGCCCGGACCGCTCCTTCAGCTCCCGCAGCAGCCCCGCGAAGTCGTCCCCCGACACCGTCTCTCCCTCCCCGCGTCCCGGAACCGTGTCCCAGGCCTACATCGTTCCCCCAGCTCAGACCAGTTTTCGGCATCCCATGGTTCCGTGTTCCCCGCAGCCGATGGCGACTGGGACGGGTTCTCCCCCAAGCTGCTGGTCAGCCAAGCACGCCGCTCCCGGCATCCGGTCGAGCGGCATTCCCATGCACATCCGAAAGGGTCCACCCATGTCCGCACGCACCACCCGCACCCGCCTGTTCGCCGCCGCCACGGTGGCGCTCGCCGCGTTCACACTGACGGCCTGTGACGGCGGAACGGGCCCGCGCGCCGAGGGCTCGTCCCCGTCCACGACGGCCACCGGCGGCCAGGGCGGGAAGTCTTCCGATTCCGGCTCCAGCGGCTCCGGCTCCAACGGCTCGGGCTCCAGCGGCTCGGGCACCGCGAGCGGTACCACCGGGTCCGGCGGATCCAGCGGCTCGAGCAGCTCCTCCGGTTCCAACGGCTCCTCCAACTCCTCCGGAACGAGCGGCGGCAAGGGCTCGTCGGCTTCGTCGACCGGCCAGGGCGGCTCCGGAGCCCCCGGCAAGTGCACCGCCGCCACCACCCGGACCACCGCGACCGAGGTGACCCGGCCGCTCAACCACCTCCTGCTGACCGTCACCAACACCGGTTCGAAGGCGTGCGTGCTGCCCCCGTACCCGAAGGCCCGGTTCGGTGAAGCGCAGTCGGTGCCGCCGGTGGCGAAGGAGACGCAGCCGCAGGCGGTGACGGTGCTGGCGCCGGGCGAGTCGGGTTACGCGGGTGTCCTGCTGTCGGCCGGCGACGGAAGCGCCGAGGGCGGCGGCACCGTGCACAGCCTGACGGTCCCGTTCGACGACGGCTCGACCGCCACCGTGGCACTGCCCGCCAAGGGCGTCTACGTCGACAACAGCCTGACGGTGACGTACTGGCTGCCCAGCATGGACAACGCCCTCGACTACTGACCGCGCAGATTCCGCGCGACCTCGGTCGCCCAGTAGGTGAGGATGTTCCGCGCGCCGGCCCGCTTGATGCCGGTCAGCGTCTCCAGGATCGCCCGGTCGCGGTCGATCCAGCCCTTCTCGGCGGCGGCCTCGATCATCGAGTACTCGCCGGAGATCTGGTAGGCGGCGACGGGCACGTCCACGGCGTCCGCGACGCGGGCGAGGATGTCGAGGTAGGGGCCGGCGGGCTTGACCATCACCATGTCGGCGCCCTCCTCAAGGTCCAGCTCCAGCTCCCGCAGGGACTCGCGCCAGTTGGCGGGGTCCTGCTGGTAGGTCTTGCGGTCGCCCTTGAGGGAGGAGGCGACGGCCTCGCGGAAGGGGCCGTAGAAGGCGGAGGAGTACTTGGCGGTGTAGGCGAGGATGGCGACGTCCTCGCGGCCGATCTGGTCGAGGGCGTCACGGATGACGCCGATCTGACCGTCCATCATGCCGCTCGGGCCGACCACGTGGGCGCCCGCGTCGGCCTGCACCTGGGCCATCTCGGCGTAGCGCTCGAGGGTGGCGTCGTTGTCGACGCGGCCCTGCGCGTCCAGTACCCCGCAGTGGCCGTGGTCGGTCGTCTCGTCGAGGCACAGGTCGGACATCACCAGCAGGTCGTCGCCGACCTCGGCGCGGACATCGCGGATGGCGACCTGGAGGATGCCGTCCGGGTCGGTACCTGGCGTGCCCACGGCGTCCTTCTTGCCCTCCTCGGGCACCCCGAACAGCATGATCCCGGAGATCCCGGCCGCCACAGCCTCCGCCGCCGCCTTCTTCAGGCTGTCACGGCTGTGCTGTACGACACCGGGCATGGCGGCGATCGGCACGGGCTCGCTCACGTCCTCCCGGACGAACGCCGGGAGGATGAAGTCGGCGGGGTGCAGCCGCGTCTCGGCGACCATCCGCCGCATGACGGGCGACGTCCGCAGCCGCCGGGGACGCGTACCAGGGAAGGATCCGTACTTCGTCATGCCCTCTACGCTACGCCCGCCCGGCCCCCGCCTTTGCCGACGCCCTGTCGGCCCAAGAGGGGCGTAGCGGAACCCCGATACGAAGTTTTTGCGCGCTCCTGGCCGTCCCTGGAATCGCCCGACTCCTCATCGTTCTACGCGCGTGGTGTCATGCCCGCGCCACCCCCCACTCAAGGCATTCCTCAGGCACCCCCCAGGCATCCCCTAGGCACCCCCAGGAGTCACGCATGCTGTGGAAGGTCCTCGGCCGCGCGGGCGTCGCGCTCGCCGCCGGCGCCACCGTCGTCGCCACCGCCCTCCCCGCGAACGCCGCGAGCTACTCCGCGTTCGCCTTCTCCCAGAGCGGCAGCCAGCCCACCATCTACGACTTCATCAACTCGGCCACCAGTACGCTCGACATGACCATGTACGAGCTGGAGGACACCACCGCCGTCAACGACCTCATAGCCCTGAAGAACAAGGGCGTCACGGTCCGCGTCGTCCTCGACCGCCAGCACCAGAGCGCCAACGGCACGGCGTACACGTCGCTGACGAACGCGGGCATAGGCGTGGTCTGGTCCTCCTCCGCCTACGTCTACACCCACCAGAAGACGATCACGGTCGACGGCACCAAGTCCCTGATCCTGACCGGGAACCTCACCTCCCAGTACTACACGACCGGCCGCGACTACGGCGTCTTCGACGACGACACCCGTGACGTCGCCTCCATCGAGAAGGTCTTCAACGCGGACTACGCCGGCACCTCGATCACCCCCACCGACGGCGACCACCTCCTGTGGTCCCCGACCGACTCCCGCAGCCGCCTGGTGTCCTTCATCAACGCGGCCACCAAAACCCTCGACGTCGAGGAACTGGAACTCAGCGACAGCACGGTCGTCAACGCCATCGTGGCCCGCGCCAAGGCAGGCGTTGCGGTACGAGTGGTCCTGGAGAGCCCCTCCAGCTACTCCAGCGAGGTCTCGGCCATCAAGGCGGCGGGCGGCACCGTCGTCGGCTACTCCGACCCGAACGGCTTCTACATCCACGCCAAGGCCATGGTCGCCGACTACGGCCTGTCCACCCAGGAGGTGGAGGCGGGCTCGGTGAACATCAGCAGCAACTCGCTGGGCAACAACCGCGAGCTGGGCGTCATCCTCACTGGCACAGGCGTGGCCCAACCGGTGACCACCACCGTCGAAACGACGTTCAACAGCGACTACGCGGGCGGCACCGCGGCGTGATCACCGGCCGGCGGGTGCCCGCTGCACCCGCCGGTCCTGATATCGCACACGAGTCGCCTGGTGAAACAGGCCGCGGACACCGGCTGACAGCGCCCACACCAGAAGGGGAAACGCCGCTACCCGCTCCATGCCTCCCATCCCGAGTCCGAGATAACCGTGGGAGAGAAAGAGCCCGAAGGCCGTCATCGCCGTTACCCCCAGCAGACTGGTCGCCCAGCGCAGCGGCCCCGGCACATCGTCCGCCAGGCCGACTCCCGCCAGCACAAGGCCGATGTTGCCCATGGCCATGATGAGCAGCGCACCCAGGACATGCTGGTTCTCGTGGACGTCCGCAGGCGCCAGCCCGGCCATCACGAATCCCACGCCGGCGCAGACCAGCAGGCACCGGGAAACGATCGCGGTCACGCCTCGGCGCCACAGAGCCCCGGCGAAGACGACGCCGACCACGACGAGCGTTCCAAGAGCGATGAACGAGGCGTTCATCAGGCCGTGTTCGGGCGAGCAGATGTAGCGGGGCTCAGGTTCCGACTGCATGGCGCAGTGAGCATTGCCCAAGTCGCTGATGTTGTTCCGCGCCCAGCTGTACGGCCTGGTCCAGGCCGACTGGACGATCACCTGGGTCACAAAGAACTGCGCCACACCCGCGGCCCACGCGATGTATCCGATCCGAGCCTTCAACTGTCCACCTTCTCTCGCACGGTTCACGTGCGAACAGCGGATCATGACCGGCCGGCCTCAGACACTCCGGCAAGCCCCCGGCCACGAGGTGAGGCAGACCCTACGTGCAGCCACCACTCAGAGGTCGAGCAGCTACAGCACGGACGAAGGCCCCGACTGCGTCGAGGTGGCAACCATCCCCGCCCACATCCTCGTCCGCGACTCCAAGACCCCCGACGGCGCCCGCCTCGCCGTCACCTCCACCGCCTGGGCGACCTTCCTGCCGTACGCCTCAGGCCGCTGACGGACCACCGCACGGCGCCGTCCCCTCCGGACGGCAATTGGTAGATATGGGCCAGCATCCGAGCCCGTCACCTGCGCGTTCAGGGCATCCGGCCGGCCCATGTCTGCCAATTGTGCGCCCGCACGGCCCCGAGCGGAAACGCGCGATGGCGGGGCGTGCCCCTCGGCACGTCCCGCCACCCGCTCACGCTCAAAGCGTCACGCCGTCACGTCGTAGACCGGCGCCTCCGCGCCCCCGGACGCCGCTCGCTCGGCCGCGTCACCGGGTCGCCCGCCTCCAGTGCGGCCGTCCGGCGCTTGGTGCCGAAGTCCGCCAGGGCCTCCGCCAGCTTGAGGACGGACGGCTCGGGGGCCATGACGTCGACGCGCAGGCCGTGTTCCTCGGCCGTCTTGGCGGTGGCCGGGCCGATACAGGCGATCACCGTCACGTTGTGCGGCTTGCCTGCGATGCCGACCAGGTTCCGGACCGTGGACGAGGAGGTGAAGAGCACCGCGTCGAAGCCGCCGCCCTTGATGGCCTCGCGGGTCTCCGCCGGGGGCGGCGAGGCGCGGACCGTGCGGTAGGCCGTGACGTCGTCCACCTCCCAGCCGAGTTCGATCAGGCCGGCGACCAACGTCTCCGTGGCGATGTCGGCGCGGGGCAGGAAGACTCGGTCGATCGGGTCGAAGACCGGGTCGTACGGCGGCCAGTCCTCCAGGAGGCCCGCGGCCGACTGTTCGCCGCTCGGCACCAGGTCCGGCTTCACGCCGAAGGCGATCAGGGCCTTCGCCGTCTGCTCGCCCACCGCAGCCACCTTGATACCCGCAAAAGCCCGAGCATCAAGGCCGTACTCCTCGAACTTCTCGCGGACCGCCTTCACCGCGTTGACCGACGTGAACGCGATCCACTCGTAACGGCCGGTGACGAGACCCTTGACCGCTCGCTCCATCTGCTGGGGCGTGCGCGGCGGTTCCACGGCGATCGTCGGCACCTCGTGCGGGACGGCGCCGTAGGACCGCAGCTGGTCGGAGAGCGACACCGCCTGCTCCTTGGTGCGCGGTACGAGCACCCGCCAGCCGAACAGCGGCTTGGACTCGAACCACGACAGCTGGTCGCGCTGGGCGGCGGCGGAACGCTCACCGACCACGGCTATCACCGGCCGGCCGCCCTCGGGCGAGGGCAGCACCTTGGCCTGCTTCAGCGTCTGCGCGATCGTGCCGAGTGTGGCGGCCCAGGTGCGCTGGCGGGTCGTCGTACCGGCGACGGTGACCGTCAGCGGGGTGTCCGGCTTGCGGCCGGCGGCGACCAGTTCACCCGCGGCGGCGGCCACGGAGTCCAACGTCGTCGACACGACGACCGTGCCGTCGGAGGCACCGACCTCGGTCCAGCAGCGGTCGGATGCCGTACGGGCGTCCACGAAACGGACGTCCGCGCCCTGCGCGTCCCGCAGCGGCACACCGGCGTACGCGGGCACGCCGACCGCGGTCGCGATGCCGGGGACGACCTCGAAGGGCACTCCGGCGGCGACGCAGGCGAGCATCTCCTCGGCTGCGTACGTATCGAGTCCGGGGTCCCCGGACACCGCACGGACGACCCGCCTGCCGCCCCGTGCGGCCTCCATGACAAGATGAGCGGCATCCCGCAAGGACGGGACGGCCGCGGTTGTTGACGTGCCGTCAACGACCGTCAGTTGAGGCGTGCCTGTGCCCGCATACGGGTCCGAGGACGGATCCGTGTCCGTACGTAGGACGGAGACGTTTTGCCTGGCGTGTACGCGGATCACGTCGAGCACATCGTGCTCGGCGACCAGGACGTCCGCGTTCGCCAGCGCCTCGACGGCGCGCAGAGTCAGCAGTCCCGGATCCCCGGGTCCGGCACCCAGGAAGGTGACGTGCCCGTGTTCAAGGCCGGCGGGAAGGGTGGTGGGGCTCAATGTGCTCGCTCCCCCATCAGACCGGCCGCGCCCTGGGCAAGCATCTCGGCGGCGAGTTCGCGACCGAGCGCCATCGCCTGGCCGTGTGTCTCGGGCACGGGACCGGTGGTGGACAGCTGCACCATGTGCGTGCCGTCGGTCGTACCGACGACGCCGCGCAGGCGCATTTCCTTGACAATCTGTTCGTCGGCGTGGGGGTCCCCCCGCTCGAGCGGAGCCGAGAGTGGGGGAAGGTCGGCCAGCGCGCCCACAGGGGCGCTGCAACCGGCCTCCAGGGCGGCGAGCAGTGACCGTTCGGCGGTCACGGCGGCCCGGGTGAACGGGTCGTCGAGTTCACCGAGAGCGGCGATCAGCTCCGCGTCGTCCGCGGCGCATTCGACCGCCAGTGCCCCCTGGCCGGGGGCCGGCAGAACTGTGTCGACCGACAGGAAGTCGGTCACCTCGTCGATCCGGCCTATTCGGCTCAGGCCGGCGGCGGCGAGGACGACGGCGTCGAGTTCGCCGTCGTGGACGTATCCGATCCTCGTATCCACGTTGCCGCGGATCGGGACGGTCTCGATGTCCAGCCCGTGGGTGCGCGCGTACGCGTTCAGCTGCGCCATGCGGCGCGGCGAACCCGTGCCGATCCGGGCGCCCCGGGGCAGGTCGGTGAACTTCAGCGCGTCCCGGGCGACGATCACGTCGCGCGGGTCCTCGCGGACGGGGACGGCGGCCAGCGCCAGCTCCTCGGGCTGCGTGGTCGGCAGGTCCTTCAGCGAGTGCACCGCGAAGTCGACCTCGCCCCTGAGCAGCGCGTCACGCAGCGCGGTGACGAAGACGCCGGTGCCGCCGATCTGCGCGAGGTGCTCGCGGGAGACGTCGCCGTACGTGGTGATCTCGACGAGCTCGACGGGCCGTCCGGTCAGTCGGCGCACGGCGTCCGCCACCTGCCCGGACTGGGCCATGGCGAGCTTGCTCCGCCTGGTCCCCAGCCTCAGTGCCCGTGTCTCCTTGCGTGGCGTACTCATACCGGCCCTCGGTTCCTGGCCTCGTTCTCGGTGCTGTCCCCGGCCCGGGAGACGGCGGCCACCGTCTCGGGGTCGAGGTCGAACAGGGTGCGCAGCGCGTCCGCGTACCCGGCGCCGCCGGGCTCGGCCGCGAGCTGCTTGACCCTGACGGTCGGCGCGTGCAGCAGCTTGTCGACGACGCGGTGCACGGCCTGGCGGATCTCGCCGCGCTGGCGGTCGTCCAGGTCGGGCAGCCGCCCGTCGAGCCGGGCGATCTCGCCCGCGACGACGTCGGCGGCCATGGTGCGCAGGGCGACCACGGTCGGTGTGATGTGCGCGGCGCGCTGGGCGGCGCCGAAGGCTGCCACCTCGTCGGCGACGATCAGGCGGACCTGGTCGACGTCGGCGGCCATCGGTGCGTCGGCCGAGGCCTCGGCCAGCGACTCGATGTCGACCAGCCGCACCCCGGCCAGGCGGTGCACGGCCGCGTCGATGTCGCGGGGCATGGCCAGGTCGAGGAGGAAGAGGACGGGGGCCGGGCGCGATATCTCGGCCACCGGCTCGGGCCTGCGGCGCTCGGGGATACGGCCGACGGTGGCGGCGGTCGCGGCGAGCGCGGTGATCAGCTCGGCGTCGGCCTCGGGAGTGCGGCGGGCGGCGTCGCGGCGGTCGACGGTGCCGTTGTCCACCCAGGCGCCGTGCTGCTCGAGCGTCGCCGCGTCGATGCCGGCCACGGCGGCCTCGCCCATCACGGAGAAGCCGGTGCCGCCCTGCACGACGGGCAGGTCGAGCGGGCAGCCGTCGTCGGTGCCGATGCTGGTGGGCGGCAGCGGGGCGGGGCGTACACCGGTCCGGGCGGGCGTACGGCCGTCGCCGTCGGCCGCTGCCGTGGGCTCGCCGGTGCGGCCCTCGACCGCGCCCGCGATCGCGGCGGCCGTCAGGACCAGGCCGGTCGCGCCGGTGCAGGAGACGGCGATGTCGGCACGTGTCAGCTCCAGCGCGACGGCGTCCATCGGCACCGCGCGGGCCCGTACGTCGGTCTCGGCGGCCTCGGTGAGTATCTGTGCCAGGCGGTCGGCGCGGTCCTGGGTGCGGTTGGCGATGACGATCTCGGCGACCCCGGCACGCGCGAGCGTGGCCGCGGCCAGGGAGGACATCGAGCCGGCGCCGATGACCAGTGCCTTCTTGCGCTTGGCCCAGGCCTGCACGTCCGTGCCCGCGGCCAGCTGCTCCAGGCCGAAGGTGACCAGGGACTGGCCGGCGCGGTCGATGCCGGTCTCGGAGTGGGCGCGCTTGCCGACCCTCAGGGCCTGCTGGAACAGGTCGTTGAGCAGACGTCCGGCGGTGTGCAGCTCCTGCGCCCTGGCCAGGGAGTCCTTGATCTGGCCGAGGATCTGGCCCTCGCCGACGACCATCGAGTCCAGCCCGCAGGCCACCGAGAAGAGGTGGTGGACGGCCCGGTCCTCGTAGTGCACGTAGAGATAAGGGGTGAGCTCCTCCAGGCCGACGCCGCTGTGCCGGGCAAGCAGCGTGGACAGCTCGGCGACACCGGCGTGGAACTTGTCCACGTCGGCGTACAGCTCGATGCGGTTGCAGGTGGCGAGCACCGCGGCCTCGGTGGCCGGTTCGGCGGCGACCGTGTCCTGCACCAGCTTGACCTGGGCGTCCATGGCGAGCGCGGCGCGTTCCAGGACGCTGACCGGGGCGCTGCGGTGGCTCAGGCCTACGACGAGGAGACTCATGCCGGCATCACGGCGGGTACGTCCCCGTCGGGTCCCTGGTCGGCGGACTTCTCGCGGGTGGCGGCGGGCAGCGCGCCGTCGCCGGCGGCGGTCTCCTCGCCGGCCTTGCGCTGCTCGTGGAAGGCGAGGATCTGGAGCTCGATGGAGAGGTCGACCTTGCGCACGTCGACGCCGTCGGGGACGGACAGGACGGTCGGCGCGAAGTTCAGGATGGAGGTGACGCCGGCGGCGACCAGGCGGTCGCAGACCTGCTGGGCGGCGCCCGCGGGGGTGGCGATCACGCCGATGGAGACGCCGTTGTCCTCGATGATCTTCTCGAGGTCGTCGGTGTGCTGCACGGGGATGCCCGCGACGGGCTTGCCGGCCATCGCCGGGTCGGCGTCGATGAGCGCGGCGACGCGGAAGCCACGGGAGGCGAACCCGCCGTAGTTGGCGAGGGCGGCGCCGAGGTTGCCGATACCGACGATGACGACCGGCCAGTCCTGGGTCAGACCGAGCTCGCGGGAGATCTGGTAGACGAGGTACTCGACGTCGTAGCCGACACCGCGCGTTCCGTAGGAGCCCAGGTAGGAGAAGTCCTTGCGCAGCTTCGCGGAGTTGACCCCCGCTGCGGCGGCCAGTTCCTCGGAGGAGACCGTGGGTACCGAGCGTTCCGACAGTGCGGTCAGGGCTCGGAGGTACAGCGGAAGCCTGGCGACGGTGGCCTCGGGAATCCCTCGGCTGCGGGTCGCCGGTCGGTGAGTTCGGCCAGTTGCCACGGTGCTCCTGCGGGTAGAGCGGGGCTGCGGGCGGTCACACGTCCCCAGACCGCCCCGTCGAATGCAGGCTATGTCTTTGTGAACGCGTGCACAAAGATGGTGTCCGATTTGCCCGCCCAACGTGACCGGGCTCACGCGCCTCAGCGGTGGAGCCACTGGTGGGGGCACTGGTGGGGGCAAAACCGACACACTCCTCAAGAATCCCGCCCCCGAGACCAAGTCGCCGTCGATCCTAAGCCAGGTTCCGCCTGACTTGGACTACTCGGTCAGTTCCTTGCGCAGACGGCCCTCGTCGACGCGCCAGAACGTGTGCTGCCTGCCGTCGACGAGGACCACGGGGATCTGCTCCCAGTACTCGTCGTGGAGCCGCCGGTCCTCGGTGATGTCCTTCTGCTCCCAGGGCACACCGAGATCGCCACAGACTTTCTCCACGACCGCTTGAGCGTCGTCACACAGATGGCAGCCCGGCTTACGGATGAGTGTGACGAACCGGTCACGCGGGTCGGCCTTACGCCGAAAGAGGGGACTCATGCGGGCCATTCTCGCGCTTCTTTAACGGCCGGGTCGCGGAGAGTTCACAGCCTTCAAACCTCACGACTCCGGAACCACCGAACAAACTGGCTATGCTCACGCCATGGCCGCTCTCGGATGGCTCACTCCCCGTAGGCGCTCCGCCACGGCGCGGAGCGTGTTGGCAGGCGAGGCCTCGGCTGAGGCTGCGCGCAAGTCCTCGCAGGACGCCCAGGACACGCAGGACACCCTGGACGCCCTGGACGTCGCGGATCGGGAACCGGAGTTCCCGGTGCTCGGCGACGACAAGGCCGCCGCGTTCTTCGACCTGGACAACACCGTGATGCAGGGTGCCGCGCTGTTCCACTTCGGGCGTGGCCTGTACAAGCGGAAGTTCTTCGAGACCCGGGACCTGGCGAAGTTCGCCTGGCAGCAGGCCTGGTTCCGGCTGGCCGGCGTCGAGGACCCCGAGCACATGCAGGACGCGCGCGACTCGGCGCTGTCGATCGTCAAGGGCCACCGGGTCGCCGAGCTGGAGTCGATCGGCGAGGAGATCTACGACGAGTACATGGCCGACCGCATCTGGCCGGGCACCCGGGCGCTGGCCCAGGCCCACCTGGACGCGGGCCAGAAGGTCTGGCTGGTCACGGCGGCCCCGGTGGAGATCGCGCAGGTCATCGCGCGACGGCTGGGCCTGACGGGTGCCCTGGGCACGGTGGCGGAGTCGGTCGACGGGGTCTACACCGGCAAGCTGGTCGGTGAGCCCCTGCACGGCCCCGCCAAGGCGGAGGCGGTGCGGGCGCTGGCCGCGGCGGAGGGCCTGGACCTCTCCCGCTGCGCCGCCTACAGCGACTCCCACAACGACATCCCGATGCTCTCCCTCGTCGGTCACCCGTACGCCATCAACCCCGACGCCAAGCTGCGCAAGCACGCCCGGGACAAGGACTGGCGCCTGCGGGACTACCGCACCGGCCGCAAGGCGGCGAAGGTCGGCATCCCGGCGGCGGCGGGCGTGGGCGCCGTGGCGGGCGGCACCGCGGCGGCGATCGCCCTGCACCGGCGCCGCCGGTAATCACGTACCGCGGAACACGGCTGGAGCCGCGGGTCGAGCCACGGCTGGATGCACGGGCCGGCACGGCTTGAGAGCACGGGCCGACACGGCTTGAGAGCACGGGCCGACACGGCTTGAGACATGGCTCGAACACGGGTCGGACGCGAATACCCGACCCGCACCCCAACACGCCCGCAGTTCGCCGCAACACGCACTTTTCCGATCAACAAGTGCTCAGACTGCGACACTCGAACGGGCGTCAAACGATTACGGAAGCGACGTAATCGATGTTTTGAGCAACTGGGTGTAGCAGTGCCTGCACGAAGCGTTATTCTCCTGGGACGCAAACCGGCACCCCTCCGTCGCTACGACGGGTGAAAGGTCCGGCACTGCACGTGATGAAGCTCTGCCTCTGGGAGTCCCGTGTACCCACACGTCGGGGTTGACGCCTCGGGCCTTGCTGCGCTCCGCGCGACAGTCGCGACGGTCAAAGCGACGTTGCGCGGCTTCGTCCCCACCGCGTACGCCGTCCCCGCCTTCGCCACGGCCGCGCCCGTAGGCCCGTGCTACGCACTCGCCGAGGGCGGCGCCGCGGTCGGCAGAAGGGGGCGCTCGGCGGGCTCGGCCACCACGCGCCGGCCGGCCGCGGACAGCGACAGCGCCCGGATGATGGATCTCGTGGAGCGGGCCCAGGCCGGCGAGGCCGAGGCCTTCGGCCGGCTCTACGACCAGTACAGCGACACGGTCTACCGGTACATCTACTACCGGGTGGGCGGCCGGGCGACCGCCGAGGACCTCACCAGTGAGACCTTTCTGCGCGCCCTGCGCCGGATCGGGACCTTCACCTGGCAGGGCCGCGACTTCGGCGCGTGGCTCGTCACCATCGCCCGCAACCTCGTCGCCGACCACTTCAAGTCCAGCCGCTTCCGCCTCGAGGTCACCACCGGCGAGATGCTCGACGCCAACGAGGTCGAGCGCTCCCCGGAGGACTCCGTCCTGGAGTCCCTCTCCAACGCCGCCCTGCTGGACGCCGTACGGCGGCTCAACCCGCAGCAGCAGGAGTGTGTGACGCTGCGCTTCCTCCAGGGGCTGTCCGTCGCCGAGACCGCCCGTGTCATGGGCAAGAACGAGGGCGCCATCAAGACCCTCCAGTACCGGGCCGTGCGCACGCTCGCCCGGCTCCTGCCGGACGACGTGCGCTGACGACGGTCCCCGCACGGGCACGCTGGGCGACGCTCAACTCACGCCTGGTAAAGGCGCGTTGACTTTCCGATCCGGGTGCCCGTCGTCCGTAACCCAAGTGCCGCGCCAGTCGTTGTGCGGGATACAGGCTCCCTGTGGTCACGTCCTGGTCGACCCTGATCACTCGATCAGGTGGATCGGTCGAGGTCGTGCAACCCTCAGGACCCCCTGGGGAGTCGACCGTCATGACGAGAGGAGGTGCCGCCAGTGATCGCGAACGTATCGGCGCACCGGCGGGCGAACGCCTTCGCCCAGGCCCTGGAGGAGCAGTCCGACCGGGACACGGTGGCCGAACAGACCGCAGGACCGGCACAGCCGGACCCGGCCGCCGCGGAACAGACCGAGCAGGGCCGGCTGATGGCCCTCACGGGATGTCTCGGCGCACTGCCCAAGCCGCAGCTCGACCCCGACGTCAAGGTCGTCCAGCGGGCTCAGCTGGTGGCCGCGATGGAGGCCATGCTGCGGGAGGGCACCGCGGGCGAGGCGGCTGACCCATCGGTTCCCGGGCAGCGATCCCAGCGGGGCCGTGGCGCCCACCGGGCGAGCCCGCTGGGGAAATTGCGACCGCGTTCACGGCTGACCAAGGGACTCGCCGTCGGCGGGCTCAGCGTCGGTGTGGCCGCGGGGGCGTTCGGCGGAGTCGCCGCCGCGAGTTCCGACGCCCTGCCCGGCGACTCGCTGTACGGCCTCAAGCGCGGCATCGAGGACTTCAAGCTGAACTACCTGGCCGACGGGGACAACGAACGCGGTCAGGGCTATCTCGACCAGGCCTCGACCCGGCTGAGCGAAGCACGGCGGCTGATGGAGCGCGGCCGTGGCGGCCACCTCGACCACGAGTCGATCGGCGAGATCCGCCGCACGCTGTCCGGGATGCAGCACGATGTCTCGGAAGGCCACCGGCTGCTGCACGCGGTGTACGAGCGCGACCCGGACTCGCTGGGCCCCATCCAGGCCCTCTCCGCCTTCTCGCGGTCCCACCGCGAGGCCTGGGGCGCGCTCCGCGACAAGCTGCCCGTCCAGCTCGGGGACGTCAGCAAGCAGGTCTCGTCGGTGTTCGACGCCATAGACGAAGAGGTCGCCCCGCTCCAGTCCCTGCTGCCGCAGCCCGCCCAGCCCGGCGACGGCAAGCGGCAGAGCTCCGGCACGACGCCCAGCGGCCCCGCCGGCACGCACCGGTCGAGCACGCCCGGCACCGGCGACGGCTCCGCCTCCGGCCACCAGTCGAGAAGCGGCAGCCCCAGCGGCTCCGCCACGGGCAGCACCGGCGACGGCCTGCTCGGCGGCAGCACGGGCGGCCTGCTCGACCCGCCGAAGAGCAGCGGCAGCACCTCCCCCGCCACCAGCAAATCCCCCACCACCGCGCCGGACGTCACCCTCCCACCCCTCCTACCGGGCCTCCTCCCCGGCCTGGGCATCGACGGCGAGAACAACAACGGCTAGCGCCCAAGCGTGAGTACGTCGACGGGGGCGCCCCTCTCACAAGGAGCGCCCCCGCTGGCATGTCCCCCCTCAGAAGAACACCGACCGGCGCTGCACCAGCAGCTTGTAGAGCGTGTGCTGGATCTGTTCCCTGACCTGGTCGGTCAGATTGAATGGGAAGCCCAGGAAGCGCGCGAGCGCCCCCCCAACAGCCTCAGAAGAACACCGACCTCCGCTGCACCAGCAACTTGTACAACGTGTGCTGGATCTGCTCCCTGACCTGGTCGGTCAGATTGAACATCAGCATCGGGTCCTCGGCGGCCTCCGGCGGGTAGCCGTCCGTGGGGATCGGCTCGCCGAACTGAATCGTCCACTTGGTGGGCAACGGGACCGCGCCCAGCGGACCCAGCCAGGGGAACGTGGGCGTGAGCGGGAAGTACGGGAAGCCCAGGAGGCGCGCGAGCGTCTTGGCGTTGCCGAGCATCGGGTAGATCTCCTCCGCCCCGACGATCGAGCAGGGGATGATCGGAGCGCCCTTGCGCAGGGCCGTGGAGACGAAACCGCCCCGGCCGAACCGCTGGAGCTTGTAGCGCTCGCTGAAGGGCTTCCCGATGCCCTTGAAGCCCTCCGGCATCACCCCGACCAGCTCGCCCTGCCCGAGCAGCCCCTCCGCGTCCTCGGCGCACGCCAGCGTGTGGCCCAGCTTGCGGGCGAGCTCGTTGACCACCGGCAGCACGAAGACCAGGTCGGCGGCGAGAAGGCGCAGGTGCCGGCCCGCCGGGTGATGGTCGTGGACGGCGACCTGCATCATCAGGCCGTCCAGCGGCAGCGTCCCGGAGTGGTTGGCGACGATCAGCGCGCCGCCCTCGGCCGGGATGTTCTCGACGCCCTTCACCTCGACCCGGAAGTACTTCTCGTACACCGGCCGCAGCAGGGACATCAGGACCTGGCCGGTGAGCTCCTCGTCGTAGCCGAAGTCGTCGACCTCGTAGTCCCCGGTGAGCCGGCGGCGCAGGAAGGCCAGCCCGCCGGCGATCCGCCGCTCCAGACCGCCGTCACCGCCCTCGGCCCGCGGCTTCTCGAGCGGCGTCTCCTCGCTGGTCACGGGAACATCATCCTGCGCGGGTGTCCGGTTGGGCAGGGGCTGTACCTCGCGGACCGGGCCCCCTTCCCCGTTCTTGAGCCTGCTCCCCGCGCTCCGGCGCCGCGGCGGCCGCTGCACGGCGCCCCCGCGGGACCGGTCGTCGTCGAACGGAATGACCTTGGCGTCAGCCATCGTTGCTGCGCTCCTCAGTTGGCGCTCTGCGTCGGGAGGTGGCCGCTGCCCCGCAGGGTCAGCGCGGCGATCCGGTCGACGGCCCCGGCGAGGGCCTCCGGCGGCAGCAGCCCGGGGCCGTGGCTGCGGGCGAAGTCCGCAAACGTTTCCGCAGTCGTGTACTTGGGCTGGAATCCGAGCGTCTCGCGCATCTGGTCGGTCGCCACCACCCGCCCGTGGGTGAGCAGCCGGATCTGCTCGGGTGAGAAGTCCGTCATTCCCAGCGTACGCACCAGGGACCCGGCCCACGTGACGGCGGGCAGCAGCAGCGGCACCGTGGGGCGGCCCAGCCTCCTGGAGCATTGCGAGAGCAGCAGGACGCCGTCCCCGGCGATGTTGAACGTGCCGCTGTTGAGCGTGCCGCGGCGCGGCTCGTGCGAGGCGATCCGCAGCACCTCGATCACGTCGTCCTCGTGCACGAACTGGAGCCGGGGGTCGTAGCCGAACACGGTCGGCAGGACCGGCAGCGAGAAGTACGAGGCGAGCGGGGTGTCCGCGGTCGGGCCCAGGATGTTGGCGAACCTCAGCACGCACACGGCGACGTCCGGCCGCCGGCGCGCGAAGCCCCGCACGTATCCCTCGACCTCGACCGTGTCCTTCGCGAAGCCACCGCTGGGCAGGGACTTCGGCGGGGTCGTCTCGGTGAACACCGCCGGATCGCGGGGCGCGGACCCGTACACGTTCGTACTGGACTTCACCACCAGCCGCTTGACCGTCGGGGACTTCTGGCAGGCGCCGAGCAGCTGCATGGTGCCGATGACGTTGGTCTCCTTGACCGTGGTCCGGCTGCCGGTGCCCAGCGCGGTGCCCGTCACGTCCATGTGGACGACCGTGTCGGCGCCCGTCTCGGCGAGCACGCGCGCGATGGTGGACTGCCGGATGTCGGCCTGGATGAAGTCGGCGCCGCCCAGGTGGTGCTCGGGCTGTACCGCGTCCACGGCCACGACCCGGTCCACCTCCGGGTCACGCTGGATCCGTCGTACGAAACGGCCCCCCAATTGACGGGCCACTCCGGTCACGAGCACGACCTTTCCCAAGATCAGCGCCTTCCTTCCAGCCCTCGTCACAGACTTCGCCCAGCCCGCGTTCCCCGTGTGCGGCCAACTTAGCGGGTCGACGTTGCGCTGTGATGACCGCCCGACGCGGCAGGTGACGGAAATTCCCCCTTCGGAATATGACTGTGGCCCCCCACCGGTTTCCCCGTGGGAGGCCACAAAGCCACGCTCTCGGCGTCGCTTACTTCTTGTTGCGACGCTGAACGCGCGTGCGCTTGAGCAGCTTGCGGTGCTTCTTCTTGGCCATCCGCTTGCGCCGCTTCTTGATAACAGAGCCCACGACTACCCTCGCTCACTTCTCATCACTCGGTGTTGGGCGCCATGGGCCCATACGACCTACGAGGGGCTAGCCTACCCGCCCGAGCGCCGAGGTCGTAATCGAGGGGTGACCGGAGGGTTCTCCGGCGGTTGCCGTCAGGCGGTTTCCACCCCCACATAGCTCTCTCGGAGGTACTCGTGTACCGCTTGCTCCGGGACGCGGAACGACCTCCCGACCCGGATCGCGGGCAGATGACCGCTGTGCACCAGCCGGTACACGGTCATCTTCGACACTCGCATCACCGAGGCGACTTCCGCCACGGTAAGGAACTGAACCTCGTTCAGAGGCCTCTCGCCAGCTGCAGCCATGACACACCTGAACCTTCCGCACTCGACGGCCACCGGCTTCCCCTTCCGGTGACTCTTCGTCGTTGCGTGCTCACTCCCCAATGTAGGGGCGGGTGATGCGAGTGGGGAAGAGGTGCACCCATCGGCGGCCTACTGTGACAGACACGCTCGATTGAGTACGTAGCGGGTAAGCGGACGGTAGTAAGGGGACCGCACACCGTCATCAAGTGGAACGACGACCGACACCGATCCCTCGGCCTCCCCCACGAACAGGGCCGGGTCGTCCGTATCCGCCAGCCCGATGGCCTCGAACCCCAGCTGACCTGCCCCGCAGACCCAGCCGTGGTCCCCGATCACCAATTCCGGCAGCGGGCCTCCCGCCTCGGCCGCCGCCGCCAGCGCGGTCCGAACCGGGAGCGGTGAGTGCGTGTGTGCGCCGGGCTCACAACCGGGGCGTTCGGCCTCCTGGTCTCGCATCAGCCCGACGCCTCGTACGTAATCAAGGTTGTGCGTGCGTAGGCCGAACCGGGTCGTTATGTCGACACAGCGACCCTGCGCCGGTGTGAGGACCTCACATCCCGCCGCCGACAGGGCGTCCGCCAAAGCGGCGTAGAAACCCAGCAGCCGATGGGGGTGCCCGGTACCCAGCAGCACCGGCCCCCGCCGCCGGGCGACCGCCCCGACCCGCTCCGCGAAGGCATCCAGCGCGGCCAGCGTAAGGTCCGGGTCGATCACATCATGCCCTGAAGTGTGCGCCGGATCGGCCGAAACCCCACACTTGTCCGCCATTAACGCGATCAGATCCCGCTCCCCCCAGGTCCACTCGGGATCTATCCCGATCAACACCCTCGGATCGCGAGCCGCGAAGAGCCGATAACTGCGCAGGCTCACCTCCCTGGAGGTCGCCACGATCCCGGCCAGCCGGGCAGCCAACAGATGCGCGCGAAGCGCTCCCGTGCTCAACACGGGAGCGATGCTGACGGACGGGACGTGCGGGCAACCGGGGAACACGGGAAGACCGCACGGTTGGCCTAACACTTCCCCCGCTCTCAGCCCGTCCGGCGCTTGAGGCCGAGGCCGTTCAGGCCGATGGGGTCCGGGCGAAGTCCCGGCGGGGGTTCAGGGGCGAAGTCCCGGCGGGGCTCAGGGGCGGAGCCCCGCGGGGGTCCGGGGGCGAAGTCCCGGCGGGGCTCAGGGGCGGAGCCCCGCGGGGGTCCGGGGGCGGAGCCCCCTGGCGGGGTCGAAGGGGCGGAGCCCCTGGGGACGGGAAAGGGTAGGGGCGGCGGGGGCGGAGAAAGGCCCGCCCGGTCCACCTACACCAACAACCCCCGCAACGGAAACACCGCCCGCCGCGTAGCCAACACGGCCTGATCCAGGCGATCAGCCGGATCGTACCCGTCCTCCCACGCCGCCCACCCCACCGGCCACCGCCCATCAGTCATCCGCGCCGGCGCCAACTGCCGCGTCCGCGCGAACACTTCCTGCCGCCACCCGTCAGGGATCACCGCCTCCGGCGCGACCTCCCGCCCCGCCGCGACCCCCACCAGGTGCGTCCACGACCGCGGCACCACCTCCACCACCGCGTACCCGCCCCCACCGAGGGCGACCCACTTCCCCCCGGCGTACTCGTGCGCCAGCGCATGACACGCCACCTGCACGGCCCGCTGGGCGTCCAGCGACACCGCGAGATGAGCGAGCGGATCCTCGAAATGCGTGTCAGCCCCGTGCTGCGTCACCAGCACCTGCGGCCGGAAATCAGCGATCAGCTCCGGAACCACCGCATGGAACGCCCGCAACCACCCCGCGTCCCCGGTCCCCGCCGGCAGGGCCACATTCACGGCCGACCCCTCCGCCACCCCCGCCGCGCCCGTCTCCTGCGGCCACCCCGTCTGGGGGAACAAGGTACGGGGATGCTCGTGCAGAGAGACCGTCAGAACCCGCGGATCCTCCCAGAACGCCGCCTGCACCCCGTCCCCGTGATGCACATCGACGTCCACGTACGCGACCCGCTCCGCACCCAGCTCCAGCAGCCGAGCGATCGCCAGCGCCGCGTCGTTGTAGATACAGAACCCCGAGGCCCCCCCGGGCATGGCATGGTGCAGCCCGCCCGCGAAGTTCACGGCGTGATCCGCGTCCCCCCGCCACACGGCCTCCGCCGCCCCCACCGACTGCCCCGCGATCAGCGCGGACACCTCGTGCATACCGGCGAAGGCGGGATCGTCCATCGTCCCCAGCCCGTACGACCCGTCCGCCGACCGCGGATCCGCCGACGCGGCCTTCACGGCCTCGATGTAGTCCTCCCGGTGGACCAGCCGCAGCGTCGACTCCCCGGCGGGCTTCGCCGCGACGACCTCCACCTCCCGGTCGAGCCCGAAGGCACCCACCAGTCGCCGGGTCAGCTCCAGCCGGACCGGATCCATCGGATGGTCCGAGCCGAAGTCATAGCCCGTTACTGCCTCGTCCCACATCAGCTGTGCGCGGCCGCTCATGCCCGCCACCGTATCGGTCCGGTTGAGCGGCGAACGACCTGGCATACACCAACGTCACCAGCACCAACACCATCGGCACCAGCATCGCCCCGCGATAGCTCCAGGCGTCCCCCAACGCCCCCACCAACGGCGAACCGACCAGGAATCCCACGTAGTTGAAGATGTTCAGCCGCGCGATGGCCGCGTCCGACGCCCCCGGGAACAGTCGTCCCGCCGCCGCGAAGGTCTGCGGCACCAACACGCACAGCCCCAGCCCCAACAGGGTGAACCCGAGCATCCCGACCCACGCCCCCGGCGCGCCCGCCACCACCACGAACCCGAGCGCCGCCACCAGGGACCCCAGCCGCACGACCGTCGCGGCCCCGAACCGCCGCACCCCGAGGTCCCCGATGGTCCGGCCCAGCAGCGTGGTCACCATGTACACGTTGTACGGAACGGTCGCCAGCTGCTCCGAACTGCCGAGCGTGTCCTGAAGATACTTCGCGCTCCAGTTGGAGACGGTCGAGTCCCCGATGTAGGCGAACGTCATCACCAGGCACAGCGGCAGCAGCAGCTTGAAGACGACGCTCCCGCCGTCCCCCTGTTCCCGCTCCCCCTGACCGTCCACGGCCGCCGGGTCACCGTCGACGTACCACCGGCTGGCCACGAGAGCCGCCGGCAGCAGCACCGCCACCACCGGCAGATACGACACCCACAGCGCCAGATGCCAGTGCGCCCCCACCCAGGCCAGCGAGGCCCCGACGATCCCGCCCAGGCTGTACGCCGCGTGGAAGCTGAGCATGATGCTGCGCCCGTACGTCCGCTGGAGGCTCACGCCGAGCATGTTCATCGAGGCGTCCAGCGCACCGACCGCGAGTCCGAACGCGGCCAGGGCCACCCCCAGCTCGGCCATCTCCCCGCCCGCCCCGACGCCCAGCAGCGCCAGCAGCACCACGGGCTGGGACCAGCGCAGCAGCCGACTGGGCCGTATTCGCTTCACCAACTGCTCGGTGGTCACGCTGCCGACTCCGGCGAGGATCGGCACGGCGGCCAGGAAGACGGGCAGCAGGCCGTCGGAGACGCCGTACCGGTCCTGGATGCCGGGGATGCGCGTCACCAGCAGCGCGAACGTGGCGCCCTGTGCGAAGAAGCTGAACGCCAGCGAGGCCCTACCGCGCCGCAGCACATCTGTCATGGCGGCGAGCGTAGGGCCCCGGCGTACCGGTGGGTAGATCAAGCAGAAGATGAATTCCGCTCAGCTTTGCTCTCGGCGCTCAGCCGGCGAGTACGACCTCACGCTCCTCGGCCGCGTTCTCCGCCTCGGCCCGCACCAGCTCCTCCACCGGCCCGGCGGCCAGCGCACCGCTGACGAGCATGCCCAGGAGGATCGCGACGGCCATGATGACCCCGCCCAGCCAGACCATGGTGTCGACGGGGATCGTGTAGGCGCCCACGACCCGTGCGACGCACTCGGCGAGCAGCGCCACCCCCCAGACGATGGAGAAGACCCGCTCCTTGCGCAGGAAGACCGCCGAGCTCACCGCGGCGCCCGAGGCCAGCCGCTGCCAGGCGGCCTCCTTGGCGGCGTCGCCCTTCACGAGGAACGGCTTCAGACCCGCGGTCATCATGGGCTTGCCGAGCGCCACGGAGACCAGCACGCCGATCGCGACCGTACTGCTGACCGCGCTGTCCTTGGCGAGCATCAGCCGCGGGTCGCCGGAGACGAAGCTGAGCAGGAGGGAGACGACGTTCACCACGAGGATGAGCCCGGCGAGGCCGTTGGTCTTCCGCTCCTTCACCGCGCTCCACGCGGTCCGCACGGCCGGCACCACGCTGCTCCAGGCGAGCGCCGCGAAGGTGCTCATCCCGAAGGCGTCCTTGAACAGGTAGTACGAACCGAGAGGCACCGCCACGTCCACGATCAGCGGGGCGAAGGGGTTCTTCTTGCTCGTCTTCGTCGTCATGCCCTCAGCTTCGCGTAGCGGGCCCGTACCGCAGTAGAAACGATCGTCCAGGGCTCGGCATGACATTTGTCAGCCCAGCAGGGCTGACAACTCACCCATGTCGGCGAAGAGTTGGCCGGCGCTCGCGAGTTTCGCCGGAGGCGTCATCGCGGTGAACCCGTACACCTCCATCCCGGCCGCCCTGGCCGCCTGGACCCCCAGCGGGCTGTCTTCCACGACCGCACACCGCTCCGGCGCGACGCCCATCCGCTCGGCCGCGTACAGGAACAGATCCGGCGCCGGTTTGCCCCGCCCCACGTCCTGGGAACTGAAGATCCGCGACTCCTCGAACCACCGGTCGAGGCCGGTCGCCCGATGCCCCACCCGGATCCGCTCATGACTCCCGGACGAGGCCACGCAGTACGGCACCCCGTCGGCGGCCAGCTTCTCGAGTACGTCGCTCACACCTGCCACCGGCTTCAACTCCCGCGCGAACGCGGCGAAGACGCGGCCGTGGAAGACGTCGTCGAACTCGTCCGGCAGCCGCTGTCCCGTGCGCTCCAGGACCAGATCGTGGATCCGGTGCATCGCGGACCCCATGTAGTCGCGGATGGAGTCCTCGTAGGTCGTCGGGTGCCCGAGCTCGGTCAGATAGGCGGCCAGCAGCCGGTTGGAGATCGGCTCGCTGTCGACGAGAACGCCGTCATTGTCGAAGATGATCAGGTCATAGCGCATACCGTCGAGCCTAAACGGCGTAAACGGCCCGAACGCAGAAAACCCCCGCACCGTGAGGTGCGGGGGTTTTCTCAATATTTGTTCGGCGGTGTCCTACTCTCCCACAGGGTCCCCCCTGCAGTACCATCG
>NZ_JBSGZV010000016.1:204142-209605 GCF_053611185.1 Streptomyces sp. NPDC054834 | reverse complement strand
TCTCCGACGTGAACCGGTCACCCGTGAGCTGCATACCGTCACCCGAGTCCCCGGCGAACCGGATGACCACCCGGTCCAGACGGCGGATCTCCTTGAAGGGCGGTGTCGCCGTTCCGGGTGCGGGCGGCGCGGTGGTTTCCACAGACATACGTGTATCGGCTCCTGTCGGTCCGGCGGCGGACAGCCCCTTTGTCTCCATGCGGTGCGGGGCAGGTCGTACACCTGGCCGGAGGCTAGTCAGAGGCGTTAAAAAGGCGCTTGCGCCGTCGTGGGCGTACCGCGCAGCGTGTCGCTCACCTCGCCGATCGTGGCCCCTGCGGCCAGCGCCTCCTTCATCGGGTACAGGACGTTGTCCTGACCCGCGGCGGCCAGGCGCACCGCGGCCAGCAGCGCGGCGACCCGTTCACCGCACCGCCAGGCGCGCAGTTTGGCGAGGCGCTCGGCCTGCCGGGCGGCGGCGACGGGATCCGCGCGCGGGGACCGACGCCCGCGGGGAGGCGGGAGCGTCGGGACGGTGGCTCGGCGGGGCAGCTCCGTCCGGCAGTAGGCGAGGAGGTCCCCGGCCGGCCGCGTTGGCGGCCGGGACGCGAGGACGTACGTGGTGCCCGTCAGCCGGTCGGCCGCCACGCCCTGTTCCTCGGCCACGACCTGGTAGAGGAGCAGCAGCGCGGCCGTCCGGGCGCCGATCGTCATCGACGCCGGCACCCGGTCCAGGGGAATCCCGGCGAACAGCACGCGCATGTCGTCGACCGAGTCCACCGCCACGCCCGCCCGGCCGACCTCGCCGTGCGCGAGCGGCGCGTCGGAGTCGTGGCCCAGGCGGGTGGGCAGGTCGAAGACGACGGTCAGGCCCGTGGCGCCGCCGGCCAGCAGCCGCCGGTAGCGCGCGTTGGACTCGACCGCCGTACCGAAGGACACCGTCGTCCCGAGCTGGTCCATCGCGCCACGGTGGGGGCGGGGACTAAAGAAAGCCTAGTTTCGCAGGACGACCGGCAGGGTGTTGAGTTTGCTGCCCATGGTGCCGCCGATGTCGGTCTGGCGGAGTTCGGGGAACGGGACGTCGAGGCGGGCGTCGGGGTAGGTGTCGGTGAGCACCTCGGTGAGGGCGCGCATCTGGAACAGCGCGAGCTGCGCGCCGACGCAGTAGTGCGCGCCCGCGCCGAACACCAGGTCCGGGCCGGTGCGGCGGTCGGGGTCGACGGTGATGCCGAAGAGGTCGACCAGTACGGGGGTCCGCGCGGGCAGTGTGACCCCGGCCAGCTCCACCTCCGCCGAGGTGAAGCGCCACAACGTGAACGGGGCCGGCGGGTGGCGGCGCAGCACGTCCTGGACGAACCCGTCGAGCGCCTTGCGGTCGCTGCCGGGGACCCCGTGTTCGAGCAGGTTGGCGACCAGGTAGCCCAGGGAGGCGTCCATGGTCGGCTGGCCGGCGAAGATGATCAGGAAGATGAAGTAGCGCAGGTCTTCCACGGTGGTGTCGGCGGGCAGCCGGTCCCGCAGTTCGGCGGCGACCCCGTCGCCCGCGCTCAGTGCCGCGTCGGCCAGTTCGGCGAAGGCCGCCATGGCCGCGCCGAGCGCGTTGGGATCGGGGTTGAACATGTCCCGGCACGCGGTCATCGCCTGGTCGACGTGCTTGGCGGGCACGCCGAGCACCTCGCACACCACCGCCACCGGGAAGCGGGTGTTGAAGTCGACGGTGAGGTCGACGGGACGGCCCGCGGGCACCGACCCGGCGAGTTCCGCGAGCAGTTCGCGGGCGATGGCGACCATCCGGTCGTAGTAGCGGCTGATGCCGCGCGCCGAGAACATCGGCGCGTGCGCCTTGCGCAGCTGTGCGTGCTCCTGGCCGTCGAGCGTGGTCAAAGAGGTCTGCTCGGCGGCGGGCCGCTCGAGGCCGGCCATCCGCCGGTCCCAGTCCACCGGTGCCATGGCCGGGTCCTTGACGAAGCGCTGGTCCGTCAGCACCTGCCTGGCGAGCTCTTCCTCGGTGACGATCCAGACCGGGCCGCCCGCGGGTGCGTCCACCCGCACCAGTGGACCGGCCGCCCGTAACTCGGCGTGCGCCTGCTTGTGTTCGGTGATGCCCCGTTCGGTGGGGACGAACGGGGTGATCGCGTCGGACATGGAACCTCCGGAATAGCGTCGGAAGCGAACACCTCTGATCATGCTTGCCCACGGATGTCCGTCGCTGGCGTTTGGCGAAGCCCGTTCGGGCGTGTCCGGCAGCCTGCGGTCGCGGAGCCAGGCAGGCCCTAGAAGCCCAGCTCCAGTTGCTCGATGTCGGTGAACTCCACCGACAGGCCCCGGGCGCGGCGGCCCGCGTCGCGGAAGTACAGCTCGCCCAGGCCCTCGGCCAGGATGTCGCGCAGCTGGCGCTCGGTGGCGCCGGCCTCCTGCGCGGCGAACAGGCGGGCCGCGTACTCGGGGGGCAGCGCCTGGTTGATGTGGCGGATGCGCGGGTCGTCGGTGGTGCCGGGCGCGGCTGTGAAGCCGAAGCGGGCCCGGGTCGACACGAAGATGCCGCCCGTGGCGGCGGCCTGCTGCCGGGCCCGTTCCCGGACGCGCGGCTGCCACCGCCTGCGGGCCTCGGCCATGAGCCGGTCGGCGAGGTCCCGGCGGGGGCGCTTCAGCTGGCCCTTGACGTAGCGCTCGACCGTGCGCTGCGAGATGCCCAGCAGCTCGGCCACCGGCCTGGTGCCCTTCAGCTGCCGTACCAGGAAACGCATCTGGGCCTGCGCCGACTTCGGCAGCGGGCGGGTGAAGTGCTCGGCGGCGGCCTCGTCGAGAGTGTCCCCGATATCGACCATCGTGCCGTCCCGTTCTCCGTCGCGCCGTGTCGCCGTGCCGCGTCGCCTGCCTGCCTGCCTGCCGTCGCAGACGTTACCGCCCGGTGCCGGCCGACGGCGCAGGTGGGGCCGCGGCCCGGTCGATCAGCAGCTGGACGCCGTCGAGGACGCGGTCGAGGGCGAAGTCGAGCGGGTCGATCGGGGCGGGGGCGAAGTAGCCGTCGGCGATGGCCCGGGTCAGGGCCGGGAAACGGTCGGCGTGGCGGTCGAGGAGTTCGGCGGTGAGGCGGGCGAACTCGCGGCTGTGCTCCGCGTCGAAGTCGACGAGCTGCTGGGCGAGGTTGCGGACCAGGCCGGCCAGGAGCAGGAAGACCTGGTGGAGTTCGGCCGCCGACAGGCCGGTCGGGGCCAGGGCGCCGAGGATCGCGTCCAGCCAGCCGAGCTGGTGGGGGCCCATGACCTGGCGGCGCATCGCGGTGGCGGCCAGCAGCCAGGGGTGGGCCTCGTAGACCTGCCAGGAGCGGCGGGTCCACTCCTTGGTGGCCGCCCGCCAGTCGCCGGCCAGACCCGACAGGTCCGGCGGGGTGGCGAGCACGGACTCGACCATCAGCTCCACCAGTTCGGTCTTGCCCGGCACATAGCGGTACAGCGCCATCGCCGACACCCCGAACTCGGCGGCGACCTTGTTCATCGACGCGGCGTCCAGCCCCTCGGCGTCGGCGAGCTTCACGGCCGCTGCGGCGATGCGCTGCGGCGACAGGCTCGGCTTGGGCCCCCGGGTGGGCTGGTCCTGTTCGCCCCACAGCAGGGCGATCCCGGCCCACACATCGCGCGGCTTGTCCCGGTCCGTGCTCTTCGCGGTGCCCCTCGGCATGACGGTCCTCTCGGTCGGCAGGCGGAGCCGGTTGACTCCCGACTCCAACTGTATATACCTTAAACACAACTGCTGACGACATAAACAGTTTAGGGGGTACGTCATGCTCGCCACCGTCCTCACCGCCTCGGCCGCCACCCTGGTCGCCGCTCCCGCCGCCGGCCTGCTGGGCTACCGGCAGCTCAAGCGCACGGCCAACGCGAGGCGTCTCGCCATCACCACGCCGAACGGCATCGACGAGTCCGGGTACGTCCGCATCGGTGGCATCGACCAGTGGATCTCCGTGCGCGGCGAGGATCGCGACAACCCGGTCGTCCTCGAGATCCACGGCGGCCCCGGCGCCTCCAACCAGATCTTCATCCCGCGCACCCGCGCCTGGGAGCGGCACTTCACGATCGTGCGCTGGGACATGCGGGGCTCCGGCCTGACCTTCGCCCAGGGCGGCCCGGACGGGCAGGGCGAGATGAGCCTCGAGCGGTACTACCGGGACGCCCTGGAGGTCACCGAGCACGTGCGCGCCCGCCTCGGCGTCGGCAAGGTCCTGCTGCTCGCCAACTCCTTCGGTACGGTCACCGGCCTGCGCCTGGCCCGCAACCACCCCGAGCTGTACTCGGCCTACGTCGGCACCGACCAGAACGTCATCGCGGGCGGGCGGGAGCGGGAGGCGTACGACGCGCTGCTCGGCCGGCTTCAGAAGGCGGGCAAGCGCAAGGAGTACGCCGCCGTCGCCGCGACGGGGGCGGACCGGAGGGCGTGGAGCACCGAGCAGTGGTCGGAGTTCAACAAGCTGGTCATCACGACCGACCCGCTCAGCTACGACACGATGAAGACCGTGGTGATCCGCTCGCTGTGGTTCTCACCCCTGCACACGCTGCGCGGGCTGCGCACCTACCTGAAGGGCATGAGTTTCACCGAGCAGCTGGGCCCGCAGGCCATGACGGTCGACGAGCGGGCCGACGGCACCGAGTTCCGGCTGCCGTTCTTCCTCTTCCAGGGTGACCGCGACGCCCTCACCCCGCCGGAGCCGGCCCGGCGCTTCTTCGAGGACGTCACGGCGCCGGTCAAGGACTTCGCCCTGATCGAGGACGCCAGTCACTTCGCGGCCTTCCGGCACCCGGACCGGTTCCTCGCGCTGATGCTGGGCAAGGTGCGGCCGGTTCTTGGCAAATGATTCCCGCTCGCCCTGGCTTCCTTTCCGAGGAGTTGCCAAGTTTTGCCAGAGGGGCTCGACTTATGCCACGAGAGCTTGTCTTTGCAGGTCAGAGCCCCTTCACCGGAGCCGTTCCGGGACCGTCCCGGCGGGCTGTCCAGCGTTCTGAGGCGCTTCTGACGCCCATGTCGAGCGTATCTCCATCAGTTCCCCAGTGAGCCACGAGAGTTCGTTGCCAACCTTCTAGGCAAGAGGTTGCCAAGCAACGAACACGAAGTTGTCACCGAGGAGCCAGCCATGAACCGCATCGCCGCCCGGATCGCCGCCACCGCCGCCGCCGTCGCCGCCACCGCCTTCGCCACCGCCGGTGTCGGCAGCGCCGCCACGCAGGCCATCGGCTGGCCCACGACGGCGAAGTCGGTCACCGCCTCGGACTCCATCGGCTGGCCGACCGCCACCGCCGTCACCGCCTCGGCCGAGGGCACGGACGACATCGGCTGGCCCACCGTCACCACCGTCTCCGCCAAGTCCACCGACGACATCGGCTGGCCCACCGTCACCACCGCCTCCGCCAAGTCCACCGACGACATCGGCTGGCCCACCGCCACCACCGCCTCCGCCAAGTCCACCGACGACATCGGCTGGCCCACCGC
>NZ_JBSGZV010000016.1:124790-204046 GCF_053611185.1 Streptomyces sp. NPDC054834 | reverse complement strand
GTTCACCACCGTCTCCGCCAAGTCCACCGACGACATCGGCTGGCCCACCGTCACCACCGCCTCCGCCAAGTCCACCGACGACATCGGCTGGCCCACCGTCGCCGCTGTCTGACGTACGCCCCACCGAGACGCCCCACCGAGACGCCCCCGCCGGCCTTCGAGGCCGCCGCGGGGGCTTCGGCGTTTTCGGGCGGGGCCGGTCGGGGGCATCTCCGTCGGCTCTCGACCCGGTCTAGAGGCGCTCCCCGGATCCTGTCCCGGATGGGCGGACGTTCGGCGACTGCGGTGAAGGGGCGGCTCATGACGGAGGCGGCGGACAGGACATCGGTGGCCGGTGCTCTGGAGACGGTCCTCGCCACCTGCGCGGTGGGACGGTCCCGGGTGGTGGTGATCGAGGGGGCGGCAGGCTGCGGCAAGAGCCATCTCCTGGCGGCCGTGGCGGAGCGGGCCGCTGCCGTGGGGGCGCTGGTGCTCACCGCCGCCGCCACCGAGGACGGCCGACGGGCGCCGCTCGGCGTGCTGCGGCAACTCGCGGGAACCGCGCCCCTGTTCGCGTTGCCGAGGCGCGAGGAGGCCGGGGCGGAGTTCTGCGCGCAGCTGTGCGCCCTCGCCGCGGGCGGGCCGGTGGTGCTCTGCGTGGACGACGTACAGCACGCCGATCCGCTGTCCTTGCCTTACCTGCGCCACCTCGCCCAGCACGCCCGGCCCGCCCCGGTGCTGCTGGTCGTCGCCGTCTCCGCGCAGGCCGCGGGCGACGACGCGGCGTTCGTCACCGAGTTGACGGGCCGGCCGCACGTCCGGCGGATCACGCTGGGCCCGCTGTCGCTCCAGGAGACGGCCGACGCGGTCGCGGGCCGTTCGCGGGGCGCGGTCTCCGAGTTGTACCGCATCAGCGGGGGCAACCCGCTGCTGTTGCGGGCCCTGACCGAGGAGTGGCAGGCGGCGGGCTCCACGGCGGATCCGGCGGGGGCGGTCGCGGTGGCGCCCGACGGGCCGTTCGCCGCGGCCGTCGCCACCTGTCTGGCCCGCAGCGGACCGGCCGCCGTCGCGTCGGCCCGCGCGGTGGCGATCCTGGGTGAGCGCGCGGCCGAGCCGGTCCTCGCCCGGCTGGTGGGCGCCGGCGCCGAGGTGCCGGGACTCGCCGCGCTGCGCTCCTGCGGGCTGCTCGACGGGCTGCGCTTCCGGCACCCGGTGGTCCGGGACGTCGTACTGACGCGCACTCCCCCGCGTACCCGCGCGGGTCTGCACCGGCGTGCCGCGCTGGCGCTGCGCGAGACCGGCGCCACGGCTTCCGTGGTGGCCGGTCACTTCCTCGCGCCGATCGCGGACGGGGTACGGCGCCCCGCCCGGCCGGGCGATCTGGAGGTGCTGCGGGATCTCGCCGAGGAGCTGCTGGCGCAGCGCCGGCCGGACGAGGCCGAGCGGATCCTCGAACTCGCCCATGACGTCTGCCCGGACGCCGCCTCACGGACCGGCGTGGAGCTGCGGCTGACGGAGATCTCGGTGTGGCCCGACTCCGCGGCGCGGATCGTGGAGCGGGAGCCGCTGAACGGTCCCGAGCAGCGCGTGGCGGCGCTGGCCGCCCGGGGACTGACCAACCGGCAGATCGCGACGGCCCTGCTGCTGTCGGTGAGCACCGTCGAACAGCGCCTGACCCGGATCTACCGCAAGCTGCGCGTCCAGGGCCGCGCCGAACTCCCGGCGGCTCTGGTCGAGGGGGCGCGTGCCGCGGCTGTCCTCGCCTGAAAACCGGCAGCAGCCGGCCCCGGCTACGCCCTCCTCACCGGCTGGGAGAGGCCGCCGTTGCCGCACACGAGTTCAGGCATACCGTTCGAGGAGTCGTTCCACATGAACGACAGGTACATGCTGAGCTTGGGCGCTCTCAGGCGCCCAAACTCACATGACGCGGCGCATGGAGACGACGTTCTCTTCTCCCGTGGCCCGCGAGGTAAGGCGGAAGTACACGATGTTGGAGAAACGGTCCGACTGCTCCAGCCAGCCGGCCTCAACCAGTTGCCGCCGCATCCGGGAGAAGACGGTAGGAGTCATGTCGACCTCGGCTGCGAGTTCCTGGCCGGTCATCCGGACAGCTCCGGCCCGGTCCGTCGGCATCATGGCGTACAGCAGGACGATCAGACGCTGGCTCGGTGACAGGCCCGCGGTACGCCGCAGCACGGCCCGGTAGTACTCGCCGTCGGCAGCCTTCACTGGCCCTCCCAATCACGTGGACCCGGCGCCGTCCATCCTGGGATGTCCGGCGGGTTCCAGCCCTTCACCGCTTCCCTCTGTTCAAGACCAGATCCGTGGAAAGCGATGTACGGACTGATCCTGTACAGCTTGATGCGGCCCAGCTTCCCAGTCTCAATGATCAACCGGTGTCTGGCCAGTTTCTTGATGATCCGCCCGAGCGCATCCGGCGTCATCCCGACCTCGTCAGCAATGTCCTTGCCCGTGCGGTGAACGGGTTCCATGCCGGGCGGTGAGGCACCGATGAACCACAGGACCATGAACTTCTCGGCTGGCGTGAACCCGGACGACTTGCGCGTGATGGCGCGCACCCTCTCCTTGTCCACGGTGGCGTGCCAGCCGCTGTAGGCATATGCCGCGGTGGGGACGTCATTGCCGAACTCATCCACCACGCGCCGCACTGGCCGTGCTGCTGCCAACGTTCCTCCGAACCACGGGCATTGCTGATCTGACCATGCGAGCCGACCGGGAGATCGGTTGAGATGAACCTAACGTACATGCTCGTTTGGTCAATGCATTCCGCGCTCTCGGTCGTGTCGCATCGACGCAGGGCTCCGCCGTCCAAGGGCTACCGGCAGGCCCGGGCACCCAAGCAACATGTACTTTTCGTTCATGCAGGGCGATCTGAGGATCGGGTGCTGTCGATCCTCAGATCAGGTGCAACCGCTCTGGAAGTCGGGTCGAGGCGATCCCAGCATCGGGTAAACCGAGGCCAGGATCGGGTCACCCGATGCAGAGATCGGTCGGACCGAGGCGTTTTCGCAGGTCAAAGCGATGCCTGTTCGGCGTCCTCTTATACCGTTGTCAAGCCCGCAGCACTCACATCAGCAGGCCGGGTCATGAGTCTGTGGCGCGCCTGGCTTCGCGTGCGAGCTGTGGGCATCAGCAGGTCGTGGACAGCAGCAGCGGTTCTGCGTCTCGGGTGGCTGGTCCCGTCGACGGAAATGATCAGTAAGCGTGGTGACGGTGAGGGGGCCTGAGCGAGGCCTCCGCACGCACGTCGTTGACGTACCGGCCGCCTGAGGTCCTGTTCTGTGGCTGGGGAGTCATGGGGGATCGGGCAGTTCGACGGAGTCGATCAGGCGACTTCTGGCGCGCTACGCAGGCCACCGAGCAGCGGACCGAGGTGTGGGCGAAGCTCGCCGACGACATCGAGGCCATCACCGCCCTGGTCGGCGAGGAAGCCGCCGGGTGGCCGCTCCGGGGGGTGGTGAGGTACCAGCAGGCCGACGGCGAGGACGGTCCGGTCCTGGGCGGAGACTCTCGCCCGCTGCCCACCGCTCGACGGCGCCCAGGCTGCCCCGATGGTCCCGGCACAGTGCAAGGCCCGCTGCGAGTACGAGAACCGCGTCAACGCCCTCACCAGTACAGCCGGACCGTGATCAACGGCTTGGCGTTACTGCTCGGGGCGCTTGGTGGCGCGAGTGGAAATCTTCTCCGAGAAGACGCGCGTCACCCCGGCCTCGGCGAGGGAGTCGAGCTGTGCGTCGAGGGACTGCCGGGCGGTCGAGGCGCGGGCGTAGCCAAGGCGGACCTGCCTGACCGGTTGGCGCCGGCGCTCACCGGCCGGGGCAGCTCGGCCCAGACCGACCCCGGCTTGCGTACGGCGGGGGTCGGCGCGCTGAGTGCCTTGGCGAGTTGGGGCACGAGGCGGAAGCGGGCGGTGTGGTACTGGATGGCCACTTTGCCCTTGCCGGTCCGGCACGGGGAGCCCGCGGGGACGGCGCAGGTGGACATTGGGCAGTCATGCGATTCCACGCGCTTGAAGTCGTCGCTCACGGCCCCGGATCGTTTTATGAGGGCGTTTCAGGCGTCCAACCGTTTGCAACAACTCGTGAAACATGATCGCCGCAGGTGGGCCGCCGAGTGACCACCTGTTTCACGAGCGGCCGCCTATGAAACGCGACCCCTGCGGATCGAATGCGGTTGGGCAACTGTCGGGATGTCGACCCCTCGGGGGATCTCAGCCCTGGGAATCACGCAGCGCTTGGCGCCACCTGGCCGGAGCTACAAGAGAACAGGGCCGTCAATCGTGACGGTGGACATCGTGACGGAAGCGATGCGGCGAGACCTGCGGCCAACGTGACCCGCTCAGTCGGTTTCGGACGCCTGTCGAGGGCGGGTGGAGTAGACCTTGTGCCAGTGCTCGGCCGAGCGGACCAGGTCGTCGATGACGTGGCGGAGGAACTGGCCCGTGTTCTCCAGTCGGGCACCGGCAGGGGTGGTGACGCCAAGCTTCCGGGCTGCGGCCGCGCAGGCTTCGGCGATCCGGGTCTGGTTGCGCGCGCCGGCCATGATGGATGTGAACACCGCGTCGTCTTCGATGACGTAGCGCTCGGCGCGGCTGCGGGGGTCGCGCTCGCGCTTGATGAGTGCCTGGTTCTCCAAGTAGCCGATGGCCTTGGAGACGGAGGCGGGACTGACCCGCAGGCGTCGCACGAGGTCCGCAGAGGTGAGGCTGCCGCTGTCGGTGGTGAACAGCGCGGCGAGCACCCTGGCCATCATCTGCGGGAGCCCGGCCTGAATCATCAGCTCCACGCTCTGCGCGCCCACCTCGTCCACGATCCGCGGATCGCGCCCGCCGAGGCCGGCCCTTCCCGGTGAGGTCGCCGGCGCGGGGGTCCTGCGCTGACGCGCGTGCCCTGCGCCCACTTGGTGCGCCGCCTCGGCGTGGTAGCCGCGCGGCCCGCCATTGCGCATCACCTCGCGGGTGACGGTCGAAGTCGGCCGCCCGATGCGGCGGCCGATGGCGGCGTAGGTCAGCTTCTCGCGCAGCCCCGCGGCGATCTGCTGCCGGTCCTGAAGCGTGAGTCGGTCGCCGGGCATCGGGCGTCCTCCACTGTTCGACGTCCGAACGAGCTTAATGCAACGCCCCTCCCGTTGCATTACCTGGCACCCGTCATGCAACGATTAACCTTTGTTACCTGCGCTTATGTCGTTGCTTCACGTGAATGCGATTGACGCATCAATGCATGCAACGCAAGTATTACTGAGTCATGAAGGCTGGCTGAAAGCTCATCGACGGAAGCGAAACCCATGACCACCACCCTCGGTCCCCCCACCCTCTCGGCGACCGCGGTACGCAAGGCGTACGGCGACCATGTGGTGCTGAGCGGCATCGACCTCGATATCCCCGCAGGATCGGTCTTCGCGCTACTCGGCCCGAACGGCGCAGGCAAGACCACCATGGTGCAGATCCTGTCCACGCTGATCCGCGCTGACGCCGGCGACATCCGGGTCGCCGGCCACGACGTGGTCCGGGATCCGGACGCGGTCCGTGCCGCGATCGGTGTCACCGGCCAGTTCTCCGCGGTTGACGGCTTTCTTACCGGCGAGGAGAACCTGCTTCTGATGGCCGACCTGCACCACCTGCCCCGCCGGGAACGGCGGCAGTGCGCCACCGACCTGCTGGCGCGGTTCGACCTGGTGGACGCGGCCCGCAAGCCCGCGGTGACGTACTCCGGCGGGATGCGCCGCCGCCTGGACCTCGCGATGACGCTCGTCGGCCGACCCCGAGTGATCTTCCTCGACGAGCCGACCACCGGTCTGGACCCGCGCAGCAGGCGGACCATGTGGGAAATCATCCGCCGTCTGGTGACCGACGAAGGCGTCACGATCTTCCTCACCACCCAGTACCTCGACGAGGCCGACCAGCTCGCCGACCGGATCGCGGTGCTGCACCAGGGAAAGATCGTCGCCCAGGGCACGGCAGAGGAGCTCAAGCGGCAGGTCGGCGGCGGCCACATCACCCTGCGGTTCGCCGACGCACGCGGCCACGACTACGCGGCCCAGAACCTGGACGTGGTGTCCCGCAACGATGAGGCACTCACTCTGCAGGTCTCCAGCCAGGGCGACGTCCGGTCGTTACGCGCACTGCTGGACTGGCTCGACCGCGCCTCGCTCACCGTGGACGAACTCCAGGTCCACACCCCGGATCTCGACGATGTCTTCTTTGCGCTGACAGGCAACCCCGTCGCGGAACAGGAGCCCGTCCGATGAGCACCGCCACCCACGCCTTCACCGATTCGGTGACCATGCTGCGCCGCCAGTTGCGGCACATGCTGCGCTACCCGACGCTCACCCTCACCGCCGCCGGGGTCCCGGTGGTCTTCCTGCTGCTGTTCGTCTACGTCCTCGGCGGCATCCTCGGCAGCGGCCTCGGCGGGCCGTCGGGCGGCCGGGACACCTACGTGAACTACGTCGTCCCCGGCGTCATCCTGATGACCGCGGCCACCGCGGCGCAGGGCACCGCGATCTCGGTGGCCCTCGACATGACCGAGGGCATCGTCGCCCGGTTCCGCACCATGGCCATCGCCCGGGTCTCGGTGCTCACCGGCCACGTGCTGGGCAGCCTGACCCAGACCCTGCTGAGCATGGCCATCGTCACCGGCGTCGCACTGCTGGTGGGCTTCGAGCCCACCGCGGACTTCGGTGAATGGCTCGGCGTGATCGGCGTGCTCGTGCTGATCATCTTCGCGCTCACCTGGCTGTCGGTCGCGCTGGCCATCATGGCCAAGAGCGTCGCAGCGGCGAGCAACATGCTGACGCCACTGATGATCCTGCCGATGATGGGCAGCGGATTCGTCCCCACCGACTCGATGCCCGCCGGGCTTCAATGGTTCGCCGACTACCAGCCGTTCACCCCGTTCATCGAGACCCTGCGCGGGCTGCTGATGGGCACCCCGATCGGCAACAACGCGATTCTCGCCATCGGCTGGTGCGCCCTGATCGCCCCGGGCGGCTACCTGTGGGCCAAGAAGCTCTACAACCGCGAGCCCACGCAGTGAGCGGCTTATGAGGCCGGCTCGGGGGTCGGGCGCCGGGTCGTCCTCGGTAGACGAGTACGCCACCACGGCAGTCCTTGCGCGGGGGGTCGTAGCGCTCGGCGCGGGATCGGTTCGGGTGTCATGACAGCGCCCCCCCGGTCGGCGCCGGGGAAACGCTCGGGTTCACGCGCCGTGGCCGCTAATTTGCCCCCTGGGTCGAGTCACCACTGCGGTGATTCAGAGATCAATCCCGATGTGAAGTGATGCCACTGGGCCGTCCATATTTGAGGGTGCGCCCGGCGGCGTTGCGTGGGACCGCCCCCGCCCGAGAAGGAAGCCCTCGGCGTCTTCGCCCTCCACCTCACCCTCGTGCAGACCAGCGGCTGACGGTCTTCCCCCTCCTTGCTGAGCCAGGTGTGCGAGCTGTGTCGCCGTCAGAGCGGGCATTCATGGACTGTGGTCTGGACTGCCACGTTGTCCCCCGACTGCCGCGACCGTCATCGCTGAAAACCGTCGCCGAACCGGATCCGCCGGTGCTTGAATGAGCGCCGCCGACACGGCAATCGACACGGGGGAGCAGGCACCAGCATGCGGAAGTCGTACTACGCCGCGCACGTCTACATGATCGTGGGAGTGGTCTCCGGACTCTTCTACCGGGAGTTCACCAAGGCCGAGGACTTCACCGGCGACACCCAGCTCGCGCTGATGCACACACATCTGCTGGCGCTGGGCATGCTGGGCTTCCTGATCGTCCTGGCGCTCGACAAGCAGTTCCAGCTGTCCGGGACGAAGCTCTTCACGTACTTCTTCTGGTTCTACAACGCGGGCATCGCGGTCACCGTGGGCATGATGGGCGTGCACGGCTGCCTCACCGTGCTCGGTGACGACGTGCCGGAGGTCGTGCCCGCGGTGGCCGGGATCGGCCACATCCTGTTGACGGTCGGGCTGGTCCTGCTGTTCGTGCTGCTCGGCAAGCGGCTGAAGGAGCCGGCCCACGAGCAGCCGCCGGCCGGTGAGCCGGAGCGCGCCGGGACGTCCGTCTGAGCCGGGGCCCGCGTCAGCCGACGGTCCAGGTGTCGCCGCCGGTCATCAGGGCGGCCAGGTCGCCCTTGCCCTGCCGCTCGACGGCCGTGTCGAGCTGGTCGGCCATCAGGGTGTCGTAGACGGGGCGGTCGATGTCGCGGAAGACGCCGATGGGGGTGTGGTGCAGGGTCTCCGAGTCGGCCAGCCGGGACAGTGCGAAGGCGGTGGTCGGGGAGGCGGCGTGGGCGTCGTGGACCAGGACTTCGGCCTCGTTCTCGGGGGTCACGGTGACGATCTCCAGGTCACCGGTCCGGGGGGCGCGGACCACGCCGCGTGTGCCGTCCGGGCCGAAGCGGACGGGCCGGCCGTGCTCCAGGCGGATGACCGCCTCCTGGGCCTGCTGCTTGTCTTTGAGGGGCGTGAAGGCGCCGTCGTTGAAGATGCTGCAGTTCTGGTAGATCTCCACCAGCGCCGTGCCCCGGTGGGCGGCCGCCGCGCGCAGCACCTCGGTGAGGTGTTCGCGGTCGGAGTCGACGGTGCGGGCCACGAAGGAGGCCTCCGCGCCGAGGGTGAGGGAGACCGGGTTGAAGGGGGCGTCGAGGGAGCCCATCGGCGTCGACTTGGTGATCTTCCCGACTTCGGAGGTCGGGGAGTACTGGCCCTTGGTCAGGCCGTAGATCCGGTTGTTGAACAGCAGGATCTTGAGGTTGACGTTGCGGCGCAGGGCGTGGATGAGGTGGTTGCCGCCGATGGACAGCGCGTCGCCGTCACCGGTCACCACCCACACGGACAGGTCGCGGCGGGAGGTGGCCAGTCCGGTGGCGATGGCGGGGGCCCGGCCGTGGATGGAGTGCATCCCGTAGGTGTTCATGTAGTACGGGAAGCGGGAGGAGCAGCCGATCCCAGAGACGAAGACGATGTTCTCCTTCGCCAGGCCCAGCTCGGGCATGAAGCCCTGCACGGCGGCCAGGATCGCGTAGTCCCCGCACCCCGGGCACCAGCGCACCTCCTGGTCGGACCTGAAGTCCCTCATCGACTGCCTGGCCTCGGCCTTCGGCACGAGGGAAAGGGCTTCAAGAGGCATCGGTGATCTCCCTCAGCACGGTGGCGAGCTGTTCCGCCTTGAACGGCATGCCGTTGACCTGGTTGTACGAGTGGGCGTCGACCAGGTACTTCGCACGGATGAGCAGGGCGAGCTGGCCGAGGTTCATCTCGGGGATCACGACGCGCTCGTAGCGGGCGAGGACCTCCCCGAGGTTCTTCGGGAAGGGGTTGAGGTGGCGCAGGTGGGCCTGCGCGATGGGGTCTCCTGCGGCGCGCAGCCGGCGGACGGCGGCCGTGATCGGCCCGTAGGTGGAGCCCCAGCCCAGGACCAGAGTGCGTGCGCCGTGCGGGTCGTCGACCGTCACGTCCGGGACGTCGATGCCGTCGATCTTCGCCCGCCGGGTGCGGACCATGAAGTCGTGGTTGGCCGGGTCGTAGGAGATGTTGCCCGTGCCGTCCTGCTTCTCGATCCCGCCGATACGGTGCTCCAGACCCGGGGTGCCGGGGATCGCCCAGGGACGGGCCAGGGTCTTCGGGTCCCGCTTGTACGGCCAGAACACCTCGCTGCCGTCGTCCAGGGTGTGGTTCGGGCCGGACGCGAACCGCACGCGCAGGTCCGGGAGTTCGTCCAGCTCCGGGATCCGCCACGGCTCGGAGCCGTTGGCCAGGTAACCGTCCGACAGCAGCATCACCGGCGTGCGGTACGTCAGCGCGATCCGCGCCGCCTCCAGCGCCGCGGCGAAGCAGTCCGCCGAAGTGCGGGGGGCGACGATCGGGACGGGGGCCTCGCCGTTGCGGCCGTACATCGCCTGGAGCAGGTCCGCCTGCTCGGTCTTGGTCGGCAGCCCGGTCGAGGGCCCGCCGCGCTGGATGTCCACCACCAGCAGCGGCAGCTCCAGCGACACCGCCAGGCCGATCGTCTCCGACTTCAGCGCCACACCGGGACCGGACGTCGTGGTCACGGCCAGCGAACCGCCGAAGGCCGCCCCCAGCGCCGCACCGATGCCGGCGATCTCGTCCTCGGCCTGGAAGGTCCGCACACCGAAGTTCTTGTGCTTGCTCAGCTCGTGCAGGATGTCGGAGGCCGGAGTGATCGGGTACGAGCCGAGGAACAGCGGCAGCTCCGCCTGCCGGGAGGCGGCGATCAGGCCGTAGGCCAGGGCGAGGTTGCCGGAGATGTTGCGGTAGGTACCGGGCGGGAACTCCCTTGCGGGGGTGACCTCGTAGGAGACCGCGAAGTCCTCGGTCGTCTCCCCGAAGTTCCAGCCCGCCCGGAACGCCGCGATGTTCGCCGCCGCGATCTCCGGCTTCTTCGCGAACTTCGACTTCAGGAACCTCTCCGTGCCCTCCGTCGGACGGTGGTACATCCACGACAGCAGACCCAGCGCGAACATGTTCTTGCTGCGTCCGGCCTCCTTGCGGGACAGGCCGAACTCCTTCAGCGCCTCGATGGTGAGGGTCGTGAGCGGCACCGGGTGGAGGTGGTAGCCGTCGAGCGAGCCGTCCTCCAGCGGGTTGCCGGCGTAGCCGACCTTCTGGAGGGCCCGGTCGGTGAACTCGTCGGTGTTGACGATGATCTCCGCGCCGCGCGGCAGGTCGGAGATGTTCGCCTTCAGAGCGGCCGGGTTCATCGCGACGAGCACGTTCGGCGCGTCACCCGGGGTGAGGATGTCATGGTCGGCGAAGTGCAGCTGGAAGGACGACACACCCGGCAGGGTCCCTGCGGGGGCACGGATCTCGGCGGGGAAGTTCGGCAGCGTCGACAGGTCGTTGCCGAAGGACGCCGTCTCCGACGTGAACCGGTCACCCGTGAGCTGCATACCGTCACCCGAGTCCCCGGCGAACCGGATGACCACCCGGTCCAGACGGCGGATCTCCTTGGCGGGCGGTGCGCCCGCCCCGGGCGGCTCGGTGGTTTCCACAGACATGGCGAGAGGCTAACCAGGCCCGTTAGAGGGCCACTCGCGTCACTGTATGAGCGCCGCCCGGGGCCCGGCCGTCAGCCCGGGATGATCGGGCCGAGGTAGGTGCCGCCCGAGATGTCGAGGGTGCGGCCGGAGATGTAGGCGGCCTGGGGGCCCGCGAGGAAGGCGACCACGTCGGCGATCTCCTCGGGCTCGGCGAGCCGGCCGAGCGCGACGACCGACTCCAGCTGGGCGACCACTTCGGGGATGGCGGTGTAGTGCGCGGTCATGTCGGTGCGTACCGTGCCCGGCGCGACCGTGTTCACCGTGATGCCGCGCCGGCCCAGCTCGTTGGCCAGCGCCGGGGTCAACGCCTCCAGGGCCGCCTTGGTGATGCTGTAGCCGATCTGCGTCGAGACGGCGAACCGGCTGGCCACCGAGCCGATGGTGACGATCCTGCCGCCGTCGTTCAGCATCGGCACGGCCCGCTGGGTGACGAAGAAGGGCGCGGTGACGTTGACCGCCAACAGCGACTCCCACTCCTCGGCGGAGATCTGGCCGATGGAGCGGGACGAGGAGATGCCCGCGTTGTTGACCAGGATGTCCAGACCGCCGTCCGCCGGCAGCTGTGCCGTCAGCCCCTCGAACAGCTGGTCGATCGCGCCGTCCTCACCGAACTTGGCCTGGACGGCGAACGCCCGGCCGCCGTCCTTCTCGATCCGCGCGACGGTCTCCGCGGCGGCGGCCGCGTTGCTGCCGTAGTGCACCGCGACCAGGGCGCCCTCCGCGCCCAGGCGTACGGCGATCGCCCGGCCTATACCTCGCGAACCGCCCGTGACCAGAGCCGTCCTGCCCGCCAGCGTGCTCATGGTGCTCCCCCTGTACCGAATCGGGTCCGCCGGGCCCTGCGGGGCCCGGCGGTGTCGGCACCACTGTGACGGAAGGGGCTCGGCCTGTCCTCGACGCGGCCTCAGCGATTGGCGGAAACGCCGTCCAGGAACTCCTTCATCACCTTCTGGAACAGCTCGGGCTCCTCCAGGTGGGGCAGGTGGCTGGACTCCTCGAAGATCTCCCAGCGGTTGTCCGGAATCAGATCGTGGAAGGGCTGCACGGTCGCGGGGGTGGCCTCGTCGTACCGGCCGGAGATGATCAGGGTGGGCACGGCGACGTCGGGGCAGTGGTCGGTGACGGTCCAGTCCTTGAGGGTGCCGACGACGTGGAACTCGCTCGGGCCGTTCATGGCGTAGTAGACGGTCGGGTCGTTGTACACCTCGTAGAACGAGGCCAGGTAGTCGCGCGGCCAGGGCTTGAGGCGGCAGACGTGCTTCTCGTAGAACGGGCGCATCGCCGCGTGGTACTCCTCGGTGTCCGTGGTCCCGGCCGCCTCGTGGCGCAGCAGGGTCTCGTTGACGCCGGGCGGCAGCTCGGCGCGCAGCCGGGCCGCCTCCTCGAGCCACAGCGGGTAGGAGGCGGGCGCGTTGGCGATGACCAGGCCGCGCAGTCCGGCGGGCTTGGCCGCGGCGAACTTGGTGACGAGCAGACCGCCCCACGACTGGCCGAACAGGACGTAGTTGTCGTCGATGCCGAGCTGGGTGAGCAGGTTGGCGAGCTCGTCGGCGAACAGGTCGGGGGTCCAGAAGTCCGGTCCCTTGTCGGGCAGGTGGGTCGAACCGCCGTTGCCGAGCTGGTCGTAGAGGACGACCGGGCCGGTGTGCTCGGCGAGTTCGGTGAGGTTGCGCAGGTAGTCGTGGGTGCTGCCGGGGCCGCCGTGGACGGCGACCAGGGCCGGGCGGCCGGAGGAGAGGTCGCCCGTCACCTGGTACCAGGTCTCGTACGGTCCGAACGGGACCGTGCCCTTGCGTCGTTTGGATTTCGCCGGCATCTCACATCACATCCTGGTTCTGGTGGGCGGCCCGCGAAGCGGCGAGCGTCTCGGTCGCGTCGAGGGCCTCGGTGGCGAGCCACTCCTCGATGGCCCGGGCGGTGACGTCGGCGCGTTCCTCGACGAGCGTGAAGTGGTTCGCGGGAATCGGGCACAGGGTGTGCTCGGGCTCCCAGGGCTCGGCCCGGCCGGTGGTGAGCTGCGGCGAGGGGTCGTCGCCGTCCGGTACGAAGGACTGCGTGCACTGCACGAACAGCACCGGCGCCGACACCGGCGCGACCGGCAGGTCCGGCACGAGCTCCACCCAGCGGCCCATGGCGGACAGCCGCGTGGTGTCGAACTCCCCGAACACCGCTTCCTTGTCGAACAGGCCCTGGGCCAGGGCGTCCATGGGCACGCCCTCGCTCGCCCCGTCGTGCACGGTGTAGGTGTCGAGCAGGACCACGCCGTGCGGGCGGACGCCGTGCGCGTGCTCCAGGTGCGCGGCGGTGGCGTAGGCGAGGGTGCCGCCGGAGGAGTAGCCGATCAGTACGAACGGCTCGCCGCCGGTCGCCTCCAGCACCGTACGGGCCAGTCCCTGCACGGCGGCCTCGGGCGTCGCCGGGAGCTGCTCGCCGGCGTCGAAGCCCAGGACGGGCAGGGCCGACACCCGGCGCCGGCCGCGCAACTGGGACACGATCCGGGCGTGCTGGTAGGAACCGCCGGTGGCCATCGGGGTGTTGACGAAGACCAGGTGCGGGCCGTCGGGTCCGTCGGCGAGCCGGGTGGCCTGCGGTACGCCGTCCAGTTCGGTGGCGTCGGTGAAGGCGGGCCGGACCGCGGCCGCGGCGCTCAGCAGGTCGAAGCCCTTGTCGGCGCGGCCGCCGAACACCGCGTCGTGGAAGAGGTCGCGCAGGGTCTCCCCCGCGGCCCGCGCGGGCCGTACGGCCTCCGCCCGTTCGGCGGCGGCCTCGGCCTCGGGTGTGTCGGCGGCCGGTGCCTGCACGGCGTACTCGTCCAGGAGCAGCGCGGCCAGCCGGGCCGGGGTCTCGCTGTCGAACACCACCAGCGGCGGCAGCTTGAGCCCGGTGTCCTGCATCAGGACGTTGCGCAGCTCCATCGCGCTGAGCGAGTCGAAGCCGGACGCCAGGAACCCGCGCTCGACGTCGATCTCCGCCGGGTCCGCGTACCCGAGGATGGCCGCGGCCCGCTTCTGCACCAGCTCCCGCAGCGCCGCCTCCTGCTCGCCGCGGGAGGCCTGGGTGATCCGCGGCCAGATGAGCTCCGCATCGACGGCCTTGGCCCCTGCCGTACGCCGCTGGGCGGTGACGGGCCGCAGCAGGGCGGCCAGTTTCCCGGCCGTCCGCGACTGGAGGGCCGTGCGGTTGATGTGCAGCGGGACGGTGGCGGGGCGGCCGGAGGTGAGGGCCGCGTCGAACAGGGCGAGGGCCTCCTCGGCCGTGAGCGGCGGCAGGCCCTGGCGCTCCATGCGCTTGACGTCGGTGTCGGAGAGGTACTGGCCCAGGCCCGTGCCCAGCCACAGGCCGTACGCCAGGGACTGCGCGGGCCGGCCGTGGGTGTCGCGGTGGGTGGCGAGGGCGTCGAGGAAGGTGTTGGCGGCGGCGTAGTTGGCCTGTCCGGCGGCGAGGGTGAGGCCGCCGGCGGAGGAGATGAGGGTGAACAGGGCGAGGGGGGTGTCGGTGGTGAGTTCGTGCAGGTGCCAGGCCGCGTCCGCCTTGGGGGCGAGGACGGCGTCCAGGCGGTCGGGGGTCATGGTGGGGATCAGGCCGTTGTCGCCCGTCCCCGCCGCGTGGACCACGCCGGTGAGGGGGTGGGTGGGAGGGATGCCGGCCAGGAGCTCGGCGAGGGCGTCGCGGTCGGAGACGTCGCAGGCGGCGACGGTGACCCGGGCGCCTAGCTCGCCGAGTTCGGCGGTGAGCTCGGCCGCGCCTTCGGCGGCCGGGCCGCGGCGGCTGGTGAGGAGCAGGTGGCGTACGCCGTGTTCGGTGACGAGGTGGCGGGCCAGGTGGGCGCCGATGCCACCCGTGCCACCGGTGATCAGGACGGTGCCCTCGGGGGCGAGGGCGGGGCTGTCGGTGAGGGTGGCGGTGGTGACCGGGGCCAGGCGGGGGATGCGGACGCTGCCCGCGCGCAGGGCGCTCTCGGGCTCGCCGGAGGCGATCACCGCGTCGAGGCCGTCGAGACCGTCGAGGCCGTCGCCGGTGCCGGCGGTGTCGGTGATCTGGATGCGGCCGGGGTTCTCGGCCTGGGCGGCGCGGACCAGGCCCCAGACGGGGGCCTGGGCGAGGTCGATGCTCTCGTCGTCGTCGACGGCCACACCGGACCGGGTGACGATGACGAGGGTGGAGTCGGTGAAGCGTTCGTCGGTGAGCCACTGCTGGATGACGGCGAGGGTGCCGCCGGTGGTGGCGCGTACGGCCTCCGGGACCGGCCCGTCGGTCCGCGGGACGCGGTGGACGACCGCACCGGAGACCGGCTGGTCACCGGTCACGTCCTCCCACAGCCGGTAGGCGGCGGTCCCGGCGGCCGCCGCGCCGGGCAGGGGCCGCCAGGCGATCTCGTGCAGGGAGTCCGGCCGGCCGCCCTCCAACTGCTCCTGCGACACCGGGCGGAAGGTCAGGCTGCGCACGGACAGCACGGGGGCGCCGGTCGTGTCGGAGGCCTCCAGGGACATGGTGTTCTCGCCGGTCCAGGCGATGCGCACGCGCAGGGCGGTGGCGCCGACCGCGTGCAGGGCCACGTCCTCCCAGTGGAAGGGCAGCAGCGGCCGGGCGCCGTCCTCGCCGTCGTCGTCGGCGGAGCCGCCGATGCCGAGGGCGTGCATGGTCGCGTCGAGCAGGGCCGGGTGGATGCCGAAGTCCTCGGCGTCGCCATGGGCCTTCTCCGGCAGCTCGATCTCGGCGTAGATGTCGTCGCCGGCCGTCCAGGCGGCCTTCAGGCCCTGGAAGACCGGGCCGTAGTGGTAGCCGCGCTCCTGGAGGACCTCGTAGGTGTCCGTCACGTCCGCCTGGACGGCGCCGGCCGGGGGCCAGGCCGTGAGGCCCGCGGCGGGAGCGGGCGCGCCGGTGCCGAGGAAGCCCTCGGCGTGCAGCAGCCACGGGCTGTCCGCGGTGGCGTGCTCGTGCCGCGAGTGGATGCGGACGGCCCGTCGGCCCTCGTCATCGGGCGCGCCGAGCGCGACCTGGAGGGCGACGCCGCCGTCCGCGGGCAGCACCAGCGGCGCCTGGAGGGTGAGTTCCTCCAGGGTGGTGCAGTCGGCCTGCTCCCCCGCCCGCAGGGCGAGTTCGACGAAGCCGGTGCCCGGCAGCAGCACGGTCCCCAGGACGTCGTGGTCCGCCACCCAGCCGTGCGTGGCCGCGGCCAGCCGCCCGGTGAGGACCACCTCGTCGGAACCGGCCAGGGCGACGGACGCGCCGAGCAGCGGGTGGCCGATCGAGGTCTGGCCGTGGTGGGCGACGTCGGTGACCGCCGTGGCCTCCATCCAGTACCGCTGGTGCTGGAAGGCGTAGGTGGGCAGGTCGACGCGCCGGGCGCCGGTGCCCTCGTAGAACGCCGTCCAGTTCACCCGGACGCCCGCGGTGAACAGGCGTGAGACGGCGGTCAGGAGGGTGCGGGCCTCGGGGCGGTTCTTGCGTACGGCCGCTTCGACCACGGTGTCGTCGACGGTGGCCCGGGTGAGCGCGGACAGGACGGCGTCCGGGCCCAGCTCCAGGAAGCGGGTGACTCCGCGTTCGTTGAGGTGGGTGACGGTGTCGGCGAAGCGGACGGCTTCGCGCAGGTGGCGGGTCCAGTAGTCCGGGGTGCCCCAGTCCTCGGTCACCTCGCCGTGGACGCCCGCGACCACCGGGATGCGCGGGGCGGCGACGGTGATGTTCTCGGCGACCAGGTGGAACTCGGCGAGGGCCGGGTCCATGAGCGGGGAGTGGAAGGCGTGGGAGACACGGAGACGGGTGGTCTTGCGGCCACGTGACGCGAAGTCGGCGACGACCGCCTCGACATCGGCCTCGACACCCGACACCACCACGGACTGGGGGCTGTTGATCGCCGCGATGCCGACGGTCTCGGAGACGAGGGGGAGGATTTCGTCCTCGGTCGCCTGGATGGCGGCCATGGCTCCGCCCGCGGGGAGGGCCTGCATCAGGCGTCCGCGTGCGGTGACCAGGCGGGCGGCGTCCTCCAGGGAGATGGCTCCGGAGACGTGGGCCGCGGTGATCTCGCCGATGGAGTGCCCGGCGAGGTAGTCGGGGCGGATGCCCCAGGACTCCACCAGCCGGAACAGGGCAGTCTCCACCGCGAACAGCGCCGGCTGGGTGTACGCGGTGCTGTTCAGCAGCTCCTCGTCCTCACCCCAGATCACCTCGTACAACGGCCGCTCCAGGAAGGCATCCACGGCCGCCACGACCTCGTCCAGCGCGGCGGCGAACACCGGGAACACGACGTGCAGTTCACGCCCCATGCCCAATCGCTGCGCACCCTGACCGGTGAACAGGAACGCCGTCTTCCCGTCCACCCGGCCGCCACTGACCGCCGGAGCCGAAAGCCCCTCCCGCAGCTCCTCCCGCGACTCAGCGACCACCACCGCCCGCTGCTCGTGCAGCGTGCGACTGGTCACCGTCGAGAACGCGAGGTCCGTCAGCGACAGCTCCTCGTCGGCCTCCACCAGAGCGCGCAGCCGTGCCGCCTGCTCGGCGAGGGCCTGCGGCGTACGGGCCGTCACCACCACCGGGACCAAGGGCAGTTCGGCATGCTCCTCGGCCGCCACCGGCTCCCCGGCGGGCGCCTCCTCCAGGATGACGTGGGCGTTCGTACCGCTCAGACCGAAGGACGACACACCCGCGCGGCGCGGACGCTCCCCGCCGGGCCACTCCACCGCCTCCGTCAGGAGCCGGACGTTGCCCTCCTCCCAGTCGACGTGCGGGGTCGGCTCGTCCACGTGCAGCGTCTTCGGCAGCACCTCGTTGCGCAGGGCGAGGACCATCTTGATGACGCCGCTGACGCCGGCGGCGGCCTGGGTGTGGGCGATGTTGGACTTCAGGGAGCCGAGCCACAGCGGCTTGTCGTCGTCGCGGTCCTGCCCGTACGTCGCCAGCACCGCCTGCGCCTCGATCGGATCGCCGAGCTTGGTGCCGGTGCCGTGGGCCTCGACCGCGTCGACGTCGGCGGTGGTCAGGCCCGCGGCGGCGAGGGCGCTCTGGATGACGCGCTGCTGGGAGGGGCCGTTGGGGGCGGTCAGGCCGTTGCTCGCGCCGTCCTGGTTGACCGCGGAGCTCCTGACGAGGGCGAGGACCTGGTGGCCGTTGCGGCGGGCGTCGGAGAGCCGCTCGACCACCACGACGCCCACGCCCTCCGACCAGGCGGCGCCGTCGGCCGCGCCCGCGAAGGACTTGCAGCGGCCGTCGGCGGCCAGGCCCCGCTGGCGGCTGAACTCGATGAACATGTCGGGGCTCGCCATCACCGCGACGCCGCCGACCAGCGCGAGCGTGGACTCGCCCGAACGGAGCGACTGGATCGCGAGGTGGAGGGAGACCAGGGAGGAGGAGCAGGCCGTGTCCACGGTCATCGACGGGCCTTCCAGACCCAGGGTGTACGAGACACGGCCGGAGATCAGACTGCCGCCGGTGGTGGCGGCGGCCTCGGTGCCCTGGCCGTAGTCGTGGTACATCACGCCGGCGAAGACACCGGTCCGGCTGCCCTTGAGGGAGCGCGGGTCGATCCCGGCCCGTTCCAGGGCCTCCCAGGACACTTCGAGCAGCTGGCGCTGCTGCGGGTCCATGACGAGCGCCTCGTTGGGGCCGATGCCGAAGAAGCCGGGGTCGAAGTCGCCGGCGTCGTAGAGGAATCCGCCCTCGTTCGCGTACGTCTTGCCGGGGGTGCCCGGCTCGGGGTCGTACACGCCCGGGTCCCAGCCGCGGTCCGACGGGAAGACGGACACCGCGTCCCGGCCCTCGAGGAGCAGGTCCCAGAGGTCCTCGGGTGAGGTGACGCCGCCGGGCAGACGGCAGCTCATGGCGACGATCGCGATCGGGTCGTCGTCGTCCGAGGTGCCGCGGACCGAGCCGGTGACGGCCGCGGCGGCGGTCGTCCCGGCGAGGCTCTCGCCGAGATAGTCGGCGACGGCGCGGGCGTTCGGGTAGTCGAAGACGAGCGTCGCGGGCAGCCTGAGGCCGGTGCGGGCGGCGAGCTGGTTGCGCAGTTCGACGGCGCTGAGGGAGTCGAAGCCCAGCTCCTGGAAGGCCCGGTCGGGCTCGACGGCGTCGGCCGAGGCGTGCCCGAGGACGGCGGCGACGTTCTCCCGGGCCAGCTCCAGCAGGGCGTCTGCGCGCTCGTCGGCGGTGAGCCCCGCCAGCCGGGCGGCGAGGGCGGAGCTGTCGGCCGCCGCGCCCTGCGCGCTCCGCCGGACCGTGCGGCGCTGCGCGGTCGCGGGCCGCAGGAGGGCGGCGACCTCGTCCGTACGGGCCTTGAGCGCCGCGCGGTCGATGTGCAGCGGGACGGTGGCGGGGCGGCCGGAGGTGAGGGCCGCGTCGAACAGGGCGAGGGCCTCCTCGGCCGTGAGCGGCGGCAGGCCCTGGCGCCGCATCCGTTTGACGTCGGTGTCGGAGATGTACTGGCCCATGCCGGTGCCCATCCACAGGCCGTAGGCGAGGGACCGGGCGGGCCGGTCCTCGGCGTGCCGGTGGGCGGCGAGGGCGTCGAGGAAGGTGTTGGCCGCGGCGTAGTTGGCCTGGCCCGCGGCGAGGGTGAGGCCGCCCGCCGAGGAGATGAGGGCGAACAGGGTCAGCGGCTGGTCGGCGGTGAGTTCGTGCAGGTGCCAGGCCGCGTCCGCCTTGGGGGCGAGGACGGCGTCCAGGCGGTCGGGGGTCATGGTGGGGATCAGGCCGTTGTCGCCGGCCCCGGCCGCGTGCACCACGCCGGTGAGGGGATGGGCGGGGTCGATGCCGGACAGCAGCTCGGCGAGGGCGTCGCGGTCGGCGACGTCACACGCCGAGATCTCCACCTCCGCGCCCAACCCGCCCAGCTCAGCGGCGAGTTCGGCGGCGCCTTCGGCGGCCGGGCCGCGCCGGCTGGTCAGCAGCAGGTGGCGTACGCCGTGCTCGGTGACCAGGTGGCGGGCCAGGTGGGCGCCGATGCCCCCCGTGCCGCCGGTGATCAGCACGGTGCCCTCGGGGTCGACTGGAGGCGTTCCGTCGACCGGAGCGGTCACCGGGACCAGGCGCGGGATGCGGACCTTGCCCTCGCGTACCGCGCTCTCCGGCTCCCCGGAGGCGATGACCGCGGCGAGGCCGTCGGCGGTGTCGGTGCTGTCGGTGATGTCGGTGATCTGGACGCGGCCGGGGTTCTCGGCCTGCGCCGCGCGCACCAGGCCCCACACCGGTGCCTGCGCCAGGTCCGCGCGCTCACCGGGCTCCGCGGCCACACCGCCCTGGGTGACGACGACGAGGGCGGAGTCGGCGAACCGCTCGTCGGCCAGCCACTGCTGAATGACCGTCAGAGTCTGGTTCCCGGCGGCGCGTACGGCCTCGGGAACCGGGCCGTCCGTCCGCGGGACGCGGTAGACGACCGCGCCGGTCACCGGTTCGTCGCCGGTGATCTCCTCCCACAGCCGGTGAGTGGCCTCGGTGTCGGCCGTGCCCGGCAGGGGGTGCCACCCGATCTCGTACAGCGACTGCTGCGGTCCGCCGTCCAACTGCTCCTGGGAGACCGGACGGGAGATCAGCGAGCCGACCGTCAGGACGGGCGCGCCGCCGGCGTCGGCCACGGTGACGGTCACCGTGTTCGGGCCCGACGGTGTGATGGCCACCCGGAGCGTGGCCGCGCCGGCGGCGTGCAGGGTGACGTCGTTCCAGGAGAAGGGCAGGACCGTGGACTCGTCGGTGCTCGAACCGTCGTCGATCAGTGCCACGTGCATGGCCGCGTCGAGGAGGGCGGGGTGAATGCCGAACTCGGCGGCGGCGTCGTGCGACTGCTCGGGGAGGGAGACCTCGGCGTACAGCGAGTCGCCGGAGGACCATGCGGCCGTCAGGCCCTGGAAGACCGGGCCGTAGTGGTAGCCGCGTTCGCGCAGCAGCTCGTACGCGCCCTCGACGCCGGTCGGGGTGGCGCCGGGCGGCGGCCACGCCGTGAGGTCGGCGGCCGGGGCGATGGCCTGCGGGGCCAGGGTGCCCTCGGCGTGCCGGATCCAGTCGGCGTCGTCGGCGTGCTCCGGACGGGAGTGGACGGTCACCGTACGGCGGCCCGCGGCGTCGGGGGCGCCGACCCACACCTGGACGGCGACAGCACCGCGCTCGGGCAGTACGAGCGGTGCGTGCAGGGTCAGTTCCTCGACCCGGTCGCAGCCGGCCCGGTCGCCCGCGCGGACGGCGAGCTCGACGAACCCGGTGCCGGGGAACAGGATCGTGCCAAGCACATCGTGGTCGGCCAGCCAGGGCTGGGAGTCGACGGACAGCCGCCCGGTCAGGACGATCTCGCCGGAGTCGGCGGAGGCGATGGCGGCACCCAGCAGGGGGTGCCCGACGGACTCCAGGCCGGCCGAGACCGGTCCGGCACCGGTGGCCTCGTCCGGCTCGACCCAGTACCGCTCGTGCTGGAAGGCGTAGGTGGGCAGGTCGGCCCAGCGTTCCCCGGCCGCGCCGAAGTAGGCCGCCCAGTCGACTCCCACGCCCTGCGTGTGCACCCGGCCGGCGGCGGCGACGATCTCCCGCGCCTCCGGTCGCTTGCGCCGCAGTGCCGGCACGAAGACGGTTCCCTCGGCGTCGGCGGCCGTCTGTGCGCCGAGCGCGGTGAGGATCGCGTCCGGGCCGAGCTCCAGGAAGGTTTCGACGCCGCGTTCCTGGAGGTGGGTGACCGTGTCGGCGAAGCGGACGGCCTCGCGCAGGTGGCGGGTCCAGTAGTCCGGGGTGCCCCAGTCCTCGGTCACCTCGCCGTGGACGCCCGCGACCACGGGGATGGCGGGCCGCTGGTGGGTGATGCTCTCCGCGACCCGGCGGAACTCGGCGAGGACCGGGTCCATGAGCGGGGAGTGGAAGGCGTGGGAGACACGGAGGCGGGTGGTCTTGCGGCCCTGCTCGGCGAACCGGGCCGCGATCGCGTCCACGTCCGCCTCGACACCCGAAACCACAACGGAGGTGGGGCTGTTGATCGCGGCGATGCCGACCGTGTCGGACAGGACCGGGAGGATCTCCTCCTCCGTCGCCTGGATGGCGGCCATCGCGCCGCCTGCCGGGAGCGCCTGCATCAGACGTCCGCGTGCCGTCACGAGGCGGGCCGCGTCCTCCAGCGAGATCGCACCCGACACATGGGCCGCGGTGATCTCGCCGATGGAGTGCCCGGCGAGGTAGTCGGGGCGGATGCCCCAGGACTCCACCAGCCGGTACAGAGCCGTCTCGACCGCGAACAACGCCGGCTGGGTGTACGCGGTGCTGTTCAGCAGCTCCTCGTCCTCACCCCAGATCACCTCGTACAACGGCCGCTCCAGGTGCGCGTCCACAGCCGCCGCGACCTCGTCCAGCGCGGCAGCGAACACCGGGAACACGGCGCGCAGTTCACGCCCCATCCCCAGCCGCTGCGCACCCTGACCGGTGAACAGGAACGCCGTCCTGCCCTCCCGTACGGAACCCGTGACGACGTCCGGTGACGTCGCGCCCTCGGCGAGCGCGGACAGCCCCGCCAGCAGCTCGGCGCGGGTCTCGCCGACGATCACGGCCCGGTGGTCGAGGCGGGCCCGCCTGGCGGCCAGGCCCCGGCCGGCGGAGGCGATCGCCGTGTCGTCCAGGCCCTCCGCGTACGCGGCCAGGCTCGCCGCCTGTGCCCGCAGGGCGTTCGGGGTACGGCCGGAGACCACCCAGGGCACCAGTGACGGCACGGGCGCGCTGCCCTCGGCGGCGGCCTCCTCGGCGGGTTCCTCGGCCGGCGCCTCCTCGACGATGACGTGGGAGTTCGTACCGCTCAGCCCGAACGAGGACACACCCGCGCGGCGCGGACGCTCCCCCGCCGGCCAGGCCACCGCCTCGGTCAGGAGCCGGACGTTGCCCGCCTCCCAGTCGACGTGCGGGGTGGGCTCGTCCACGTGGAGCGTCTTGGGCAGGACGCCGTTGCGGAGCGCCTGCACCATCTTGATGACGCCGGCGACACCGGCGGCGGCCTGCGAGTGGCCGATGTTGGACTTCAGGGAGCCCAGCCACAGCGGCTTGTCGTCGTCGCGGCCCTGCCCGTAGGTTGCGAGCAGTGCCTGGGCCTCGATCGGGTCACCGAGGGTGGTGCCCGTGCCGTGCGCCTCGACCGCGTCGACGTCGGCGGTGGTGAGGCCGGCGTTCTCCAGGGCGGCGCGGATGACGCGGCGCTGGGAGGGGCCGTTGGGGGCGGTCAGGCCGTTGGAGGCGCCGTCCTGGTTCACGGCGGAGCCCTTGACCACGGCGAGCACGTGGTGGCCGTTGCGCCGGGCGTCGGACAGCCGCTCCAGGAGCAGCACGCCGACGCCCTCCGACCAGCCGGTGCCGTCGGTGGCCGCGGCGAAGGACTTGCAGCGGCCGTCCTTGGACAGCCCGCGCTGGCGGCTGAACTCGACGAACACCTCGGGTGAGGACATCACGGCCACGCCGCCGGCGAGCGCGAGGGTGGACTCGCCGGAGCGCAGCGACTGGGCGGCCAGGTGGATGGCGACGAGGGAGGAGGAGCAGGCGGTGTCGATGGTGACCGACGGGCCCTCGAAGCCGAAGACGTAGGAGACCCGGCCGGAGGCGATGGAGCCGGTGGCGTTGTTGTACGGGTAGTCGTGGTACATCATCCCGGAGTACACGCCGGTCCGGCTGCCCTTGAGCGTGTGCGGGTCGATGCCCGCGCGCTCGAAGACCTCCCAGGACGCCTCCAGCAGCAGCCGCTGCTGGGGGTCCATGATGAGTGCCTCGTTGGGGCTGATGGAGAACAGGGCGGGGTCGAAGCGGTCCGCCTCGTGCAGGAAGCCGCCCTGGTTGACGTACGTCGTGTTCGGGCGTTCGCCGTCGGGGTCGTACAGGCCCTCGGTGTCCCAGCCGCGGTTGCCGGGGAACTCCGTGACGGCGTCGCGCCCTTCGTCGACCAGCCGCCACAGCCCCTCGGGGGAGTCCACGCCGCCCGGGTAGCGGCAGGCCATGCCGATGATGGCGATGGGCTCCCGGGCGGCGGCCGTCAGGTTCCGGTTCTGGGTGCGCAGGCGGGCGGTTTCCTTCATGGACGCCCGGAGTGCGTCGAGGAGCTTCTGGTCTGAATTGGACATCTGCTTCTCTCACATTCCCTGTGTGTCGTCCAGCCCGAAACCGTCGAGCGCCATGCTGATGAGACTCTCGGCGTCCAGGTCGTCGATCGCTTCCTCGTCGGCGACGGCCGTCCCCGGCGCGCTCTCGGCGCCGTCCCCGTCGGCGAGTTGCAGCAGGGTGTCCACGACGCCCAGCTCACGCAGCCGGGCCAGCGGGACGGTCTGCAGCAGCCTGCGGATCCTCGCCTCGTCCTCCGTGCCCGGCCCGTCCGCGCCGTCCGTCCCACTCTCCGGGCGGAGTTCCCCGGCGAAGTACTCGGCGACCGCCGTCGGGTTCGGGTAGTCGAAGACCAGCGTGGGCGGCAGGCGCAGCCCGGTGGCCTCGGCGAGGGTGTTGCGGAACTCGACGGCCGAGAGCGAGTCGAAGCCCAGTTCGTTGAACTCGCGGGTCTTGCCGACGGCGGATGTGGAGGAGTGGCCGAGTACGGCGGCGGCGTGGGCCCGTACCAGGTCGATGAGTTCGTCGGTGCGGGCCTGCTCGGACAGGGCGGCCATGCGGGTGCGGAACGCCGTCGCGTCGGCGGCGGCGGCCTCGGCGCGGCGCCGGGACCGGCTCGGGGCGAGGCCGCGCAGCAGCGGCGGCACGTCCGTGGCGGACCGCAGCGCCCTGAGGTTCAGCCGCAGGGTGACCAGGGCCGCCTCGCCCTCGGTGAGCGCGGCGTCGAAGACCTCGGTGCCGGCCGTCGTGGACAGCGTCTCGATGCCGAGGCGGCCGATCCGGTCGGCGCCGGAGGCGGCCAGGTCGCCCGCCATGCCGCCCGTGCTGTCCTCGCCGGCCCACGGTCCCCACGCCAGGGACTGGGCGGGCAGGCCGGCGGCGCGGCGGTGGGCGGCGAGGGCGTCGAGGAAGGCGTTGGCGGCGGCGTAGTTGGCCTGTCCGGGGTTGCCGAGCACACCGGCCGCCGAGGAGAACAGGACGAACGCCGCCAGGTCGCGGTCGGCCGTCAGCTCGTGCAGGTGCAGGGCCGCCTCGGCCTTCGGGCGCAGCACGGCCGCGACCCGCTCGGGGGTGAGGGAGGCGAGGACACCGTCGTCGATGACACCGGCCAGGTGCAGGACGCCGGTCAGCGGCCGTGCGGCCGGGATGCCGGCCAGCAGCGCCTCCAGGGCCGCGCGGTCGCCGGTGTCGCAGGCGACGATCTCGGCCTCCGCTCCCAACTCCCTGATTTCTTCGGCGAGTTCGGCGGCACCCTCGGCCGCCGGGCCGCGCCGGCTGGTGAGCAGCAGGTGGCGTACGCCGTACCGGGTGACCAGGTGGCGGGCGAAGACCCGGCCCAGCAGACCGGTGCCGCCCGTGATCAGGACCGTGCCGTCGGGGGCGAACTCCGGTGCGGGGGCCTCTGTTTCGGTGGTGGCGCGGGCCAGGCGCGGGACCAGGTGCGCGCCGTCGCGCACGGCGAGCTGCGGCTCCCCGGAGGCGACGGCCACGGCGACGTCGGTGTCCGTGGCGTCCCCGTCCAGCAGGACGATCCGGCCCGGGTTCTCCGACTGCGCGGACCGCACCAGGCCCCACACGGCCGCACCGGCGAGGCCGGGCCGCTCCCCGTCGGCGACGGCGACCGCGCCCCGGGTGCGTACGACCAGGGTCGCGTCCTCGAAGCGGGCGTCCGCGAGCCAGTCCTGGACGGTGCGCAGCGCCGCGTCCACGGACTCCCGTACGGCGGAGGTCTCCGCGTCCCAGACGACGGCGTCCGGTACGGCGGCCTCGGCGGAGGCGGTGACCGACGCCCAGGTACCCACGGTCGGTACGTCGGCGGGCGTGTCGGCGGTCAGCGTCGTCCAGTCCACCCGGAAGAGCGCGTCACGGGCGGCGGACGCGCCGGTGACCTGGTCGGAGGCGGTCAGCGGGCGCAGGACCAGCGAGCCGATCGAGGCGACCGGCGCACCGGAGCCGTCCGCGAGGTCCACGCTCACGGCGCCCTCGCCGTGCGCGGTGACCCGTACCCGCAGCCGCGTGGCCCCCTCGGCGGCCAGGGACACCCCCGACCAGGCGAAGGGCAGCGCGGCCTTGCCGCCCGTCACACCGGACAGCGCCACCGGGTGCAGGGCGGCGTCGAGCAGTGCCGGGTGGACGCCGAACCCGTCGGCGTCGACGCCCTCGGGCAGCGCCACCTCGGCGTACACGTCGTCGCCCGCGCGCCAGGCGGCACGCAGCCCGCGGAACACCGGCCCGTACGCCAGCCCAGCCTCCGCCACCTCGTCGTAGAACCCGTCCAGGTCGATCGGCTCGGCACCCTGCGGCGGCCACACCACGGCGTCGAACTCCCGGGTGGGCTCCGCGACTTCGGCGAGCGTGCCGGTCGCGTGCCGCAGCCACGGCTCGTCCTCGTCACCGCGCGAGAAGAACACCACGGGGCGCCGCCCGGCCTCGTCGTAAGCCCCGACCGACACGCGCACCGCCACACCGCCGCGCTCCGGCAGCACCAGCGGCGCCTCCAGCGTCAGCTCCTCCACCACCGGGCAGCCGACCTCGTCGCCGGCGCGGATCGCCAGCTCGGCGAACCCGGTGCCCGGGAAGACGGCCGCCTCCCCGATCCGGTGGTCGGCCAGCCACGGCTGCACGGCCGCCGACAGCCGCCCGGTCAGCACCACCCCGTCCGTCTCCGGCGAGGAGATGACCGCGCCGATCAGCGGGTGGTCGAGCGTGGTCAGACCGAACGAGGCCGCGTCGCCGGCACCCTGGTTGTCCAGGATCCAGTACCGCTGGTGCTGGAAGGCGTAGGTGGGCAGATCGACGCGCCGGGCTCCCGTGCCCTCGTAGAACGCCGTCCAGTCGACCCCGACGCCCGCGGTGAACAGGCCGGCCACGGCGGTCAGGAGGGTGCGCGGTTCCGGGCGGTTCTTGCGTACGGCCGCCTCGACCACGGTGTCGTCGAGTGTGGCCCGGGTGAGGGCGGACAGGATGGCGTCGGGGCCCAGTTCGAGGAAGCGGGTGACTCCGCGTTCGTTGAGGTGGGTGACGGTGTCGGCGAAGCGGACGGCTTCGCGCAGGTGGCGGGTCCAGTAGTCGGGGGTGCCCCAGTCGTCGCTGATCTCGCCGTGGACGCCCGCGACCACCGGGATGCGCGGGGCGTCGACCGTGATGCTCTGCGCGACCAGGTGGAACTCCGACAGGGCCGGGTCCATGAGCGGGGAGTGGAAGGCGTGGGAGACACGGAGGCGGGTGGTCTTGCGGCCCTGCTCGGCGAACCGGGCGACGATCGCCTCGACATCGGCCTCGACACCCGAAACCACCACGGACGTGGGGCTGTTGATCGCGGCGATGCCGACCGTGTCGGACAGGACCGGGAGGATCTCCTCCTCCGTCGCCTGGATGGCCGCCATCGCACCGCCCGCCGGGAGCGCCTGCATCAGACGGCCACGGGCGGTGACCAGCCGGGCCGCGTCCTCCAGCGAGATCGCACCCGACACATGGGCCGCGGTGATCTCACCGATGGAGTGCCCGGCCAGGTAGTCCGGGCGGATGCCCCACGACTCCACCAGCCGGTACAGGGCCGTCTCCACCGCGAACAACGCCGGCTGGGTGTAGGCGGTGCTGTTCAGCAACTCCTCGTCCTCACCCCAGATCACCTCGTACAACGGCCGCTCAAGATAGGCGTCGACAGCGGAGGCGACCTCGTCCAAGGCTTGAGCGAACACCGGGAACACGGCGTGCAGTTCACGCCCCATGCCCAGCCGCTGCGCGCCCTGACCGGTGAACAGGAACGCCGTCTTCCCGTCCACCCGGCCACCACTGACCGCCGGAGCCGAAAGCCCCTCCAGCAGCTCCTCCCGCGACTCAGCGACCACCACCGCCCGCTGTTCGTGCAGGGTGCGACTGGTCACCGTCGAGAACGCGAGGTCCGTCAGCGACAGCTCCTCGTCGGCCTCCACCAGAGCGCGCAGCCGCGCCGCCTGCTCGGCGAGGGCCTGGGGCGTACGGGCCGTCACCACCACCGGGACCAAGGGCAGTTCGGCGCGCTCCTCGGCCGCCGCAGGCTCCCCGGCGGGCGCCTCCTCCAGGATGACGTGGGCGTTCGTACCGCTCAGACCGAAGGACGACACACCCGCGCGGCGCGGACGCTCTCCGGCGGGCCACTCCACCGCCTCGGTCAGGAGCCGGACGTTGCCCGCCTCCCAGTCGACGTGCGGGGTCGGCTCGTCCACGTGCAGCGTCTTCGGCAGGACGCCCTTGCGCAGGGCCTGCACCATCTTGATGACACCGGCGACACCGGCGGCGGCCTGTGCGTGGCCGATGTTGGACTTGAGGGAGCCGAGCCAGAGTGGCTTGTCGTCGTCACGGTCCTGCCCGTACGTCGCCAGGACGGCCTGGGCCTCGATCGGGTCGCCCAGCGTCGTGCCCGTGCCGTGTGCCTCCAGGGCGTCGACGTCGGCCGTGGTGAGGCCGGCCGAGGCGAGGGCGCTGTGGATGACGCGCTGCTGGGAGGGGCCGTTGGGGGCGGTCAGGCCGTTGCTCGCGCCGTCCTGGTTGACGGCCGAGCCCTTGACCACGGCGAGCACACGGTGGCCGCTCCGGCGGGCGTCGGACAGCCGTTCCACCACCAGGACGCCCACGCCCTCCGACCAGGCGGCGCCGTCGGCCGCGCCCGCGAAGGACTTGCAGCGGCCGTCGCGGGCCATGCCGCGCTGGCGGCTGAACTCGACGAAGATCTCCGGGTCGGACATGACGGTGACGCCGCCGACCAGGGCGAGGGTGCATTCGCCGGAGTTCAGGGCCTGGGCGGCGAGGTGGAGGGAGACCAGGGAGGAGGAGCAGGCCGTGTCGACGGTCATCGAGGGGCCCTCGACGCCGAGGACGTAGGAGATGCGGCCGGAGGCGATGCCGCCGGTGGACGCGTTGTGCGCGTAGTCGTGGTACATCATCCCGGCGTAGACGCCGGTGCGGCTGCCCTTGAGGGTGCGCGGGTCGATCCCGGCGTCCTCGAACGCCTCCCAGGACGCCTCCAGCAGCAGCCGCTGCTGCGGGTCCATGAGGAGTGCCTCGTTGGGGCTGATGCCGAAGAAGCCGGGGTCGAAGTCGCCCGCGTCGTAGAGGAATCCGCCCTGGTCGGTGTAGCTGGTGTCGGGGCGCAGTCCCTCGGGGTCGTGGATGCGGGCGATGTCCCAGCCGCGGTCGGTGGGGAACGCGGAGATGGCGTCGACCTCGTTCGCCACCGCCTGCCACAGGTCCTCCGGGGAGGAGATGCCGCCGGGGTAGCGGCAGGCCATGCCGACGATGACGATCGGGTCGTCGGTGCCCGCGCCGGCGGACGGGGCGGGGGCTGCCGGGGTGGCCGGGGCGGGGGCGGCGCCGGTCTCGGCGAGGAGGTGGCGGGCCAGCCCGAGCGGGTTGGGGTAGTCGAAGACGATGGTGGCGGGCAGGCGCAGGCCGGTGGCCTCGGCGAGGCCGTTGCGGAACTCCACGGCCCGCAGCGAGTCGAAGCCCAGCTCCTTGAAGGCCCGTTCGGGTTCGATGGCCTGGGTGGAGCCGAAGCCGAGGACGTCCGCGATCTGCTGGAGGACGATCTCCAGGACGGCGCTCTCCCGGTCGGCCTCGCCGAGCGAGGCCAGCCGCTGCTGGAGTCCGCCCGCGGCGACCTTGCCGCCGGCCTTGCGGCGGGCGGTGACCGGGGCGAGGGCGCGGAAGACCTCGCGGGCGCCGGCACCCTGGGCGCGGATGGCGGCGAGGTTGAGCTTGACGGGGACGAGCGTGGCGTCGCCGGACCGGCGGGCGGCGTCGAAGAGGATCACGCCCTCGTCGTTGGCGATGGGCAGGACGCCGCCCTGTGCGGCGATGCGGGTGCGCTCGGCGTCGGTGAGGGCGCCGGTCATGCCGCTGGCCTCGCCCCAGAAGCCCCAGGCGAGGGACTGGGCGGGCAGGCCGGTGGCGCGGCGGTGGGCGGCGAGGGCGTCGAGGTAGGCGTTGGCGGCGGCGTAGTTGGCCTGGCCGGGGTTGCCGAAGGTGCCGGCGACCGAGGAGAACAGCACGAACGCGGCGAGCTCCCGGTCGCGGGTGAGGTCGTGCAGGTTGGCCGCCGCGTCCACCTTGGGGCGCAGGACGGCGTCGACGCGCTCGGGGGTGAGGGAGGCGAGGATGCCGTCGTCGAGGACGCCGGCGAGGTGGATGACGCCGGTGAGGGGGTGTGCGGCGGGGATGCCGTCGAGGAGGGCGGCCAGGGCGTCGCGGTCGGCGGCGTCGCAGGCCGCGATCTCCACCTCCGCTCCCAACTCGTTTATCTCCGCGATGAGTTCGCTGGCGCCCTCGGCCGCGGTGCCGCGGCGGCTGGTGAGCAGCAAGTGGCGTACGCCGAGCTCGGTGACCAGGTGGCGGGCGAAGACGCGGCCCAGGACTCCGGTGCCGCCGACGAGCAGCACCGTGCCGTCGGGGGTGAACTCGGGTGCCTGGCCGTCGGGTTCGGGGGCGCGGACCAGACGCGGGACGAGGAGGGCGCCGTCGCGCAGGGCGAGCTGGGACTCGCCGGTGGCTACGGCCGCGGCGAGGTCGGTGTCCGTCGCGTCGCCGTCGAGCAGGACGATCCGGCCCGGGTTCTCGGACTGGGCGGACCGTACCAGGCCCCAGACGGCCGCGCCGGCGAGGTCGGTGACGTCGTCGCCGGGGCCGGCGGCGACCGCGCCGGTGGTGCCGACGACCAGGGTGGCGGCCGTGTACCGCTCCCCGGCCAGCCATTCCCGTACGACGTCCAGGGTGTGGTGGACGGCGGTGCGGGCGTCCTCGGCCGAGGTGCCGGGGGCGGGGCGGTGGACGACCACATCGGGGACGGTGTCCCCGAGGGAGTCCCAGGTGCCGACGGTGAGGGCGTCGGCGGTGGCGGGCGGCACGGGCTGCCAGTCGACGCGGAAGAGGGCGTCGCGGGCGAGGGAGCGGGCGGTGTCGGCCTGTTCGCCGGTCAGGGGGCGCAGCACGAGGGAGCCGACGGCGGCCACGGGGGCGCCGGCGGCGTCGGCGAGGTCGACCGAGACCTCGCCCTCGCCCAGGGCGCGGACCCGGACCCGGACGGCGGTGGCGCCCTCGGCGGCGAGCGAGACGCCGGTCCAGGCGAACGGCAGGGCGGCCTGGTCGCCGGTGACGCCGGTGAGGGCGACGGTGTGCAGGGCGGCGTCCAGGAGGGCGGGGTGCAGGCCGTAGGCGGAGCCGTCGACGCCCTCGGGCAGCTGGGCCTCGGCGTAGAGGTCGTCGCCGGCGCGCCAGGCGGCCTTCAGGCCCTGGAAGACGGGGCCGTAGCCGAGGCCCTCGGCGGCGACGGAGGCGTAGAAGTCCGCCAGGTCGACGGGTTCGGCGCCGGCCGGGGGCCACTGGGCGGTGTCGAAGGGGCGCGGCTCGGCGGCGGCGCGGCTGAGGGTGCCGACGGCGTGCCGGGTCCAGGCGCCGGAGGCGTCCTCGGCGCGGGAGTGGACGGTGACCGCGCGCCGGCCCGCCGGGTCGGGGGCGTCGACGGTGACGCGCAGGGCGACACCGCCGCGCTCGGGCAGGATCATCGGGGCTTCGAGGGTGAGTTCGTCGAGGGTGGTGCAGCCGGCCTGGTCACCGGCGCGGACGGCGAGTTCGACGAAGCCGGTGCCGGGGAAGAAGGCGCTGTCGCCGACGCGGTGGTCGCCGAGCCAGCCGTGGGTGGCCAGGGCGAGCCGGCCGGTGAGGGTGAAGCCGTCGCCGTCAGGGACGGTGACGACCGCGCCGAGCAGCGGGTGGTCGGCGGACTCCAGGCCGGCGGCGGCGACGTCGCCGCGGACGGCGGGCGCCTCGGCCCAGTAGTGCTCGCGCTGGAAGGCGTACGTGGGCAGGTCGACCGGGGTGGTGGGGCTGCCGAAGAACTGGGCCCAGTCGACCGGGGCGCCGGCCACGTGGGCCTCCGCGAGGGAGGTGACGAAGCGGTCCAGGCCACCCTCGCCGCGGCGCAGGGAGCCGACGCCCGCGGCGCCGGCGCCGGTGGAGGTGACGGTCTCGGCGAGTCCGACGAGCAGCCCGGGGTGCGGGCTGGCCTCGACGAACACGGTGAAGCCGTCGTCGAGGAGGGCGCGGGTGGTCTCCTCGAAGCGGACGGTCTGGCGCAGGTTGCGGTACCAGTAGCCGGCGTCCAGGCCGGAGGTGTCGACGGGGGCGCCGTCGACCGTGGAGTAGAAGGCGATGGGCGCGGAGCGCGGGGCGACATCGGCCAGGGCGGGGATCACCCGGTCGCGGATCTCCTCGACGAACACCGAGTGCGAGGCGTAGTCCACGGGGATCTTGCGGGCCTGGACGTCGCGGGCGGTGAGGTCGTCGTACAGCTCGTCGAGGGCGTCGAAGGCGCCGCAGACCACCACCGAGGTGGGGCTGTTGATGACGGCCAGCTGGAGCCGGCCGTCGAAGCGGGGCAGCAGCTCCTCCGCCTCGGCGGCGGGCAGCCGTACGGACATCATGCCGCCGAGCCCGGCCAGCCCGTCGCGGATGATCTGGGCGCGCAGGGCGACGACGCGGGCGCCGTCCTGGAGGGTGAGGGCGCCGGCGGCGGTGGCCGCGGCAATCTCGCCCTGGGAGTGGCCGACGACGGCGTCGGGTTCGACGCCGAAGGAGCGCCACAGCTCGGCCAGGGAGACCATCACCGCCCACAGCACCGGCTGGACGACGTCGACCTCCGCGAAGGTGGGGGCGCCGTCCCGCTCGTACAGGACATCGAAGAGGTCCCAGTCGACGAACTCAGCGAGGGCCTCGCCGCAGGCGCGCAGCTTCTCGGCGAACACCGGGTGGGACTCCAGGAGTTCGATGGCCATGCCGGCCCACTGGGAGCCCTGGCCGGGGAAGACGAAGGCGATACGGGGGTTGGCGACGGCGGTGCCACGGACCACGTGGGCCGCCTTGTCGCCGGTGGCGAGCGCGTCCAGGCCGGTCAGCAGGCCCTCGCGGTCGCCGGCGAGGACGACGGCCCGCTGGTCGAAGGGGGTGCGCCGGGTCAGCAGGGAGTGGCCGAGGTCGGGCAGGCCGGTCTCGGGGTGCTCGCGGACGAAAGCGGCCAGCTTGGCCGCCTGGCCCTTGAGTGCCTGGGCGCCGCGCGCGGAGACCAGGTGCGGCAGCACCGGCGAGGCGACGGCGGGCGGCACGGGCTCGGCGGGCGCGTCGGCGTCGCCGGCGGTGTCGGCGGACTCGGGGGCGGGGGCCTCTTCGAGGATGAGGTGGGCGTTGGTGCCGCTGAGGCCGAAGGCGGAGACGGCCGCGGTGCGCGGGTGGTCCTCGGCGCGTTCCCAGGGCACGGGCTCGGTGAGGAGTTCGACGTGGCCGGCGTTCCAGTCGACGTGGCTGGAGGGCCGGCCGACGTGCAGGGTGCGCGGCATCAGGCCGTTGCGCATGGCCATCACGGTCTTGATGACGCCGCCCACGCCGGCCGCGGCCTGGGCGTGCCCGATGTTGGACTTGAAGGAGCCCAGGCGCAGCGGCCGTTCGGCGGTGTGGTCCTGGCCGTAGGTGGCGAGCAGGGCCTGTGCCTCGATGGGGTCGCCGAGGGTGGTGCCGGTGCCGTGCGCCTCGACCAGGTCGACGTGGGAGCCGGGGATCCGGGCGTTGGCCAGCGCCTGCCGGATGACCCGCTGCTGGGCGGGGCCGCTGGGCGCGGTGAGGCCGTTGGAGGCGCCGTCGGAGTTGAGGGCGGAGCCGCGGATGACGGCGAGGACCTGGTGGCCGTTGCGGCGGGCGTCGGACAGCCGTTCCAGCAGGACGACGGCGGCGCCCTCGGCCCAGCCGGTGCCGTCGGCGGAGTCGGAGAACGCCTTGCAGCGGCCGTCGGGCGAGAGGCCCTTCTGCTTGCTGAACGCGACGAACGGCGACGCCGTCGACATGATCATCACACCGCCGGCCAGGGCGAGTCCGCACTCGTGGTTGCGCAGTGCCTGCGCCGCGAGGTGGAGGGAGACCAGCGAGGAGGAGCAGGCGGTGTCGACGGTGAGGGAGGGCCCCTCGAAGCCGAGGACGTAGGAGACGCGGCCGGAGATCACCGAGGAGGCGCGGGAGGTCGCCATGTAGGCCTGGACGGCCTCGGGGACGCCTTCCTCGTTGTCGCCGTAGTCCTGGATGCCGGAGCCCATGTAGACGCCGACCCGGCCGCCGCGCAGGGTCTCCGGGTCGATGCCGGCGCGTTCGAACGCCTCCCAGGACACCTCCAGGATGAGCCGCTGCTGCGGGTCGGTGCCCTCGGCCTCCATGGGGCTGATGCCGAAGAAGCCGGGGTCGAACCGGCCGGCGTCCTGAAGGAATCCGCCTTCGTGGACATAGCTGGAGCCGGGGGCGTCGGGGTCGGGGTCCATGAGGGCCTCGAGGTCCCAGCCGCGGTCGGTGGGCATGCCGGTGACCGCGTCGCGGCCCTCGGCGACCAGCTCCCACAGCTCCTCGGGCGTGGTGATGCCACCCGGGTAGCGGCAGCTCATGGCCACGATCGCGATCGGTTCCCGGGCCTGGGCCTCGGCGTCCTGCAGCCGCTGGCGGGTCTGGTGCAGGTCGGCCGTGACCTTCTTCAGGTAGTCGAGGATCTTCTCGTCGTTTGCCATGTCGGGTCCCACCGAGTCCTTTGCCGCGTCCTTTGGTGAATGGGTCGAGAGGTGTGCTCGGTCAGGCCAGGCCGAGTTCTTGGTCGATGAAGGCGAACACGTCGTCCGCGGAGGCGGTTTCGAGCTGGTCGCGGACGTTCTCGCCGCCGCCCTGGAGGTCGGTGAGCCTGCCGACCAGGGCCTGGAGCCGGGAGGTGAGATGGCTGCCGCGGATCTCCTCCGGGTCGAGGGAGGCCGCGAGCTGTTCGAAGCGGTCCAGTTCGGCGAGTACGTCCGTGCCGCCGGAGCCGTCCGGGAACAGCTCGGTGCGCAGGAAGCCGGCCAGGGCGGCCGGGGTGGCGTAGTCGAACACCATGGTGCTGGGCAGGCTGACGCCGGTGGCCTCGCTGAGCCGGCTGCGCAGTTCGACCGCGGCGACGGAGTCGAACCCCAGGTCCTCGAAGGGCCGGGTGGGTTCGAGGTCGGCCGGGGAGTCGTAGCCGAGCAGGCCGGCGACCTTGCCGCGGACCAGGTCCAGCAGGGCCCGGGTCTGTTCCGCCTCCGGCTTGCCGGCCAGGTCGGCGACGAGGCCGGTGCCGCCCGCCGCGGCGGGGGCGGCCGAGGCGCCGGTGAGGATGTCGCGGACCTCGGGCAGGGCGTCGAGCAGCGGGCGGGGGCGGGCGAGCGTGTAGGTGGGGACGAAGCGCTCCCACTCGAACTCGGCGACCACCAGGTGGCTCTCCTCGTGCTCGACGACCTGGCGGAGCGCGCCGACCGCGATGGACGGCCGCATGGCGGGGGCGCCGATGCGCCGCATCATGGCGGCCAGTTCGGCGTCGACCATGCCGCCTTCCCAGGAGCTCCACGCGACGGAGGTGACGGTGCGGCCCTGGGCGCGGCGGCGGTGGGCGAGCCCGTCGAGGTGCGCGTTGGCGGCGGCGTAGGCGCCCTGTCCGGCGCTGCCCCACACGGCGGCGCCGGAGGAGAACAGCACGAAGGCGTCCAGCGGCCGGTCGCCGAGCAGGTCGTCCAGGTGCAGGGCGCCGGTGACCTTGGCGTCGGCGACCTCGGCGAACTCCGGCAGCGGCAGGTCGGCCAGGGGGGCGATGCGCTGCATGGCGCCGGCCGCGTGCACGACCGCGGTCAGCGGCAGTTCCTCCGGTACGGAGTCCAGGACCCGGGCGAGGGCGGCGCGGTCGGTGACGTCGCAGGCCTCGACGGTGACCCTGGCGCCGAGCGCCTCGAGTTCGGCGGTGAGTTCGTCGGTGCCGGCGGCGGCCCGGCCGCGGCGGCTGGTGAGCAGCAGGTGTTCGGCGCCCTCGGCGGCGAGGGTGCGGGCGACGTGCGCGCCGAGGCCGCCGGTGCCGCCGGTGATGAGCACGGTGCCGTGCGGCCGCCAGCTGCGGCGGGGGGCGGTGGTACCGATCGGGGCGCGCACCAGGCGGCGTACGAACACGCCCTGGGGGCGCAGGGCGACGGCGTCCTCGCCGGTGGTGCCGGTGAGCCAGGCGGCGAGGTGGCGGGCGCCGCGGTCGTCGAGTTCGGCGGGCAGGTCGGCGATGCCGCCGTAGGTGTCGGGCAGGTCCAGGGCGAGCGCGCCGGCCAGTCCCCACAGCGGGGTCTGCGGTACGGCGGTGACCTCGTGGGCGCCGGCCACGGCGGCGGCCTGGGAGGTGACCAGCCACAGCGGCGCGGTGACCCCGGCGTCGCCGAGGGCCTGGACCAGGGTCACGGTGGCGGCGAGACCGCGGCTGAGGACGGGGTGCCCGGGGTGCGGGCGCTCGTCCAGGGCGAGCAGGGACAGCACGCCCGCCGCGGTGCGCTCGCGCAGGGTGGCGGCGAGGGTCGTGCGGTCCTCGCCGTCGGTCTCCAGGACGTCGGGGGTGGCGCCGTGCGCGGCGAGCGCGGCGACCACGGCCGTCACCCGCGGGTCGGCGGCCGACTGCTCCGGTACGAGGACCAGCCAGTTCCCCGACAGCGCCGGTTCGGCGGACGCCGCCTCGGGGGAGGGCTGGAAGACGATCCGGTAGCGCCAGGAGTCCAGGGTGTGCAGGTCGTGGTGGACGCGCCGCCAGCGGGCGAGCGCGGGCAGCACCTCGGCGAGGGGCCCTTCCTCGATCTCCAGCCGGCCGGCGAGGGTGGCGGTGTCGGCCTGTTCGACGGCGTTCCAGAAGGCGGTGTCGGCGGCGCCGTCGACCGTGCCGGGGGCGGCGGCCATGCCCGGGGTGGCGGGGGCGGCGTCGGCCCAGAAGGTGCGGTGCTGGAAGGGGTACGTCGGCAGGTCCACGCGCCGGCCGCCGCGCCCGGCGAAGAACGCCGCCCAGTCGGTCCGGCCGCCGCGCGCGAAGACTCGGCCGACGGCGTCGAGCAGGGTGCGCTCCTCGTCGCGGCCGCGGCGCAGCACCGGGGCGACGCTCGCGCCGGCGGACAGGGAGTCGCCGGCCATCGGGGTGAGCGCGGCGTCGGGGCCGAGTTCGAGGAACACGCGGACGCCGGCGGCGTCCAGGGCGCGCAGCGCGTCGGAGAAGCGGACGGCCTCGCGGACGTGCCGCACCCAGTAGTCGGGGTCCTGTAGTTCGCCCGGTCCGGCGGCCCGGCCGGTGAGGTTGGAGACGACCGGGATACGGGCCTCGTGCCAGGTGACGCTCGCGGCGACGGCCCGGAAGTCGTCCAGCATCGGCTCCATCAGCGGGGAGTGGAAGGCGTGCGAGACGCGCAGTTCGCGGGTCTTGCGGCCCTGCTCCTTGAAGTGGGCGGCGATGGCGAGGACGGTGTCGCGGGCGCCGGAGACGACGACGGAGGACGGTCCGTTGACGGCGGCGATGCCGGTGTCGTCGGTGAGGTGGGGGCGGACCTCGTCCTCGGTGGCCTGGACCGCGGCCATCGTGCCGCCCGCCGGCAGGGCCTGCATCAGCCGCCCGCGGGCGGTGACCAGCCGGGCCGCGTCGGCCAGGTCGAGGACGCCGGAGACGTGGGCGGCGGTGATCTCGCCGATGGAGTGCCCGGCCAGGAAGTCGGGGCGGATGCCCCAGGACTCCACCAGCCGGTACAGGGCGGTCTCGACGGCGAACAGGGCGGGCTGGGTGTACGCGGTGCTGTTGAGCAGCTCCTCGTCCGCACCCCACATGACGTCCTTCAGCGGGAGGTCGAGGTGCGGGTCGAGCGCTGCCACCGCCTCGTCCAGGGCGGCCCCGAACACCGGGAAAGCGGCGTGCAGTTCGCGCCCCATGCCCAGGCGCTGGGCGCCCTGCCCGGAGAAGAGGAAGGCGACCTGTACGTCGGGTTCGGCGACCCCGTGCGCCACCGAGTCCGGGATGTCCCCGCCGGCCAGCGCGGTCAGCTCCCGGGTCAGTTCCTCGGTGCCGGCGGCGAGGAGCACCGCCCGGTGTTCGAGGGCGGCGCGGGTGGTGGCGAGGGACAGGCCGAGGTCGGTGACGGACGCGGGGTGCTCGGTGAGGTGGGCGAGCAGCCGGGCTGCCTGGGCGCGCAGGGCGTCGGGGGACTTGGCGGACAGCGGCAGCGGTACGACGGCGGCCGGGACCGGGGTGGCCTGGTCCTCGGCGGCGGTCTCCGGCTCCGGGGCCTGCTCGATGATGACGTGGGCGTTGGTGCCGCTCAGGCCGAACGCCGAGACGGCGGCGCGGCGGGGGTGGCCGCGGTCGGGCCACGGCACGGCCTCGGTGAGCAGGGCGATGTTGCCCGCCGACCAGTCGACCTCGGGGCTGGGCTCGTCGACGTGCAGGGTCTTGGGCAGCAGGCCGTGCCGGATCGCCTCGACCATCTTGATGACGCCGCCGACACCCGCCGCGGCCTGCGCGTGCCCGATGTTGGACTTGATGGAGCCCAGCCACAGCGGCTGGTCGGCGGGGCGCCCCTGCCCGTAGGTGGCGAGCAGCGCCTGGGCCTCGATCGGGTCGCCGAGGGTGGTGCCCGTGCCGTGCGCCTCCACGGCGTCGACCTGGTCGGCGGTGAGCTGGGCGCCGGCCAGGGTCTGCCGGATCAGCCGCTGCTGGGCGGGCCCGTTGGGGGCGGTCAGGCCGTTGGAGGCGCCGTCCTGGTTGATCCCGGAGCCGCGTACGACGGCGAGCACGGGGTGGCCCTTGGCACGGGCGTCGGCGAGCCGCTCCAGGACGAGCATGCCGGCGCCCTCGCCCCAGCCGGTGCCGTCGGCGGCGGCGGCGAAGGACTTGCAGCGGCCGTTCGGTGCCAGGCCCCGCTCCTGGCTGAAGCCGACGAAGGAGGTGGGTGTGGCCATCACGGTGACCCCGCCGGCCAGCGCGAGGGTGCACTCCCCCGCGCGCAGCGCCTTGACCGCCCAGTGCAGTGCGACCAGCGAGGAGGAGCAGGCGGTGTCGACGGTGACCGCCGGGCCCTCCAGGCCGAGGTTGTAGGAGATGCGGCCGGAGGCCACGCTGCCCAGGCCGCCGGTGCCGCCGTCGGAGGGGTAGTCGTGGTAGACGACGCCGGCGAAGACGCCGGTGCGGCTGCCCTTGAGGGACAGCGGGTCGATCGAGGCGCGCTCCAGGGCCTCCCAGGAGGTCTCCAGGAGCAGCCGCTGCTGCGGGTCGGTCTCCCGCGCCTCCTTCGGGCTGATCTTGAAGAAGTCGGCGTCGAAGGCGTCCGCCTCGTGCAGGAAGCCGCCTTCGCGTGCGTAGGACTTGCCGGGCGTGCCGGGCTCGGGGTCGTACAGGTTGTCCACGTCCCAGCCCCGGTTGAGGGGGAAGCCGGTGATGCCGTCCCCGCCGGAGGCCACCAGGTTCCACAGGTCCTCGGGGGAGTCGACCCCGCCGGGGTAGCGGCAGCTCATCCCGACGATCGCGATCGGCTCGTGCTCGCGCGCCTCGGCCTCGCGCAGGCGCCGCTTGGCGCTCTGGAGGTCGGCCGTGGCGCGCTTGAGGTAGTCGCGGAGCTTGTCCTGGTCAGGCATCTGAGGTCAACCAATCTGAAGCGGGCGGTGGTACGTGCCGGTCGGGGCTGGGGCGGGGCATGTCAGGACAGCCCCAGTTCCCGGTCCAGTGCCGCGAACAGTTCGTCGTCGGAAGCCCCTTCCAGGTCCTGCTCGGGGGCGTCGGGTTGCGTGTCGTGCGAGTCCTGCCAGCGGCGCAGCACCGCTTCGAGCCGTGCGGTGACTCCGTCCGGGTCCGCCGCGCCGGCGCCGACGGCGGCGAGGGCCGCGTCGAGCTGGTCCAGTGCGGCCGTCAGGGCCCGGGTGCCGTCGTCGGTGTCGGGCTCCAGTACGGAGTCCAGGTAGCCGGCGACGGCGCGCGAGGTCGGGAAGTCGAAGGCGAGGCTGGCGGGCAGGGCCAGTCCGGTGGCGGCGCCGAGCCGGGCGCGCAGTTCGACGACGGCCAGCGAGTCGAAGCCGAGTTCCTGGAAGGAGCGGTCGGCGGGGACGGCGTCGGCGCCGGCGTGCCCGAGGAGTCCGGCGACGTGCGAGCGGACCACCTCCACCAGCGCCCGCTCCCGGCCTTCCGCGTCCAGCCCGGCGAGCCTGCGGCGCAGCTGCTTGGCCTCGTCGGCGCCGCCCCGGCCCTGCTGTCCGGGGACCCGCACCAGCCCGGCCAGGACGGCGGGCAGCCGGCCGGCGGACGGGCCGCGCAGGACGGCCCGGTCGAGGTCGAACGCGGCGAGGTCGCTCTCGCCGCTGCGCAGCGCCTCGTCGAGCAGGGCGAGACCCCGGTCGGTGTCGAGGGCGGGCAGGCCGAGGGAGGCCAGCAGCCCCCGCTGCTCGTCGCTCTCCGGGCCGGCCTGCCAGGGGCCGAGGGCGAGCGCGGTGCCGGGCAGGCCCAGGGTGCGGCGGTGGCGGGCCAGGGCGGCCAGGCGGGCGGCGCTCGCGGCGAGGGCCGCCTGTCCGGCGCCGTGCATCAGTCCGGCGGTCGAGGTCAGCAGCAGGAACGCGGCGAGGTCCCGGTCCCGGGTGAGCTCGTCGACGATGCGTGCGCCCTCGGTGCCCTCGCGCAGGGCTGCCTCGAACTCCGCCGGGTCGACGCCGTCGACGAGGGCGGCTTCGGGAGCGGGGGCGAGGTGCACGGCGGCCACGAGGGGGTGCTCGGCGGGGATGTTCGCCAGGAGGTCCGCGAGGACGGCGCGGTGGTCGTCTTGCGGTGTCCCGCCGGCCACGACCAGCGTCCGTACCCCGTACTTCGCGGCGAGGTGCTCGGCGATCAGGGTGACGGTCGGCTCGGGGGCGCCCGTGATCAGCACCGTGCCCCCGGTCAGGGCGGGCGCGGCGTCCACGGCGGTGACCCGGGTCAGGCGCGGGGTGAACACCGTGCCCGCGCGGACGGCGAGTTCGGTCTGCCCGGTGCCGAGCGCGGCGTACAGGCTCTCCTGGGAGGCGTCGGTGTCGTCGAGGTCCACCAGCAGGAACCGGCCCGGGTGTTCGCCCTGCGCGGCCCGCACCAGGCCCCGGACGGCGGCCTGCCGCGGATCGGCGTCCGCGTCGGGCCGTACGGCGACGGCACCGCGGGTGACGACGGCGAGCGGCGGCCGGTTCTCGGCACCGAGGTGACCGGCGATCCGCCGCAGCACGGCGGCCACCGCGTCCTCGTCCCCGGGTGTCTCGAACACCTCGACGGCGTCCGGCGCCACGGGCGTGCCCCCGGCCGTCTGTTCCCAGGCGAGCCGGTACAGGGCGCCGGCCGGGGCGCCGCCGCGCAGTTCGGCGGAGGTCACCGGCCGGCGGCGCACCGCGCCCGCCGACAGCACCGGTGTGCCGTCCTCGTCGGCGGCCTCCAGGGTCCAGGCGCCGGGCTCGTCCTCGGTGAGCCGCACCCGCAGGCCGGTGGCGCCGGTCCGGTGGATCCGGACGTCGGACCAGGCCGAGGCGGTCAGCGGCCCGTCGGCGCCGGCGTCGAGCAGGCCGAGGTGCAGGGCGGCGTCCAGCAGGACCGGGTGCAGCGCGCAGCGGGCGGCGACGGTCTCGCTCTCCTCGGGCAGGGCGATCTCGGCGAAGAGTTCGCCGCCGCGCCGCCAGGCGGAGGCGAGGCCCTGGAAGACGGGCCCGTAGCCGTGGCCGCGGGCGAGCAGCCGCTCGTAGGCGTCGTCGACGTCGACCGGCTCGGCGCCGGGCGGCGGCCAGGCGGTGAGGTCGTACGACGGTGCCGTGTCCGCGCGGTCGAGGACGCCCTCGGCGTGCCGGACCCAGGCGTCCTCGGTGCCCTCGGTGCCTTCGGCGCCGCGCGCGTACACGGTCACCGGGCGGCGGCCGTCCTCGCCGGCGGCGCCGACGACCACGTGCAGCGGGACGCCGCCCTCCTCGGGCAGCACCACCGGGGCGTCCAGGGCGAGTTCGGCCAGCCGGTCGCAGCCGAACTCGGCTCCGGCCCTGAGGGCGGCCTCCACCAGGGCGGCGGCGGGCAGCGTGCTGGTGCCGAGCAGGTCGTGGTCGGCCAGCCAGGGCTGCGTGGTGCGCGCCGGGCGGCCGGTCAGCGTGGCGCCGCCACCCGGTCCGGGGGCGGGCACCACGGCGCCCAGCAGGGGGTGGTCGAGGGCGTCGAGGCCGAGCGTGCCGGCGTCGCCGCCCGCGCTCTCGGGCAGCGCCCAGAACCGCTCGTGGCGGAAGGCGTACGTCGGCAGGTCCACGCGGCGGGCGTCGCGCCCGGCGAAGAACGCCTCCCAGTCGACGCCGACGCCCGCGGTGTGGGCGCGGGCGAGACCGGCCACCAGGGTGTGCTCCTCGTCGCGGTCGCGGCGGGCCAGCGCGACGAACTCGGCTTCCCGGTCGGCCTGTTCCGCGTCGGCGAGGCAGGCCGGGCCGAGGCCGGACAGGACGGCGTCCGGGCCGACCTCGACGTAGGCGGTGACACCGGCCTCGCCGAGGGTGCGGATGCCGTCGGCGAACCGCACGGCCTGGCGGACGTGGCGCACCCAGTAGCCGGGGTCGGCGATCTCCTCGGCGGTCAGCAGGCGGCCGGTGACGTTGGAGACGACCGGGGTGTGCGGCGCGGCGGCGGTCAGGCCGGCGGCGATCTCGGCGAACTCGGCGAGCATCGGCTCCATCAGCGGTGAGTGGAAGGCGTGGGAGACCCGCAGCCGGGAGGTCTTGCGGCCCTGCTCGGCGAAGTGCCCGGCGACCGCCTGTACGGCGTCCTCGGCGCCGGAGAGCACCACCGAGCGCGGGCCGTTGAGGGCGCCGATGCTCACCTCGCCGGTCAGCAGCGGCAGCACTTCCTCCTCGGTGGCCTGGACGGCGGTCATCGCGCCGCCCGCGGGCAGCGCCTGCATCAGCCGGCCGCGGGCGGCGACCAGCCGGGCCGCGTCCGCCAGGGACAGTGCGCCGGAGACGTGCGCGGCGACGAGTTCGCCGATGGAGTGCCCGGCCAGGTGGTCCGGTCGTACGCCCCACGACTCCAGCAGCCGGAACAGCGCGGTCTCGTAGGCGAACAGGGCGGTCTGGGTGTAGCCGGTGCGGCTGAGCAGTTCGGCGTCCTCGCCCCAGACGACCTCGCGCAGCGGGCGGTCCAGGTGCCGGTCCAGTTCGGCGAGGGCCGCGTCGAAGGCCTCGGCGAACACCGGGAACGCGGCGTGCAGTTCGCGGCCCATGCCGGGACGCTGGGCGCCCTGCCCGGAGAACAGGAACGCGGTCACCGCGCCGGCCTCCGCCCGTCCGGCCGGTACCGCCCCGGGCGTACCACCGGCCAGCGCGGCCAGCTCCCGCCGGGCCTCGTCGAGGCCGGTGACGGTCAGCGCGGCCCGGTGTTCCATCGGGGTGCGGCCGGTCGCCAGCGAGTAGGCGACGTCGGCCGGGCCGGCCGCGGCCGGCCCGTCGAGGTGCGCGAGCAGTCGCCGGGCCTGGTCGCGCAGGCCCTCGGGGTCACGGGCGTTGAGGATCCACGGGACGGGACGGCCGGGGGTGGTCGCGGCGGGCTCGATGGGCTCGGCGGGCTCCGGTTCGGCGGACGCGCCGTCGGTGCCGGGGGCCTCCAGGATGACGTGGGCGTTGGTGCCGCTGATGCCGAAGGAGGAGACGCCGGCGCGGCGCGGGCGGCCGGTCTCGGGCCACGGGCGGCTCTCGTCGAGGAGGGCGACCGCGCCCGCCGTCCAGTCCACCTTGGTCGACGGCTCGTCCAGGTGCAGGGACTTGGGCAGCACCCCGGCCCGGATGGCGTGCACCATCTTGATCACACCGGCGACACCGGCGGCGGCCTGGGTGTGCCCGATGTTGGACTTGACGGAGCCGAGCCACAGCGGCTGTTCGGCGTCCCGGTCCTGGCCGTAGGTGGCCAGCAGGGCCTGCGCCTCGATCGGGTCGCCGAGCGCGGTGCCGGTGCCGTGCGCCTCGACGGTGTCGACGTCGGCGGTGGTCAGGCCCGCGTTGGCGAGGGCCTGGCGGATGACGCGTTCCTGGGAGGGGCCGTTGGGTGCCATCAGCCCGTTGCTCGCACCGTCCTGGTTGACGGCCGAGCCGCGGATCACGGCGAGCACCTGGTGCCCGTTGCGGCGGGCGTCGGAGAGCCGTTCGACGACGAGGACGCCGACGCCCTCGGACCAGGCGGCGCCGTCGGCCGCGTCGGAGAACGACTTGCAGCGGCCGTCCGGGGACAGCCCGCGCTGCCGGGAGAACTCCACGAACGTCTCGGTCGACGCCATCACGGTCACCCCGCCGACCAGCGCCAGCGGGCACTCGCCCGACCTCAGCGCCTGGGCGGCCAGGTGCAGCGCGACCAGCGAGGAGGAGCAGGCGGTGTCGACGGTCACCGAGGGGCCCTCCAGGCCGAAGGTGTACGACACCCGGCCCGAGCCCAGCGATCCGGCGGCGCTGTTGCCCGCGTAGTCGTGGTACATGATCCCGGCGAACACGCCGGTCGGCGTGCCCTTGAGGGCGGCCGGGTCGATCGCCGCGCGCTCCAGCGCCTCCCAGGCGACCTCGAGGAGCAGCCGGTGCTGCGGGTCGGTGGTCAGGGCGTCGTTGGGGGCGATGCCGAAGAAGGACGCGTCGAAGCCGTCGGCGTCGTGCAGGAAGCCGCCGTGCCGGACGTACACCTTGCCGGGGGTGCCGGGCTCGGGGTCGTAGAGGCCCGCCAGGTCCCAGCCGCGGTTGTCGGGGAACTCGGTGATGGCGTCGGTCCCGTCGGTGACCAGGCGCCACAGGTCCTCGGGCGAGTTGGCACCGCCCGGGTAGCGGCAGGCCATGCCGACGATGGCGATCGGGTCGTCGGCGTCCGCCGAGGCGACCGCCGTCGGCGCCACGGCCGCCGCGCTGGAACCGGCGAGCAGCGTGTTCAGGTGGTCGGCGACGGCGCTCGCGCTCGGGTGGTCGAAGACCAGGGTGGGCGTCAGCCGGAGCCCGGTCGCGGCGGTGAGCTGGTTGCGCAGCTCCAGCGCGGTCAGCGAGTCGAAGCCGAGTTCGTTGAACGCCCGGTCCGGGCCGACCTCGGCGGCCGACCGGTGCCCGAGGATGGCCGCCACCTGGTTGCGGACCAGCTCCAGCAGGGTGCGGCGCCGCTCCTTGTCGTCCAGCGCGGCGAGCCGGGCCGCCGTGTCCCCGGTGCCCTGGGCGCCGGTGCGGGCGGCGGCCCGGGCGCGGCGCCGGACCAGCGCGCCGAACTGGGCGGGTACGTCGTCGGCGGCGCGCAGCGCGGCCAGGTCCAGGGCGAGCGGCAGCAGCAGGGACTCGCCGGAGGCCGCGGCGGTGTCGAACAGGGCGAGGCCCCGTTCGGCGGACAGCGCGCCGATGCCGGAGCGGCGCATGCGCTCCAGGTCGGCGCGGGCGAGTTCGTCGGCCATGCCGTCGCCGCTGACCGTGCCGTCGGCGCTCTCGGTGGCCCACAGGCCCCAGGCCAGCGACTGGCCGGGCAGGCCGGCGGCCCGGCGGTGCGCGGCGAGCGCGTCCAGGAAGGCGTTGCCCGCCGCGTAGTTGCCCTGGCCGGGGTTGCCGAGGACACCGGCGACCGAGGAGAACAGCACGAACGCGGTGAGGTCCGTGTCCCGGGTCAGGGTGTGCAGGTTCCAGGCCGCGTCGGCCTTCGGGCGCAGCGACCGGTCGAGCAGTTCGGGGGTGAGGGAGCCGATGGTGACGTCCTCGAGCACACCGGCCAGGTGGACGACCGCGCGGACGTCGTGCCCGGCGAGCAGGTCGCGGGCGGCGGCCGGGTCCGCCAGGTCGCAGGCGGCGAAGGTGACGTCGGCGCCCGCCTCCTCCAGCTCGGCGCGCAGCTCGTCGGCGCCCGGAGCGGCCGGGCCGCGGCGGCTGACCAGCAGCAGCCGGCGCACGCCGTGCGCGGTGACCAGGTGCCGGGTCACGAGGCGGCCCAGGGTGCCGGTGGCACCGGTGACGAGGGTGGTGCCGTCCCCGTCGAAGCGAATCGTTTCGTCCTCGCCGGCGCTCTCCGCGCGCACCAGCCGGGGCGCGTACAGCTTGCCGTCCCGTACGACGAGCTCGGGTTCCTCGGCGGCGACGGCGGCGGGCAGCTGCGGCTCGGGATCGCCCGTGACGTCCAGGAGGACGATCCGGCCGGGGTTCTCGGCCTGCGCGGAACGCAGCAGACCGCGGACGGCGGCACCCGGCAGGTCGGTGACCCGCTCGTCGGGCACGGCGCCATGGGTGACCACGACCAGTCGCGAGTCGGCGAACCGTTCGTCGGCGAGCCACTCCTGAACCGCCGTCAGCACGCGCCTGGTGGCGGAGCGGACCTGCGCGGGAACGTCGTCGTCCGCCGCCACGGCGGTGTCGAGGACGAAGACGCCGGGCACCGGCTGCGAGGGGTCGTACTCCTCCCAGCGGCGGAAGTCCACGGCGGCCGGGGCGGACACGGCGGCCGCCGGTCGCAGCTCGACGGCGTACAGCGCCCCGCCGGACGAGTCCTCGGCGGCGGCGACGGGCGCCGCCGGCCGCGACAGCAGCGTCTCGACGGAGAACACCGGGCGTCCCTCGCCGTCCGCGCCGTGCACGGCGATACCGTCGCCGCCGACGGGTGCGATCCGTACCCGCAGCTGGGTGGCGCCGACCGCGTGGACCTGGACGCCCCGCCAGGCGAACGGCAGCAGCACCGCGCCCGTCGGCTCGTCGTCCAGCAGCGATCCGTGCAGGGCCGCGTCGAGCAGGGCGGGGTGCAGACCGAAGCGGGTGGCGTCCTCGTGGGCCTGCTCGGCCAGTTCGACCTCGGCGAAGACCGTGTCGCCGTCCCGCCAGGCGGCCGTCAGCCCCTGGAAGACCGGCCCGTACGCGTAACCCCGCTCGTGCAGCAGCCCGTACGCGTCCTCGACCGCGACCGGCGTCGCGGACCGCGGCGGCCAGGCGGTCAGGTCCGGGCCCGTGCTCACCGGCCCGGTGCCGAGGAGACCCTCGGCGTGCAGCAGCCAGGGCGTCTCCGGGAGGGCGTCCTGCGCGCGCGAGTGCACGCGGACGGGACGGCGGCCCAGCTCGTCCACGGCGCCGACGGACACCCGCAGCGCGACACCGCCCCGCTCGGGCAGCACCAGCGGAGCCTGAAGGACCAGTTCCTCCAGGGTGGGGTGGCCGGTCTGTTCGCCTGCGTAGAGGGCGAGTTCGACGAAGCCGGTGCCGGGCAGCAGCACGGTGCCGAGGACGTCGTGGTCGGCCAGCCAGGGGTGGGTGTCGAGCGCGAGGCGGCCGGTGTACGTCACGCCGTCGTCGTCCGGGGCGGAGACGACCGCGCCGAGCAGCGGATGGTCGGCCGCTTCCACACCGAGCGCGGCGGCGTCCGCTCCCCCGGTGAGCTCGCCGAACATCCAGTACCGCTCGTGCTGGAAGGGGTACGTCGGCAGGTCGACGCGCCGGGCGCCCGTGCCCTCGTAGAACGCCGCCCAGTCGACGGCCGTACCGGTGGCGTGCAGGCGGGACAGCGCGGCGAGCAGGGTGCGGGCCTCGGGACGGTTCCTGCGTACGGCCGCCTCGACCACCGCGTCCTCGACGGTGGCCCGGGTGAGCGCGGTGAGGACGGCGTCCGGACCGAGCTCGAGGAAGGTCTCGACGCCCTTGGAGTGGAGGTGGGTGACGGTGTCGGCGAAGCGGACGGCTTCGCGCAGGTGGCGGGTCCAGTACTCCGGGGTGCCCCAGTCGTCGGTCACCTCGCCGTGGACGCCCGCGACCACCGGGATCTGGGGGCGGGTGTGCGTGATGCTCTCGGCGACCTGGCGGAACTCGGCGAGGGCCGGGTCCATCAGGGGGGAGTGGAAGGCGTGGGAGACACGGAGGCGGGTGGTCTTGCGGCCCTGCTCGGAGAACTGGGCGACGATCGCTTCCACGTCCGCCTCGACACCTGAAACCACTACGGAGGTGGGGCTGTTGATGGCTGCGATGCCGACCGTGTCGGACAGCAGCGGGACGATTTCGTCCTCGGTCGCCTGGATGGCGGCCATCGCGCCGCCTGCCGGGAGGGCCTGCATCAGGCGTCCGCGTGCGGTGACCAGTCGGGCCGCGTCCTCCAGGGAGATCGCCCCGGACACGTGGGCCGCGGTGATCTCGCCGATGGAGTGCCCGGCGAGGTAGTCGGGGCGGATGCCCCAGGACTCCACCAGCCGGTACAGAGCCGTCTCGACCGCGAACAGGGCGGGCTGGGTGTAGGCAGTGCTGTTCAGCAGCTCCTCGTCCTCGCCCCAGATGACCTCGTACAACGGCCGGTCCAGGTGGGCGTCCACGGCCGCCACGACCTCGTCCAGCGCGGCAGCGAACACCGGGAACGCGGCGTGCAGTTCACGCCCCATGCCCAGCCTCTGCGCACCCTGCCCGGTGAACAGGAACGCCGTCCTGCCGTCGCGGACCGTCCCGGTGACGACGTCCGCCGACACCGAGCCCTCGGACAGTGCGGACAGGCCCGTGAGGAGTTCCTCGCGTGACTCGGCGACGACCACGGCCCGGTGTTCGTGCGGGGTGCGGGTCGTCGCGGCCGCGTGGGAGAGGTCGGTCAGGGACAGGTCCTGCTGGGCCGTCGCGTGGGCGTGCAGCCGGGCGGCCTGCTCGGCCAGCGCCTGGGGGGTACGGCCCGACAACACCACGGGAACCAGAGGGAGTTCACGCTGCTCGACGGGCTCCTCGTCCTCGGCGGCGGGTGCCTCCTCGACGATGATGTGGGCGTTGGTGCCGCTGAGACCGAAGGAGGAGACGCCGGCGCGGCGGGGCCGGTCCGTGGCCGGCCAGGGCACGGCCTCGGTCAGCAGCCGTACGTGTCCGGCTTCCCAGTCGACGTGCGGGGTGGGCTCGTCGAGGTGGAGGGTCCGGGGCAGGAGTTCGTGGTGCAGGGCGAGGATCATCTTGATGACGCCGCCGACGCCCGCCGCGGCCTGGGTGTGGGCCAGGTTCGACTTCAGCGAACCCAGGTACAGGGGCTTCGAGTCGGTGTCCCTGCGGCCGTAGGTCGCCAGGACGGCCTGGGCTTCGATGGGGTCGCCGAGTTTGGTGCCGGTGCCGTGGGCCTCGACGGCGTCGACGTCGGCGATGGTCAGGCCGGCGTTGTCCAGGGCGGCGCGGATCACGCGCTGCTGGGAGGGGCCGTTGGGGGCGGTCATGCTGCTGGAGGCACCGTCCTGGTTGACGGCGGAGCCCCGGATCACCGCCAGCACGGGATGCCCGTTGCGGCGGGCGTCCGACAGCCGCTCCAGGACGACGACACCGACGCCCTCCGAGCAGCCGGTGCCGTCGGCCGACGCCGCGAACGGCTTGCAGCGGCCGTCGGAGGCGAGGCCGCGCTGGTGGTTGAAGTACAGGAACATGTCCGGCTCGGACATGACGGTGACGCCGCCGGCGAGGGCGAGGGTGGACTCGCCGGAGCGCAGGGACTGGGCGGCGAGGTGGATGGCGACCAGGGAGGAGGAGCAGGCGGTGTCGATGGTGACCGCCGGGCCCTCCAGGCCCAGGCTGAACGCGACCCGGCCGGTGACCAGGCTGCCTCCGGTGGTGCCGGACGCCTCGGTGCCCTGGGCGTAGTCGTGGTACATCAGCCCGCCGAAGACGCCGGTCCTGCTGCCGCGCAGGGTGTGCGGCGCGATGCCGGCGCGTTCGATCGCCTCGTGGGACATCTCCAGGAGCAGACGCTGCTGCGGGTCGAGCGCGAGCGCCTCGCGCGGGGAGATGCCGAACAGGCCGGCGTCGAAGTCACCGGCGTCGTAGAGGAATCCGCCCTCGGTGGTGATCGTGCGGCCCGGTTTGCCGGGCTCGGGATCGTAGAGGTCCGTGGCCCAGCCGCGGTCGGTCGGGAACGCGGAGACGCCGTCGCGGCCCTGGGCCAGCAACTCCCAGAGATCTTCCGGGGAGTCGACCCCGCCGGGGTAGCGGCAGGCCATGCCGACCACCGCGACCGGCTCGCCGGAGACCTTCCGCTCCGCCTCGGCCAGCCGGGCGCGGGTGTCGCGCAGATCGGCGGTAGCCCGGCGTAGGTATTCGAGAAGCTTCTCCTCGTTGCTCACCGAGCACACCCCTCCTATGTCTTTCGAGCGCGCCGAGGCGAGCCGGAAAACGGCACACGCATTTGACGAACTCACGTCGGACCGAGATACCTGGCAAATTACTTCGCCGCCCGTGGCGGGCCCACCCCTGAGCGCCACCGTGGGACCCCTAGAACCCGATAGAACCCGCACCCGGCCCGTCCCGGACCTCGTCGGCGGCGCGATTTCGGGGTCAGGTTAGGGGGTATACAGGGGTGGCCCGTGCCGGTACCACACCGCTACCTTCACGAAGGGGCTTTCTCGAGTCGATCTTTTCCGCTCGGCAAGCGAATCCCGATCCTGAATGCACTTGCGGTCAGGGATTAAAGGAAATGTCTCACACCACCGCATCACACAGGGTTTCTCTCATAACGCATCGGCCGAGCGCCGTGGGGCCGCACCCCACGGCGCTCGACGGACGTGTGCCTGCCCCCCGGACCCCCCACAGCCCCAATGAGTACGTGACACGCGGATGCGTACCTGATACGCTCTGCGTACCACGTACACCGAGAGGATTTGGACGATTGCCATGTCGGAACTGAAGCCCAAGGCAGGAATGAAGGAGTGGTGCGGCCTCGTGGTGATCGTCCTGGTCACCCTGCTGGTCGCCGTCGACGTATCGGTCCTCGGATTCGCCATCGCCCCGCTCAGCGAGGACCTCTCGCCCAGCGCGACCCAGCTGCTGTGGATCATGGACGTCTACAGCTTCGTGCTGGCCGGCACCCTGGTCACGGTCGGCTGGCTCGGTGACCGCGTGGGCCGCCGCAAGCTGCTGCTGATCGGTGCCGCCATGTTCGGCGTCGCGTCGGCGGCGGCCGCCTTCTCGACCAGCCCCGAGATGCTGATCGCGTCGCGGGCGCTGCTGGGTCTGGCCGCGTCGACGCTGACGCCGACCTCCCTGGCGCTGATCCGGAACATGTTCCACGACTCCAAGGAGCGCAAGGCCGCCATCGCCGCCTGGGGCGGCACCCTCACCTCGGGTGCGGCCGTCGGACCGGTCGTCGGTGGTCTGCTGCTGAACAACTTCTGGTGGGGCTCCGTCTTCCTCATCAACACCCCGGTCATGGTCCTGGTCCTGGTCCTCGGCCCGATCCTGCTGCCGGAGTACCGCGACCCGAACCGCGGCCGCCTCGACCTGCTCAGCACCATCCTGTCCCTGGCCGGCGTGATGACGCTGATCTACGGGTTCAAGGAGCTGGTCATCAACGGCTACAGCCGCAACGCCGCGATCTCCGCCGCGGTCGGCGGTGTGCTGCTCATCGCCTTCGTGATCCGGCAGCGGGTCGCCGACGACCCGATGATCAACGTCCGGCTGTTCCGCAACGGCGGCTTCAGCGGCGCGGTGATCACCAACATGATGGTGGCCTTCGCCCTGATGGGCAGCAGCGTCCTGACCAACCAGTACCTCCAGATGGTCCTCGGCTACTCCCCGCTCAAGGCCTCGCTGTGGTCGCTGGCGCCGATGCCCGCCATCGGTGTCGCGGTCGGCCTCGCCCCGGTCCTGGGCCGGAAGGTCCGCCCCGGCAAGATCATCGGCGTTGCCCTGCTGATCATCGCCGCGGGCTTCGGGGTGCTCACCCAGGTCCAGACGGACTCCAGCGTCGCGGTGGTCCTGGTCGGCGTCGGTCTGCTGGCCGGCGGCATGGTCGCCTGCAAGACGCTGGCCGCCGAGATCGTGGTCACCTCCGCCCCGCCGGAGCAGGCCGGTTCCTCGGTCGCCGTCTCCGAGACCTTCACCGAGTTCGGCATCGCGATGGGCTTCGCCACCCTCGGCAGCATCGGCTCCATGGTCTACCGCAACGACATGTCCGACGTGAGCCCGGCCGGTGTCTCCGGCTCGGCGCTGCACGCCCTGCGCAACACCATCGGCGGCGCCGCCGACGTGGCCTCCCGCCTGCCCGGCAAGTCCGGCGGCCAGCTCATCGCCAGCAGCCGCGACGCCTTCACCCACGGCATGCAGATCGGCTGCCTGGCCGGTGCCGGCCTGCTGGCCTTCACCGCCCTCGTCGCCACCCTGCTGCTGCGCAAGACCCCGATCGAGGCGGCCCTGCCGGGCTCCCTCGAGGCGGTACAGGCCCAGGAGGACGGGGTGGCCCTGCCGTCGACCGCCGCCCGGACCACCGCCCGGACGGACGGATCCCCCGCCGCCGTCCGGCACTCTTCGGCCGTCTAGTCGCTCCCCCGGCGACCGCCCGAAGAGCTCCAGAAAAGGTCCGCTCCCGCCACCCTTCCGGTGCCGGGAGCGGACCGCTCTTTTCTCAGGAGGGCAGGGTGACGAGCCCTGCCTCTCCGGCGTCACGGTTTGCCGATGTCCACCGCCCACACGCCCGTCCCGTCGTAAGCCTCGGGCGTCGCGGTGAGCACCTGGCCCTCCACGGTGCCCGATGCGGCGGCGTACACGGCGTGTCCGAAGGACCACTCCAGCCCGGCGGACACGACCTGCTCGACCGCGGCCGCACCGGCGAAGTCGAGCGGAAGGAACTCCAGGCCAGGCAGGGCTCCGACATGAGCTGCCACGCCTGGACGTTCAAGACTGGCGGCGACGAGACACAGAGCGGGCACATGGGCGCGGTGGGCCGGATCCTCGACCTCCACGACCGCGAGTCCCGAGAGCAGCCGGTGACCGCGGCAGAGGGCGAGGACCGCCGTGTGATCCAGAACGATCACCTGCGACTCCCCGCCTGCCTGGCGACGATCGCCGCCCGCCACTCCTGCGCTTCCCGTACGTCGTCCTCCGTGAAGTCCTCTCGCAGGTGGGTGCGCACGTAGGTCACGGCCCGCGCGGTCCGCTCGGCCCGTTCCTCCTCGAGAGGCGTCGCGGCGACGAAGCGCTCCACATACGCCCGCGTACTCATGCCACGCTCTTCGGCCAGCGTGCGGAGGCGGTCCCTTATCGATTCGCTGATCTTGATCGTCGTGTCACCCATAGCGCGAGAATACAGACGAATACCGCGCCTGTCCGCCACATCGAGGATCCCGCCGACGTGCAGCCGGCGGACCGCCCCGCCACGGGATCGGGTCTATGCCCCTCGACCGGCCCCCAGCGGGCTCTCCCCCGCCCGCTCCCGGACCAGGACCTCGACACCGTCCAGCACCCGCCGCAGGCCGAAGCCGAAGTCGTCGTCGGTGGTCTCGAAGGTGCCCGCGTCGATGAGCTCACGGACCGCGGGGAACGTCTCGGCGTCGACGAACTTGTCCATCGCCTGCCCGTAGTCGGCCATCAGCTCGGCCTCGCTCTGCCCCTGGCTGGCCAGCCCCGAGGACAGCTGCGCGTTGTTGCGCACGTACCCGACCATCAGCAGCATCACCGACAGCTTCTCGTCGGGCGTCAGCCCCGTACGGGCGAGGGTGCGCAGCCCGCGCTCCAGCCAGCTCAGCTGCCCCGGCTCCAGCGGCGGTCCGCCGACCGGGATCTGCAGCATCCACGGGTGCCTGCGGAACACCTCCAGGAACGCCCGCGCCCACTGCTCCAGCCCCGCACGCCAGTCGCCGTCACCGTCGCCGTCGCCGCCGCCCGCCTCGATCTCGGGCGGGCTGCCGTACGCCATGTCGAGCATGAGCGCCTGCAACTCGTCCTTGCTCGACACGTGCCGGTACAGCGACATCGTCGCGAACTCGAGCTTCTCGGCGACCCGGGCCATGGACAGCGCCCCGAGCCCGTGCTCGTCCGCGAACTCGATGGCCGCCGCGACGATGCGCCCCGCGCTCAGTCCGGTCCGCTCGCGCTGCGCGCGCTCACGCAGCTCCCACAGCACGCCGATGCTGCTCGGCAGTCCCGCGCTCTCGGTCATGGCCCGCTCCGCCTTCATACGCTCACTTCCGGAGATCCGCTGCGTATCACGCACGCAAGTGCGTCCATCGTATGCGCCCCGAGCCGTGCGCGGGTATGCGTGGGGCCGGCCCGCGCCTTCACCCCCATATCTTCCGGACGCTTGAATTCCGCTGGAGGACGACTCGAAAGCGTCTGGAGACCGGCCCGAGAATGACTGGAGCCACTCACCTCACGCATTCCATCGAAACCGGCGTCGACCGGAATACGCCATTGCCGCGGCCCCCAGTGCGCACCCTTTCCACCCCCCTAATTCCGGCCCCTTGTTTCAGGACCCTTGCCTCAGGGCCCTGACATGGAGAAGTAGGGGTTTTCCGGACCGGGAATTCGAAGGAGTCTGCACGGGGTGAACTCCGTTTTGGCGGAAGCCCCGACCACGCCTCACACGATCGATCCAGACCGGGACCGCGCACCCCGTGCGGACGGATGAGAGAAGGAACCATGACGGAACTCACCAACGCGCCGTCGGAGACGCAGGTGCGTGCGTTCCCGCTGGAGCGCCGCTGCCCGTTCGCGCCGCCCGAGGAGTACGCCGTCCTGCGCGAGGCCGAGCCGGTCTCGAAGGTGAAGCTCAAGTACAACGGCCGTGAGGCCTGGCTGCTGACCCGCTACGAGGACATGCAGCAGATGCTGCGCGACCCCCGCTTCGAGTCGGACATCGCCGACCCGGGCTACCCCCTTCAGTTCGCCTTCCCGCTGGACCTGCTGGAGCAGGGCATCGTCAGCAAGACGCTGTTCCACATGGACCCGCCGGTGCACACCAAGCACCGCATGATCCTGATGCCGGAGCTGACGGCCAAGCAGGTGGAGGCCATGCGGCCGCGTACCCAGGAGATCGTCGACGAGCTGATCGACGCGGTCCTGGAGCAGGGTCCCGGCCCGGTCGACCTGGTCAAGACGGTGACCGCGCCGCTGCCGTCGATCCAGACCGCCGAGCAGCTGGACCTGCCGCGCGACACGACGGACCTGTTCTACCGCTGGATCTCGCTGCTGGTGACGCAGGGCACCGCGGAGGAGCACGCCTCCGCCAACGCCGAGGTCGAGATGCTGCTGCACCGGCTTATCGCCGAGCGCAAGGAGAACCCCGGTACCGACCTGATCAGCAACATCATCAAGCGCAACGCCGAGCGCGGCGGCGAGCTCAGCGACCTGGACCTCAGCGCCCTGGTCCGCACGATGATCGCGGGTGGCCACGAGAGCACCCTGAACGGCATGACGGTCGGCATCTTCACCCTGCTGACCCACCCGGAGCAGGCCGCGCTGCTGCGCGAGCACCCGGAGCTGGGCGGCCAGGCCGTCGACGAGCTGATGCGCTACTCCACCGTCTCCGACCACGGCACCGTCCGGGTCGCCAAGGAGGACGCCGAGATCGGCGGGGTGCTGATCAAGAAGGGCGAGGGCGTCATCTGCGCGCTCCAGGCCGCCAACCGCGACCCGCGCGCCTTCGCGAACCCCGACACGCTGGACTTCCACCGCAAGGAGGCGTCCGCGAACCTCGCGTTCGGCTCCGGCCACCACCGCTGCGCCGGCCAGACCCTGGTCCGCATGCAGATGGAGGTGCTGTTCACGACGCTGCTGCGGCGCATCCCGGGCCTGCGGCTGGCCGTGCCCGTCGAGGAGCTGCCGTTCAAGGACGAGAAGGCACTGATCGACGGCCTGCACGAGCTGCCGGTCACCTGGTAAAGGAAGGAACGTTCATGCTGCAAGTCGTCATCGACAAGGACGTCTGCGTCGCCTGCGGAGCCTGTGTGCTCGCCGGCCCCGACGTCTTCGACCAGAACGAGGACGGTCAGGCGATCATGATCGTCGACGAGCCGGACGAGTCGCTGCGTGACCAGATCGTCGAGTCCATCGACGCCTGCCCCGTGCAGGCCCTGAGCATCGTCGAGCCCGCGCAGGAAGCGGCCTGACCTCTCCCGGCCCATCGCGGTGACCCCGCGTCAGGGCCTGTCGTCAAATTCCCGTCGTCCGCCCGAACGCCGCCAGGCAGGCGGGAATTTGACGACAGGCCCTGGAAGGCACCCGTCCGCCCGGTGACGCGATGTCACCGGGCGGACCGCGAACGTCCCGGACCACAGAAGTTCCCTCCGTCCGCTGCGGACAACGAAGGTGTGGAGTGCAGATGACTGAGCCCGGAAACCCCGGCACCCACGGCGGTCCGACCGGTGAGACCGCGGCGACCGCGGCGGCGGAGTCCCCGCTCGTACGTGACCTCGCGGCGCTGCCGACCGCCGAGCAGACGTACGTCCTGCTGGGCCTGGTACGCGAGCACACGCTCGCCGTGCTGCGCTCCAAGCACGCCGACGTGCCCGACTCCGTGGCGGGCGCGGGCTCACCACCGCCGGTCGACACGGACCGGTCCTTCAAGGACCTCGGCCTCGACTCCGTGGCCCTGCTGGAGCTTCAGAACCGGCTGAACGAGGCCACCGGTCTGACGCTGCCGCCGACCGTCGCCTTCGACCACCCCTCACCGGCCGAACTCGCCGCGCACCTGCGCACCGAGGTCCTCGGCCTGCCCGAGAGCGAGGCGGCCCCCGCGGTGCGCCCGGCGGTGGCGAACGACGAGCCGATCGCGATCGTCGGCATCGGCTGCCGCTACCCGGGCGGGGTGGCCTCCCCGGAGGACCTGTGGCGGCTGATCGAGGCCGGCGAGCACGTCCGCGACCCCTTCCCCACCGACCGCGGCTGGGACCTCGAGACCCTGTTCTCCGACGACCCCTCCACACCCGGCACCACCTATGTGCGGCACGGCGGATTCCTGCCGGACGCCGCCGAGTTCGACGCGGACTTCTTCGGCATCAGCCCGCGCGAGGCCCTCGCGATGGACCCGCAGCAGCGGCTGGTGCTGGAGACGGTGTGGGAGGCCATCGAGCGGGCCGGCATCGACCCGGGCGCGCTGCGCGGCACCGAGGCGGGCGTGTACATCGCGGCCGAGCCGCAGGAGTACGCGATGCGCCTGCACGAGGCCCCGGACGGCCTCGACGGCTATCTGCTCAGCGGTAACGCCCCAAGCGTCATCTCCGGCCGGGTCGCCTACGTCCTCGGGCTGGCCGGGCCCGCCCTGACCGTCGACACCGCCTGCTCCGGTTCCCTGGTCGGCGTCCACCTCGGCGTGCAGGCGCTTCAGCGCGGCGAGTGCTCGCTGGCGCTGGCCGGCGGTGTGGCCGTGATGGGCAGCCCGGGCACGTTCACCGCGTTCAGCCGGCAGCGGGGCCTGGCGCCCGACGGGGTCGTGAAGGCGTTCGCCGCCGCGGCGGACGGCACCGCGTTCGCCGAGGGCGTCGGCGTGTTCGTCCTTGAGCGGCTGTCCGACGCGCGCGCCAACGGCCACCCGGTCGTCGGTGTCATCCGGGGCTCCGCCATCAACCAGGACGGCGCCTCCAACGGCCTGACCGCGCCCAGCGGCCGGGCCCAGCAGCAGGTCATCCGCCAGGCCCTGGCCAACGCGGGCCTGACCGCCGGGCAGGTGGACGCGGTCGAGGCGCACGGCACGGGCACCACGCTGGGCGACCCGGTCGAGGCCCGCGCGATCATCGCCACGTACGGGCGGGACCGCGACGGGGACACGCCGCTGTGGCTCGGCTCGGCGAAGTCGAACATCGGCCACACCCAGGCGGCGGCCGGCGCGGCCGGCGTCATCAAGATGCTCATGGCCATGCGCCACGACACGCTGCCGAAGACCCTGCACATCGACGAGCCCACCCCCAACGTCGACTGGACGGCGGGCGAGGTGCGCCTGCTGACCGAGCCGGTCACCTGGCCGCGCGGCGAGGAGCCGCGCCGCGCGGGCGTGTCCTCGTTCGGTGTGAGCGGCACCAACGCGCACCTCGTCGTGGAAGAGCCGCCGGCCGAGGACACCGACGACCCCGACGACGGCGGGCGCAGCGGGGACACCGAGCCGCGATGCGCCGCGCCCGTGCCGCTCGTGGTCTCCGCCGCCACCGCCGGCGCGCTGCGCGCCCAGGCCGAGCGGCTGCTGGAGCACGCCACCGACGCCGACGCCTCCCCCGCCGATCTCGCCCTGTCGCTGGCCACTTCGCGGGCCGCGCTGCGCCACCGGGGCGTGGTCGTCGCCGAGGACCGCGACGAGGTGCTGGCCGGGCTGCGCGCTCTGGCCTCCGGCCAGGAGTCCGCGGCCGTCCACTCCGGCAGCGCCGACGGCGGCCGGCTGGCGTTCCTGTTCACCGGGCAGGGCAGCCAGCGCCTGGGCATGGGCCGGGAGCTGTACGACACCGAGCCGGTGTTCGCCGCCGCCCTCGACGCCGCGGCCGGCCACCTCGACCTCCAGCTGGAGCGCCCGCTGCGCGAGGTGCTGTTCGCCGCGGAGGGCAGCGACGAGGCCGCGCTCCTCGACGAGACCGCGTACGCCCAGCCCGCCCTGTTCGCCGTGGAAGTGGCCCTGTTCCGGCTGCTGGAGTCCTGGGGGGTGCGCCCCGACCACCTGGCCGGGCACTCCATCGGCGAGCTGGCCGCCGCGCACGTCGCCGGTGTGCTGTCGCTGGAGGACGCGGCGACGCTGGTGGCCGCGCGCGGCCGGCTGATGCAGGAGCTGCCCGCGGGCGGCGCGATGACCGCGATCGAGGCCACCGAGGAGGAGGTGCTGCCGCTGCTGACCGGCGCGGTGAGCATCGCCGCGGTCAACGGCCCGCGCTCGGTGGTCGTCTCCGGCGAGGCGGCCGCGGTCGAGGCGGTCGCCGCCCGGCTGGCGGCGGACGGGCACCGTACCAAGGCGCTGCGGGTCAGCCACGCCTTCCACTCCCCGCTGATGGAGCCGATGCTCGCGGAGTTCCGGCAGCTCGCGGAGATCCTGGACTACCACGCGCCGCGCATCCCGATCGTGTCCACGCTGACCGGGCGGGCCGCCACCGCCGAGGAGCTGTGCTCCCCCGAGTACTGGGTGCGGCACGTCCGCGAGGCCGTGCGCTTCCACGACGGCGTGCGCGCCCTGACCGGCCTCGGCGTCACCACCTTCCTCGAACTCGGCCCCGACCCGGTCCTGTCGGGCATGGGCCGCGAGATCCTCGACGGCGCGCCGGACGCGGAGTTCGCCGCCGCGCTGCGCCGCGGCCATGCCGAGCGCCGGCAGCTGACGGCCGCGCTGGCCCGGGTGCACGCGCGCGGCACCCGAGTGGACTGGACGGCGTACTTCGCCGGAAGCGGTGCGCGCCGCGTCCAGCTGCCCACGTACGCCTTCCAGCGCGAGCGCTACTGGCTGTCCGCGCCGGCCGGGCGCGGCGAGGCGTCCGGGCTCGGCCAGATCGCCGTGGACCATCCGCTGCTGGGCGCGGTGGTGCCCCTCGCGGACACCGGCGCGACGGTGCTGACCGGGCGGATCTCGACGCGCTCCCAGGAGTGGCTCGCCGACCATGTGATCGCGGGCACCACGCTGCTGCCGGGCACCGCGTTCGTGGAACTCGCGCTGCGCGCGGGCGAGGAGACCGGACTCACCCGCCTCGACGAGCTGATCATGGAGGCGCCGCTGGTCCTGCCGGCCACCGGCGCCGTCGCCCTCCAGATCGTGGTGGACCCGCCGGCCGCCGGCGGCCGCCGTACGATCGCCTTCCACTCCCGCGACGAGGACGCCCCCGCCGACGCGCCCTGGACCCGCAACGCCTCCGGTGTGCTGGCCGCCGAGGACACCACCGGTGAGCGGTTCGAGGCGACGGTGTGGCCGCCGCGCGGCGCCGAGGCCGTCGACCTGGCCGGCCTCTACGAGGAACTCGCCGGGCAGGGCTACGAGTACGGCCCGTCCTTCCACGGCCTGAAGGCCGTCTGGCGCGGCTCGGGCGAGGCGTTCGCCGAGGTCGCGCTGCCGGCCGGGGTGGCCGGGCAGGCGGGCGGGTTCGGCCTGCACCCGGCGCTGCTGGACGCGGTCCTCCAGGCCACCGACTTCGCCGCGCCCGAGCAGGCCGGCGACGGCCCCCGGCTGCCGTTCGCCTGGTCGGGCGTGAGCCTGCGCGCCGCCGGTGCGGCCGCGCTGCGGGTGCGGATCACGCCGGCAGGCAACGACTCGGTGACGCTGGACCTGGCGGGCCCCGACGGGCGCTTCGTCGGCCGGGTCGAGTCCTTCACGGTACGGCCGGTGGACACCGAGCGGCTGCGCGGCGCGGGCCGCGAAGCGCTCTTCCACCTCACCTGGACGCCGCACCCCGTGCCCGTCCCGGGCGCGGACGCGCCGCTCACCGTCGCCCACCCCGTCCCGGCGGCCCCGGCAGACCTGGCGGACACAGCCGTGCCCGAGCGGGTACGGGCCGCGACCGGCGATGTGCTGGCCGCACTCCAGGCCTGGCTCGCCGACGAACGCTCCGCGAACGGGCGGCTGGTCGTCCTCACCCGGGGCGCGGTCGCCGCCGCACCGGGCGAGGAGCCGGACCTCGCCCAGGCGCCGGTGTGGGGCCTGGTGCGCTCCGCTCAGGCCGAACACCCCGGCCGGTTCGTGCTGGTGGACTCCGACGGTTCGATCGAGGACTCCGAACTGATGCGGCTGGTGGCCGGTCTGACGGAGAGTGAGGCGGCCGTCCGGGACGGCGCGTTCCTCGTGCCGCGACTGGCCACCGTGTCCGACGCGCCGGCGGGAGCCGCCCCGTGGGGTCCGGACGGCACGGTCCTGATCACCGGCGGCACCGGCGGCGTCGGCGCCGCGGTGGCCCGCCACCTCGTCACCGAGCACGGCGTACGCCACCTGCTGCTGACCGGCCGACGGGGCCCCGACGCCCCCGGTGCCGGCGAACTCGCCGCCGAACTGGGCGAGTCGGGCGCCGAGGTCACGGTCGCCGCCGTCGACGTCGCCGACCGGGCCGCGCTCGCCGCCGTCCTCGACGCCATCCCCGCCGACCGGCCGCTGACGGCGGTCGTGCACGCGGCCGGTGTGATCGACGACGGTCTCGTGGAGTCCCTCGACGCCGGGCGGCTGGACACCGTACTGCGGCCCAAGGCCGACGGTGCCTGGCACCTGCACGAGCTGACCCGCGAGACGGACCTGACGGCGTTCGTGCTGTTCTCGTCCACGGCGACCTTCCTCGACGGCGCCGGCCAGGCCAACTACGCCGCCGCCAACGTCTTCCTCGACGCGCTCGCCGCCCACCGCCGCGCCGCCGGGCTGCCCGCGACCTCGCTCGCCTGGGGCCTGTGGACCGGCGTCGGCGGCATGGGCGCGGCACTGGACGAGGCCGCGCTGCGCCGCATCGACCGGCTGGGCCTCCAGGTGCTGACCCCGGCCGAGAACCTGGCCCTGCTGGACGGGGGCGTCACCACCGACGCCGCGGCCCTGGTGCCCGTACGGTTCAACCTGCGCACCCTCCAGGCCCGCGCCGACCTGCCGGACGTGCTGCGCGGCCTGGTCCGCCCGGCCCGCCGCAGCGCGGCCACGGGCACGGCGGACGTGGAGGAGTCGCTGGCCCGCCAGCTGGCCGGACTGTCCCGGGCCGAGCGCGGGGAGGCCCTGCTCGACCTGGTGCGCACCCAGGTCGCGGCGGTCCTCGGCCACGACGGCGCCGACCGCGTCAACGCCACGCGTGCCTTCAACGAGATGGGCTTCGACTCGCTCGCCGCCGTCGAACTGCGCAACCGGCTCGGCGCGGCCATCGGCGTCCCCCTCGCGGCCACCCTCATCTTCGACTACCCCTCCCCCACCGCGCTCGCCGACCATCTCGCGGCCCGCCTCGGGGACACCGACCGGGACACCCGCGGCGCCTCCCCTGCCGTGGCCGTCGCCGCCACGGACGACGACCCGATCGCCATCGTCGGCATGGCCTGCCGCTATCCGGGCGGTGTCGGCTCGCCCGAGGAGCTGTGGGAGCTGGTCCGCGAGGGCCGGGACGCGATCTCCGCGTTCCCCACCGACCGCGGCTGGGACTCCGACGTCTTCGACCCCGAGCCCGGCAAGACCGGCAAGAGCCTCACCGACCAGGGCGGATTCCTCTACGAAGCGGCCGAGTTCGACGCCGAGTTCTTCGGCATCAGCCCCCGCGAGGCCCAGGCCATGGACCCGCAGCAGCGGCTCCTGCTGGAGACCGCCTGGGAGACCTTCGAACGCGCGGGCATCGACCCGCACACCCTGCACGGCAGCGACACCGGCGTCTTCGCCGGCGTGATGTACCACGACTGGGGCCTGCGCCTCGGCCCGCTGCCCGAGCAGCTCGCGGGCTACCACGGCAACGGCAGCCTGGCCAGCGTCGTCTCCGGCCGCGTCGCCTACGCCCTGGGCCTGGAGGGCCCGGCGGTCACCGTCGACACCGCCTGCTCCTCCTCCCTGGTCGCGATGCACTGGGCCGCGCAGGCCCTGCGGCGCGGCGAGTGCGGCCTCGCCCTCGCGGGTGGCGTCACCGTCATGTCCACCCCTGACACGTTCGTGGACATGAGCCGGCAGGGCGGTCTCGCCGCCGACGGCCGCTGCAAGTCCTTCGGCAGCGGCGCCGACGGCACCGGCTGGGGCGAGGGCGTGGGCCTGCTGCTCCTGGAGCGGCTGTCCGACGCCGAGGCCAACGGCCACCGCGTCCTCGGCCTGCTGCGCGGCTCCGCCGTCAACTCCGACGGCGCCTCCAACGGCCTCACCGCCCCCAACGGCCCCTCCCAGCAGCGGGTCATCCGGCGCGCCCTCCAGGACGCCGGCCTCACCACCGACGACGTCGACGTCGTCGAGGGCCACGGCACGGGCACCACCCTGGGCGACCCGATCGAGGCGCAGGCGCTGATCGCGACGTACGGCCAGGACCGCGACGCGGACAAGCCGCTGTGGCTGGGCTCCCTGAAGTCCAACATCGGCCACACCCAGGCCGCCGCCGGTGTCGCCGGTGTCATCAAGATGGTCCAGGCCCTCCAGCACGACGTCATGCCGCGCACCCTGCACGCCGGCGAGCCCTCCCCGCAGGTCTCCTGGGAACTCGGAGCGGTCGAGCTGCTGAACGAGGAGGTCGCCTGGCCCGCCGGGGACCGCCCGCGCCGCGCGGGCATCTCCTCCTTCGGCATCAGCGGTACGAACGCCCACGTCATCCTGGAGGAGGCCCCGACCGCGGCCGAACCGGGCCCGGAATCCGACGGGTTCGTGCCGTCGCTGGTGCCGTGGGTGGTCTCCGGCCGCACCCCGGAGGCCGTCCGCGCGCAGGCGGCACGCCTGGCCGCCTACGCCGAGGACCTCGACGACACGGCCGTCGCCTCCGCCGGACGCGCGCTGGCCACCCGCCGCGCCCGGCTCGACCACCGGGCCGTGGTCGCCGGCGAGACCCGCGCCGAGCTGCTGGCGGGGCTGTCCGCGCTGGCCGAGGGCGCGGTGTCGGCGGACGTCGTCACCGGATCCGTACGCGAAGGAAAGACCGCCTTCCTGTTCACCGGTCAGGGCGCGCAGCGGCTGGGCATGGGGCGTGAACTGCACGCCGCGTTCCCGGTGTTCGCCGCCGCGCTGGACGAGGTCGTGGCGGCCGTGGACGCCTACCTGGAGCGGCCGTTGTACGAGGTGATCTGGGGTGAGGACGAGGAGCTGCTGAACAGCACCGCGTACACCCAGCCCGCCCTGTTCGCGGTGGAGACGGCTCTGTACCGGCTGGTGGAGTCCTGGGGCATCCGCCCCGACTACCTCGCCGGGCACTCCATCGGCGAGATCACCGCGGCCCACGTCTCCGGAGCGATCTCCCTGGAGGACGCGGCCCGCCTGGTGACCGCACGCGGACGCCTGATGCAGGCCCTCCCGGCAGGCGGCGCGATGGCCGCCATCCAGGCGACCGAGGACGAGATCCTCCCGGTCCTGTCCGACACGGTCGGCATCGCCGCCATCAACAGCCCCACCTCCGTGGTGGTTTCGGGTGTCGAGGCCGACGTGGAAGCGATCGTCGCCCAGTTCTCCGAGCAGGGCCGCAAGACCACCCGCCTCCGTGTCTCCCACGCCTTCCACTCCCCCCTGATGGACCCGGCCCTCGCCGACTTCCACCAGGTCGCGGAGACCATCACGGTCGAAGCGCCCCGGATCCCGGTCGTCTCCGGCGTCCATGGCGAGGTGACCGACGACTGGGGCACCCCCGACTACTGGACTCGCCACCTCCGCGAAGCCGTCCGCTTCGCCGACACCGTCACCCACCTCAACGAACGCGGAGTCACCCGCTTCCTCGAACTGGGCCCCGACGCGATCCTGACCGCCCTCACCCAGGCCACACTCGACGACACCGTGGTCGAAGCGGCCGTACGCAAGAACCGCCCGGAACCGCGCACCCTCCTGACCGCCGTGGCCGGCCTGTTCACCGCGGGCGTCGGGGTCGACTGGACGGCGTACTTCGGTGCGGCGGAGGACCGTTGGGAGGATCTGCCGACCTACGTCTTCCAGCACCAGCGGTACTGGCTGGAGGGTGCGGCGATTGGCGGGGCCGGGCTGGGTTCGGCCGGTCTTGAGGCGGTGGAGCACCCGCTGCTGAGCGCGGTCGTGGACGCCGCCGACTCCGGTGACGTGGTCCTGACGGGCCGGCTGTCGGTGGACACGCAGCCGTGGCTGGCCGACCACGACGTCCTGGGGACCGTGCTGCTGCCGGGCACCGGCTTCGTCGAGCTCGCCGTCCGGGCGGGCGACCAGGTCGGCTGCGAGAAGATCGAGGAGCTGCTGCTGGAGGCGCCGCTGATCGTCCCCGCGCGGGGCGGAGTGGCCCTTCAGGTGCGGGTGGGCGCCCCGGACGCCTCGGGCGCCCGCGCGATCGGCATCCACTCGCGCGGCTCCGACCCGGACGCGCCGTGGACCCGGCACGCTTACGGCACGCTGGTGCCGGGCGGTCAGGCACCCGCGTTCGACCTGGTCCAGTGGCCGCCGGCCGACGCCACCGCGCTGGAGGTCTCCGGCGCGTACGAGCGGCTGCTGGAGCGGGGTTACGTCTACGGGCCGGTGTTCCAGGGGCTGAAGGCCGCCTGGGTGCGCGGCGACGACGTGTTCGCCGAGGTGGCCCTGCCGGAGCAGGCCCACGGTGATGCCGCCCGCTTCGGTCTGCACCCGGCGCTGCTGGATGCCGCCATGCACGCCGACCTGCTCGGCGGGGACGGGGCGGCCGAGGGTGACACGCTGCTGCCGTTCTCCTGGAACGGGGTGACGCTGCACGCGGCCGGTACGTCCGTGCTGCGCGTGCAGATCCGCCGGCTCAGGGGTGACGAGCTCTCGGAGATCCTGGTCGCGGACGAGACCGGGGCACCGGTGGCGACCGTGGAGTCGCTGGTGTCGCGCCCGGTGTCCGAGGAGCAGCTGGCGGCGGCGGCCGACGGCACGGGCGCGGCCCTGCACCGCGTCGAGTGGCTGCGGGCCGGTGCCCCGGCGGAGGCCGGGGACGCGGAGGGCGTCACGGTGTACGCGGTGCCGGTGCCGGACGGCGGGGACGCCGCCGCTCGGGCCCGTACGGCCGTGCGCGAGGTGCTCGCGCGGGTCCAGGAGTGGCCGGCCGGTGACGCGTCCGCGACGGCCCGGCTCGCCGTGGTCACCCGTGGCGCGCAGGCCGTCCTGCCCGGCGAGGACGCCGATCCGGCGCAGACCGCCGTGTGGGGTCTGGTGCGGGCGGCCGAGGCCGAGAACCCGGGGCGTTTCGTCCTGGTGGACGTGGCGGCCGACGCCGCCGACGTGAACGCGGACGTCGCCGCGGCGGTGGCCGTCGGCGAGAGCGAGTCGGCGGTGCGCGGTGGTGAGGTGCGGGTGCCGCGCCTGACCCGGGTCACCGGGCCGGCCGGGACGCCGGTGTGGAGCTCCACCGGCACGGTGCTGATCACCGGCGGGACGAGCGGTCTGGGTGCGCTGGTGGCCCGCCGGCTGGTCACCGAACACGGCGTACGGCACCTGCTGCTGACCAGCCGGCGCGGCCCCGACGCCCCGGCGGCCCGTGAACTGGTCGCGGAGCTCGGCGAGTTCGGTGCCTCGGTCGCGGTGGCCGCGGTCGACGTCACCGACCGGGAGGCGCTGGCGGCCGTACTGGCCGGGATGGACCCGGCGCACCCGCTCAGCGGTGTGGTGCACGCCGCCGCGGTGGCCGGGGGCGGCCTTGTGGGCTCGCTGACGGCCGACGGGGTCGAGACGGTGCTGCGGCCGAAGACCGACGGCGCCTGGCACCTGCACGAGCTGACCCGCGAGCTGGAGCTGACGGCGTTCGTGCTGTTCTCCTCGGCGGGCGGCTCGGTGCTGGCGGCCGGGCAGGCCGACTACGCCGCCGCGAACGCCTTCCTCGACGGCCTCGCCGTGCATCGCCGGGCGCTCGGACTGCCCGCGTCGGCACCGGCGTTCGGCATGTGGGAGCTCAGCACGGGTCTGGGCGGCGACCTCACCGACGCCGACCTGGACAGGATGCGTCGCCTGGGCCTGCCCGCCCTGACGGTCGCGGAGGGCCTGGCCCTGTTCGACGCGGCCGTGGCCGGCGAGGACGCCGTGGTGCTGCCGCTGAAGCTGGACGCGGCGGCGCTCGCCGCCCGGGGCGACGACCTGCCGGCGCTGCTGCGCGGCAAGGTGCGCGGCCCGGTCCGCCGTACCGCCCGTACGGAGGCGGCGGAGGTCGGCGAGCTCGAGCGGCGGCTGGCCGGAGTGCCGACGCAGGAGCGGGACCGTATCGTCCTGGACCTGGTGCGCACCCATGTGGCGACGGTGCTCGGGCACCCGTCGGCGGACGCGGTGGGCCCGGAGACGGCCTTCCGCGAGCAGGGCTTCGACTCGCTGGCCGCGGTCGAGCTGCGCAACCAGCTGGGTGCGGCCACCGGGCTGAGGCTGCCCGCCACGCTGGTCTTCGACTACCCCAACTCCCGTGCGGTGGCGGGCTTCATCGTGGAGAAGCTGTCGGCCTCGGCGCCGACGGCCGCCCCGGCGCCCGCCGTCCGTACCGCCGCCCCGGCCGGCGCGGACGACCCGATCGCGATCGTCGCGGTCAGCTGCCGCTTCCCCGGCGGGGTGCGCTCCGCCGACGACCTGTGGCGGCTGGTCGCCGAGGGCCGGGACGCCATCGGCGGCTTCCCCGCCGACCGCGGCTGGGACGTCGGCGCCCTGTACGACCCGGAGCCGGGCACGCCCGGCAAGACGTACGCCAAGGACGGCGGTTTCCTGTACGACGCTGCCGAGTTCGACGCCGACTTCTTCGGGATCATGCCGAAGGAGGCCCTGGCCATGGACCCGCAGCAGCGGCTGCTCCTCGAGGCCGCGTGGGAGACGTTCGAGCGGGCGGGCATCGACCCGCACACCCTGCGCGGCAGCCGCACCGGCGTGTACGCGGGCATCATGTACCACGAGTACGGCAGCAGGGTGAGCGACGTCCCGGAGGACCTGGCCGCGTACCTCGGCAACGGCAGCGCGGGCAGCATCGCCTCCGGCCGGGTGGCGTACACACTGGGCCTGGAGGGCCCGGCCGTCACGGTCGACACCGCGTGCTCCTCGTCCCTGGTGAGCCTGCACATGGCCTGCCAGGCACTGCGCACGGGTGAGATCACGATGGCGCTGGCCGGCGGTGTCACCGTGATGCCGACGCCGGACCTGTTCGTCGACTTCAGCCAGCAGCGCGGGCTGGCCGCCGACGGCCGCTCGAAGGCGTTCGCGGGTGCCGCGGACGGCACCAGCTGGTCGGAGGGCATCGGCCTGCTGCTGGTGGAGCGCCTCTCCGATGCGGAGCGGCTCGGCCACCCGGTGCTCGCGGTGATCCGCGGCTCGGCCGTCAACCAGGACGGCGCGAGCAACGGCCTCACCGCCCCCAACGGCCCCTCCCAGCAGCGGGTCATCCAGCAGGCACTGGCCGCCGCCGGCCTGAGCACCGCGGATGTCGACGCGGTCGAGGGCCACGGCACCGGCACCAAGCTCGGCGACCCGATCGAGGCCCAGGCACTGCTGGCGACCTACGGGCAGGGCCGCGACGCGGACAAGCCGCTGTGGCTCGGCTCGATCAAGTCGAACATCGGTCACGCGCAGGCGGCGGCCGGTGTCAGCGGCGTCATCAAGATGGTGATGGCCCTGCGCAACGGGGTGCTGCCCAAGACGCTGCACGTGGACCAGCCGTCCCCGCACGTCGACTGGGAGGCCGGCGACGTCAGGCTGCTGACGGAGGCCAGGGAGTGGCCCTCCGCCGGCCGTCCGCGCCGGGCGGGCGTCTCGTCCTTCGGCCTCAGCGGCACCAACGCCCACGTCATCCTGGAGGAGGCGCCGAACCGCACGGAGGAGGCCGCCCCCGCTCAGGAGCCGGCCGCGCCGGCGCCGGTGCTGCTGCCGGTGTCCGCGAAGAACGCCAAGTCCCTGCCCCGGCAGGCCGAGGCCCTGCGCGCCCACCTGGAGGCCCACCCCGAGCAGTCCCTGCGCGACGTCGGCCGCTCCCTGGCCGTCTCGCGCGCGGACCTCGACCACCGCGCGGTGATCATCGCCGACGACCGGGCAGCCGCCGTACGGGAGTTGGCGAAGCTCGCCGAGGAGACGGAGTCCGCGGACGTCGTCACCGGCGGCCCGGTGGACGGGGCGACCGCGTTCCTGTTCACCGGTCAGGGCGCGCAGCGGCTGGGCATGGGGCGTGAACTGCACGCCGTGTTCCCGGTGTTCGCCGCCGCGCTGGACGAGGTCGCGGCGGCCGTGGACGCCTACCTGGAGCGGCCGTTGTACGAGGTGATCTGGGGCGAGGACGAGGAGCTGCTGAACAGCACCGCGTACACCCAGCCCGCCCTGTTCGCGGTCGAGACGGCTCTGTACCGGCTGGTGGAGTCCTGGGGCATCCGCCCCGACTACCTCGCCGGACACTCCATCGGCGAGATCACCGCGGCCCACGTCTCCGGAGCCATCTCCCTGGAGGACGCGGCCCGGCTCGTGACCGCGCGCGGACGCCTGATGCAGGCCCTCCCGGCAGGCGGCGCGATGGCCGCCATCCAGGCGACGGAGGACGAGATCCTCCCGGTCCTGTCCGACACGGTCGGCATCGCCGCGATCAACAGCCCCACCTCCGTGGTGGTTTCGGGTGTCGAGGCCGATGTCGAGGCGATCGTCGCCGACTTCGCGTCACGTGGCCGCAAGACCACCCGTCTCCGCGTCTCCCACGCCTTCCACTCCCCGCTCATGGACCCGGCCCTGTCGGAGTTCCACCTGGTCGCGGAGAGCGTGGCCGTCGGTGCACCGCGGATCCCGGTCGTGGCCGGTGTCCACGGCACCATCAGCGAGGACTGGGGCACCCCGGACTACTGGACCCGCCACCTGCGCGAAGCCGTCCGCTTCGCCGACACCGTCACCCACCTCGACGAACGCGGAGTGACCCGCTTCCTGGAGCTGGGCCCGGACGCCGTCCTGTCCGCGCTCACCCGGGCCACCGTCGACGACGCCGTGGTCGAGGCGGCCGTACGCAAGAACCGCCCCGAGGCCGGCACCCTGCTGGCCGCCGTGGCCCGGCTGCACGTGACCGGCGCTCCGGTCGACTGGGCGGCGTTCTACCCGGGCGCGAGCCGGGTCGAGTTGCCGACGTACGCCTTCGAACGGCGGACGTACTGGCTCGACGGTCCGGCGGGGGCGCCCACGGGTGACGTCACCAGCCTGGGGCAGCGGCCGGCCGAGCACCCGCTGCTGGGGGCGGTGGTGGTGTCGCCGGAGGGCGGCGGTGTGGTGCTCACCAGCAATCTGTCGGTGCGCACCCACCCGTGGCTGGCCGACCACGACGTCCTCGGCACCGTGCTGCTGCCCGGTACTGGGTACATCGAACTGGCCATCCGCGCCGGTGAGGAAGTCGGCTGCGACGTGGTCGAGGAGCTCACCATCGAGGCGCTGATGCCGATGCGGGAGGACGGCGGCGGGCTCGCCGTGCAGGTCGTCGTCGACCCCGCCGACGGCACCGGGCGGCGGTCGCTGAGCGTGTACTCGCGGCCCGACGACGCCGACGCGGACACCCCCTGGACCCGGCACGCCAGTGGTGTGCTGGCGCCGGGCGCGCAGCCCGCGCCGGCCGCCGAGTCGTTCGCCGGGAACGCCGCCGTCTGGCCGCCGGAGGGCGCCGAGGCGGTCGACATCTCCGACGTGTACGACTACCTGACCGGCCAGGGCTACGGGTACGGGCCCATGTTCCGCTGCCTGCGCGGTATCTGGACGCGCGGCAAGGAGACCTTCGTCGAGGTGTCGCTGCCGGAGGACAACCTCGCGGTGGGCTCCGAGTACCGGATCCACCCGTCGATCCTGGACGGCTCGCTGAGCGCGACGGACTTCATGGACGGGCGCAAGCCGCAGGACGTCGGCGGCACCCAGCTGCCGTTCGCCTGGGAGGGCGTGACGCTGCACGCGGCCGGCGCCTCGCAGCTGCGCGGCCGGATCACCGCCGTCGAGGGTCACAAGTCGCAGGGCTCCGACGCCGTCCGGCTGGAGCTGGCCGACCCGAACGGCACCCCGGTGGCCACCATCGAGTCCCTGGTCGTACGGCCCGTCACGGCGGCCCGGGTCAACGCCGCCGCGGCGGCCGGACGCAGCGAGCGGACGTCGATGTTCCACCTGGAGTGGAACCAGCTGCCGCTGGGCGCGAGCCACACGGCGACCGCCGACGGCTGGGCGGTGCTCGGCGACGCCGGCCATGCGCCCGAGGGCGTCGCCGCCTACCCGGACCTGGCCGCCCTGACCGGCGCGCTGGACGCGGGCGGCGCGGTGCCCGAGGTGGTGCTGCTGCCGGTGACCGGCGCCGGCGGCGACGTCCCGGACTCCGTACGGCAGGTGTCGGGCGGTGTCCTGGAGGTACTCCGGGGCTGGCTCGACGACCACCGCTTCGGGCGGTCCCGGCTGGTCGTCCTTACCCGGGGCGCGGTCACCGCGAGGGACACCGACACCGTGGACCTGGCGCAGGCGCCGGTGTGGGGCCTGCTGCGGTCGGCCGCGGAGGAGAACCCGGGCCGGTTCGTCCTGGTGGACACCGACGGCTCGGACGCCGCCCGCCAGGCGCTGCCCGCCATCCTCGCCACCGGTGAGCCGGAGTGCGCCGTGCGCGGCGGCGAGGTCAAGGTGCCGCGGCTGGCCCGGGTGCCCGCCGGACAGGTCACCACCGCGCTGCCGTGGAACGGCGACGGTACGGTCCTCGTCACCGGCGGCACCAGCGGCCTGGGCGCCATCGTCGCCCGCCACCTGGTCACCGAGCACGGCGTACGGCACCTGCTGCTGACCAGCAGGCGGGGCGCCGAGGCGCCGGGCGCGGCCGAACTCGCCGCCGAACTCCTGGAGTCGGGCGCCGAGGTCACGCTGGCCGCCTGCGACGTGTCGGACCCCGCGGCGATCGACGCGCTGCTCGCCGCCGTGCCCGCCGACCGCCCGCTGACCGCGGTGGTGCACGCGGCGGCCCTGATGGACAACGCGCTCATCGCCCAGCTCACGCCCGAGCAGCTGGACACGGTGCTGCGGCCCAAGGCGGACGCGGCCTGGTACCTGCACGAGGCGACCCGCGAGCTGGACCTGGCTGCGTTCGTGCTGTTCTCCTCCTGCGCCGGACTGGTCGTCGGCGCCGGTCAGGGCAACTACGCGGCGGCCAACCGCTTCCTGGACGCCCTCGCCGCGCACCGCCGGGAGCAGGGCCTGCCCGGCACGGCGCTGGCGTTCGGCCTGTGGGAGACGAAGACCGGTCTGGGCGGCGGCGTCAACGACGCCGACCTCGGCCGGATGCGCTCGCTGGGTCTGCCGGCGCTGCCCACCGCCGAGGGCCTGGAGCTGTTCGACGAGGCGCTGACCCTCGACGAGGCGATGATCGCGCCCATCCGGGTCGACGCCGCCGCGCGGGGCGCCAACCCCGGCGAGCCGCCCGTACTGCTGCGGGACGTGCTGCGGCAGGAGCAGCCCGCGCCGAAGCGCCAGGAGGTGCGCGCCCCGTCGGTCACGGCCGCCGCGGCGGCCACCGGCGGGCAGTCCCTGGAGGAGCGGCTGGCGCGGATGCGGCCGATGGACCGGGAGGCGGCGGTGCTCGACCTCATCCGGACCGAGGTGGCGGCCGTCAGCCACGCCGACCCCGAGGGACTCGACGTCAACAAGGGCTTCACGGACCTCGGTCTGGACTCCCTGGCGGCGATCGACCTGCGCAACCGGCTCCAGTCGGCGACCGGGATGCGGCTGCCGGCGACGATGATGTTCGACTATCCCAGCCCGGTCGTGATGGCGGAGTTCCTGCTGGAGGAGCTCATGCCGGGCATCGAGGAGTACGAGGAGGAGGCCGGGCCCGCCGAGCCGCAGACCGCCGCCCCGGCAACGCAGGACGACGAGTCGATCCGCGACCTGCTCACGTCGATCCCGGTCGCCGCGCTGCGCGAGGCGGGCCTCCTCGACGCGCTGCTCGCCCTCGCCCCGGCCGACCCTGCCGCGTCGGGCGGCGGTGCGGCCCCGGCGGACCAGGGGGCCGACCGCAGCGACGAGATCAAGAGCATGGACATCGACGACCTGGTGCGCGCCGCGCTTGCGTCCGCCGAACCGAACCAGACCGAGGACTGAGGTCATCGTGGAAGCATCAGTCGAACAACTAGTAGCCGCCCTGCGGCAGTCGATGCTGGACAACGAGAAGCTTCGCCGGCAGAACGGCGAACTCGCCGAGCAGGCCGCCAAGGTGAGCGAGCCGGTCGCGGTGGTCGGCATGGCCTGCCGCTACCCCGGCGGGGTCGACTCCCCGGAGGGCCTGTGGGAGTTGCTGGCCGAGGGGCGCGACGGGGTCTCCCAGTTCCCCACCGACCGCGGCTGGGCCACGGAGGAGATGTACGACCCCGAGCCGGGCAAGCTCAACCGTACGATCACCACCGAGGGCGGATTCCTCTACGACGCCGGTGACTTCGACGCCACGCTGTTCGGCATCTCGCCGCGCGAGGCGCTCGGTCTGGACCCGCAGCAGCGTCTGCTCCTGGAGACCGCGCACGAGGCGATCGAACGGGCGGGCATCGCCCCGCACACCCTGCGCAAGAGCAAGACGGGTGTGTTCGGCGGCGTGATGTACCACGACTACGGCCCCGGCACGAGCGACGGCAGCCTGGTCACCGGCCGGGTCGCGTTCAGCCTGGGCCTGGAGGGCCCGGCGCTCACCATCGACACCGCCTGCTCCTCCTCCCTGGTAGCCATCCACCTCGCCGCCCAGTCCCTGCGCTCCGGCGAGTCCACGCTCGCCCTGGCGGGTGGCGTCACGGTGATGACCGAGCCGGACATGTTCCTGTACTTCAGTCACCAGCGGGGCATGGCGTCGGACGGCCGCTGCAAGTCCTTCGCGGCGTCGGCCGACGGCACCGGCTGCTCCGAAGGTGTCGGTGTCATCGTCCTGGAGCGGCTGGCGGACGCCCGCCGCAACGGCCACCCCGTGCTGGCGGTGATCCGGGGCTCCGCCGTCAACCAGGACGGCGCCTCCAGCAGCATGACCGCCCCCAACGGCCCCTCCCAGCAACGCGTGATCCGCGCCGCCCTGGACAACGCCGGCCTGACCATCGCCGACGTCGACGCCGTCGAGGCCCACGGCACCGGCACCAAACTCGGCGACCCCATCGAAGCCCAGGCCGTCCTGGCGACGTACGGCCGCCGGGACTCCGACTCGAAGCCCCTGTACCTGGGTTCGCTGAAGTCGAACCTGGCCCACACCCAGGCCGCGGCGGGCGTCGGCGGGGTCATCAAGATGATCCTCGCCCTGCACCACGAAGTCCTGCCCCGGACCCTCCACCTCGACGAGCCCACCCCGCACGTCGACTGGGAAGCCGGACACGTACGGCTGCTGACCGAGGCCGTGCCCTGGCCGGCCGGGGAGCGTCCGCGCCGCGCGGGGGTGTCGTCGTTCGGCCTGAGCGGCACCAACGCCCACATCATCGTCGAGGAGGCGCCCGCCGAGGACACCACGGAGGCCCCCGAGCACCGGGAGCTGCCCGCGGTGCCGGTGGTGGTCACGGCCCGCAGCACCAAGGCCCTCACCGAGCAGGCCGCCCGGCTGCACGCGCGCGTGGCGGCCCAGCAGGACCTGTCCCTGACCGACCTCGCCCACGCGACCGCGACGACCCGCACCCCGCACGAACACCGGGCCGTGGTCGTCGCCGAGTCACGCGAGGAACTCCTCACGGGTCTCTCCGCCCTGGCCGAGGGCGACACCGCGAGCGGCCCCGGGGTGATCCAGGGGCTCACGCGGGAGGGCAGGACGGCGTTCCTGTTCACGGGGCAGGGTGCGCAGCGGCTGGGGATGGGGCGTGAACTGCACGCCGCGTTCCCGGTGTTCGCGCAGGCGCTGGACGAGGTCGTGGCGGCCGTGGACGCCCACCTGGACCGGCCGTTGTACGAGGTGATCTGGGGCGAGGACGAGGAGCTGCTGAACAGCACTGCCTACACCCAGCCCGCCCTGTTCGCGGTGGAGACGGCTCTGTACCGGCTGGTGGAGTCCTGGGGCATCCGCCCCGACTACCTCGCCGGGCACTCCATCGGCGAGATCACCGCGGCCCACGTGTCCGGGGCGATCTCCCTGGAGGACGCGGCCCGACTGGTCACCGCACGCGGACGCCTGATGCAGGCCCTCCCGACAGGCGGCGCGATGGCCGCCATCCAGGCGACCGAGGACGAAATCGTCCCGCTGCTGTCCGACACGGTCGGCATCGCAGCCATCAACAGCCCCACCTCCGTAGTGGTTTCAGGTGTCGAGGCGGACGTGGACGCGATCGTCGCCGATTTCTCGGAGCGCGGCCGCAAGACCACCCGCCTCCGCGTCTCCCACGCCTTCCACTCCCCCCTGATGGACCCGGCCCTCGCCGAGTTCCGCCAGGTCGCCGAGACCGTCACCGTCAACGCACCGCGCATCCCGGTGGTCGCGGGCGTCCACGGCGAGGTGACCGACGACTGGGGCACCCCCGACTACTGGACCCGCCACCTGCGCGAAGCCGTCCGCTTCGCCGACACCGTCACCTTCCTGCACGGCAAGGGCATCACCCGCTTCCTGGAGCTGGGCCCGGACGCGATCCTGTCCGCGCTCGCCCAGGCCACGCTCGATGCCGAGGACACGGTCGTCATCGCCCCGGCCCTGCGCCGGAACCGGCCCGAGAACGCGACGCTCGTCGCCGGGCTGGCCCGCCTGTTCGCGGTGGGTGCCCGGGTCGACTGGGCGGCGTTCTACGAGGGCACGGGCGCCCGGCGCGTCGACCTGCCGACGTACCCCTTCCAGCGGGAACGGTTCTGGATCATCGAGAACCAGGGCGGCGGGGACCCGGCCTCCCTCGGTCTCGCCGCCGCCGACCATCCGCTGCTCGGCGCGGTCGTCTCCGCCCCGGACGACGACGGCGTGACGTTCACCGGCCGCCTCGCGCTCGACACCCACCCCTGGCTGGCCGACCACGACGTCCTCGGCACCGTGCTGCTGCCCGGCACCGGCTTCGTCGAACTCGCCCTCTACGCAGGCGAACAGACCGGCCACCCCACCCTGGAAGAGCTGATTCTCCAGGCCCCGCTCGTCCTGCCCGAGCAGGGCGGGGTGGCGATCCGGGTCACGGTCGGCGCCGAGGAGGCGGGCGAGCGTGCGATCCGTATCCACTCGCGGCACGAGCAGGCCGCCCCGGAGGCCCCGTGGCTGCTGCACGCCGAGGGCGTCCTCGGCGCCGGTACGGTCGCGCCCGCCGCCGACCTCACGGCCTGGCCCCCGGCCGGTGCCACCGAGGTGACGGTGGACAACGCCTACGAGCTGCTCTTCCAGCAGGGTTACGACTACGGTCCCGTCTTCCAGGGGCTCAAGGCCGTCTGGCGGGACGGCGACACGGTCTTCGCCGAGGTCGCCCTGCCCGAGGAGACCCACGAGGAGGCCGCCGGGTTCGGCGTGCACCCCGCCCTGCTCGACGCGACCATGCACGCCCTAGGCGTCGGCGAGCACATCACCGGCGAGGAGCCCACGGAACTCCCCTTCTCCTGGTCCGGCGTCACCCTGCACGCGGTCGGCGCCGCCGCCCTGCGCGTCCGTATCACCAAGGACGAGGTCGGCAACCTGTCCCTGACCCTCGCCGACCGGGACGGCAGCCCGGTCGCCTCGGTCGGCTCGCTGGCGTTCCGGCCGGTGTCGCAGGAGCAGTTGGCCGGCGGGCGGCAGGAGTCGCTGTACGAGATCGGCTGGCGTCCGGTGCCGGTCGTCTCCGGCGGTGAGGGCGCCCACCGGTCGTGGGAGGACGTGTCCGGTGCCGACGAGCTGGTCTCGGGGGCGGTCGTGTACGTGGTCCCGCAGACCGAGGGACCGGTCCCCGAGGCCGTACGCATCACCACAGGCCGGGCCCTGACAGTCATTCAGCAGTGGCTGTCCGACGCCCGTTTCACCGACTCCACCCTCGTCGTGGTCACCCGTGGCGCCGTGGCCGTGGCCGACGACGAGACCGTGGACCTCGGCCAGGCGCCCGTGTGGGGCCTGATCCGCGCCGCCCAGGCCGAGAACCCCGGCCGCATCCAGATCACGGACATCGCCGAGGGCCTCGACGGCATCGCGGCGGTGCTCACCTCCGGCGAGCCGGAGAGCGCCGTGCGCGCGGGCGAGGTGTGGGTGCCCCGGCTGGCTCCGGTCACCACGGCCACCGGCGACAGGCCGGCGCTCGACCCCGAGGGCACCGTGCTGATCACCGGCGGTACGGGGGGCATCGGCGCACATCTGGCCCGCCACCTCGTCACCGAGTACGGGGCGCAGCACCTGCTGCTGACCAGCCGCCGCGGCCCCGCGGCCGAGGGAGCCGCCGAACTCGCCGCGGAACTGCGCGAGTCGGGCGCGGAGGTGACCATCGCGGCGTGTGACGTCTCCGACCGCCGGGCGCTGGAACAGCTCCTGTCAGGCGTCCGTCTGACCGGCGTGGTCCACGCGGCGGGGACGGGCGACAACGGCCTGATCCCCACCATGACCCCCGACCGCCTGGACGCCGTCCTCGCCCCCAAGGCGGACGCGGCCTGGCACCTGCACGAACTCACCACCGAGCAGCCTCTCGCCCTGTTCACCCTCATCTCCTCCGCCGGCGGCCTCACCCTCGCCGCCGGACAGGCCAACTACGCCGCCGCCAACACCTTCCTCGACGCCCTCGCCACCCGCCGGCACGCCGAGGGGAAGACCGCCAACGCCCTCGCCTACGGCCTGTGGAACGCGCGGACCGGCCTGATGGAGGCGGTGGAGGAGGACGTACGGCTGATGGCGGCCCGGGGTCTGCCCGCGCTGGAGGTCGCCGAGGCGCTCGCGCTGTTCGACGCGGCGCACGCCTCCGGGCGGGCCGCCACCGTACCGCTGCGGGTCGACACCGGCACACTACGCTCGCGGGCCGACGAACTGCCAGCGCTGCTGAAGGGATTGCTGCCGCAGGCCTCGCGGTCCCTGGAGCGGGCCGACGGACGCGGTTCCGACCCGGCGGCACTGGTCGCACGGCTGTCGGGACTCTCCCCGAAGGAGCGCGAGCAGGAGCTGCTGGACCTGGTCCGCGCCCAGGCGGCCGCCGTACTCGGCCACGCCGGACAGGACGCGGTCCGGCCGGACCGCGGCTTCCTGGACCTCGGCTTCGACTCACTGACCGCGCTGGAGCTGCGCAACCGGCTGGGCGGGCTCACCGGCTGCCGGCTGACGCCGACGCTGATCTTCGACTACCCGTCACCGGACAAGCTCGCCGCGCACCTGCGTGAGCTGCTGTTCGGCCCGGACGACGCGGCCGACGACCTGAGCGGCGCCAGCGCCGAGGAACTCTTCGACATCCTGGACGGGGAGGGCCTGCTGAACTGACGGCCGAACTGACGGCGAGACGCCGAGAAGAAGCCGCCCGGGCGCCGTGCTCCCGGGCGGCTCTGAGCGTCTGCTGGTTCAGCTGGCCAAGGTCGTCGGCTGTGCGGTGTCGTTGGCGGTCTGGGGGAGGATGGTGCCGGTCAGGGGTACGGGTGCGTGGCGTCCGATGACGGCGCGGCCGTCGGTGCGGGTGCCGGGCTGGGCCTTGTCGAGGGCGCGCAGGGGGAAGGTGTAGGTGAGGGTGCCCCGGTCGCTGCTGGTGGTGTTGACGTGGGGGTTGCCGGTGACCACGACGGTGGTGCCGTTGTTTTGGATGTTGCTTTCCAGGTGGCCGGTCACGACGCCGTCGGGGGAGTCGTAGTAGCCGTAGAAGGGCTGGCCGGTGAAGGCGAAGCCGGTGGGGGCGGTGAACGTCTGGGTGATCACTCCCGGGTTGACGGGCTGGCCGGAGGCTGAGCTGATCTCCATGAGGAGCAGGGTGGGGGTGCCGGGCTTGGCCTGTGGGGGGAAGGCCTGCTTGATGGTCAGGTCGGTCTCGTCGGAGACCGGGGCGGGGACGACGACGTTGACCGGGATGGTGAAGACGTTGTCGACCAGTCGGGTGTCGCCGGCGTAGTCGATGCGCACGGTGGCCCAGTAGGTGCCCGGGGCGGCGTTGGGCCGGGCGATGACCTGGAAGACGCCGTCGAGGGATCCCTGGTTGGGCAGCAGGTGGGCGCCGGGGAAGCTGCGCGTGCACTGCTGCGCGGAGCAGCCCGGCTCCACACCGACCAGCTGCGAGGGGAGGGTGAGGGTGACGGTGACCTTGCCGCCTTCGACCATGGCCGGGCCCCAGCTGCGCACCCGCACGCCCAGGCCGAACAGCTGGCCCTGCTGTACCGTGCCGGGCGCGACCGGCTCCCCGTACAGATCCGCGCTCGGCGTCTCCGGCTGATCGGGCGTGCTCTGCCCGGCGGTGCGCACCTGGCGGATGCGGTGGTTGTAGCGGTCGGCGATGCAGACGTTGCCGGAGGCGTCCACAGCCACGTCGAAGGGGTGGTACAGGTAGCTGGAGGTGGCCGTCCCGTCGCCGTTCCAGCCGGCCGTGCCGCTCCCGGCGACCGTCTGGATCCACCCGTCGGGCGTCACCTTGCGGATGCGGTGGTTGTTCTGGTCGGCGATACAGACGTTGCCCGCAGCGTCCACCGCCACACCGGCGGGGTAGTTCAGCCGGGAGGATGTCGCGCGGTTGTCGCCGTTGAAGCCGGCCGTGCCGTCGCCGGCGATGGTGGAGATCCTGCCGGTGTTCTGATCGACCTTGCGGATGCGGTGGTTGTGGGGGTCGGCGATGTAGACGTTGCCGGAGGAATCCACCGCCACACCAGTGGGGTAGTGCAGCCGGGAGGAGGTGGCCTGACCGTCATTGTCGAACCCGGCGGTCCCGTTCCCCGCGACCGTCCGGATCCGCCCGTCGGGTGACACCTTGCGGATGCGGTGGTTGTGGTAGTCGGCGATGTAGACGTTGCCGGAGGAATCCACCGCCACACCAGTGGGGTAGTGCAGCTGGGAGGAGGTGGCCTGACCGTCACCGTTGAAGCCCGCCTGCCCGTTCCCCGCGATCGTCCACACCTGTCCCTCGGGCGAAACCTTGCGCACCCGGTGGTTGTGCTGGTCGGCGATGTAGACGTTGCCCGAGGAATCCACCGCCACACCAGTGGGGTAGTGCAGCTGGGAGGAGGTGGCCTGACCGTCACCGTTGAAGCCCGCCTGCCCGTTCCCCGCGATCGTCC
>NZ_JBSGZV010000016.1:0-124695 GCF_053611185.1 Streptomyces sp. NPDC054834 | reverse complement strand
CGTCCACACCTGTCCCTCGGGCGAAACCTTGCGCACCCGGTGGTTGTACTGGTCGGCGATGTAGACGTTGCCGGAGGCGTCCATCGCCACCCCGGTCGGATAGTGCATGTAGCTGGACGTGGCGAACCCGTCACCGTTCCAGCCGGCCGTGCCGTTTCCCGCGATCGTCGCGATGCTGCCCACCGCCGACGCGGTATACGTCAGACTCCGGGGCTGCAACATGGCAGTACTCATCAATTCCTCCTGCTGGCCGGTCACCCGCAAGGCCGCTCCAACGGCGGCGAGCGGTACACGCCCCTCCGCGGCGTGGGGACACAACGGCACCCGCACACCCGCCACCCAGGCCCTCCGACCACCACGAAGAAGACGGACAAATCGTCACATGGTGCGCTCTGATGTGCGACCCGATGACCACCCGAGAGCAACGGCGTCGGACCTCCGGGCCGTAGACACCGCCGGTCGTGGCGCGCAGCCGCGCGGCGAGCTCCCCCTCCGCGACTTCGGCGGGGCCGCGTTCATCGCGGGCAACCTTCGGAAGGGACTACGCGCCGGCGCCATCCCTCCCGCGAAACAGGTGGAGCCCAGCAAGATCAATCTCACCGGAATCTCCTGCACCTCGGCTACTCCCGCCCCGACCCCGTCGGCGGGCTACGGGGTCGCGCTGGGCGACCGCATCGACCCTGGGACGGGCGTGCCGCTCCAGGGACCGGGTGGAGGCGTGCCGGGGACCGCGCGAGCAGCATCGAGTACGCGGCCGAGGACCGTCACCTGTTGCCTCTTGTGTGTGCTGAAGACGGTAGAGAGGCGGTTGTCGTTGAGTGAGGGGAAGAGCAGACGTGGATGTGTATGAAGCTGTGGACAGTCGCCGGGCTGTGCGGGCGTTCAGCGATGAGCCGGTATCCAAAGAGATTCTCGAACGTGTGCTGGCCGCAGCGACGCGGGCTCCGTCGAGTGGGAACCTCCAGCCGTGGCATGTGTATGTCGTGACCGGCGAGCCCTTGGCCGAGCTGAAGAGGCGCGCAACGGCCAGGGCACTGGCGGGAGACCCGGGGGATGAGCGGGAGTATCCGATGTACCCGGCCGAACTGACCTCGCCGTATGTGGACCGGTTTTCCGCCGCGGCTGCCCAGCGGTACAAGGCGCTGGGGATCGAGCGCGACGACCCCGACAGGCCCATGAAGATCACCGCCCTGAACTCGGAGGCGTTCGGGGCACCGGTCGTGCTGTTCTGCTACCTCGACCGGACGATGGGGCCCGGGCAGTGGGGGGACGCGGGGATGCACTTGCAGACGGTCATGCTGTTACTGAGGGCGGAAGGGCTGCACAGCTGCCCTCAGGTGATGTGGACGATGTATCGCAAGACCGTCAGCCAGATCGTCGGAGCCGATGACGGGCTCGTGCTGTTCTGTGGTGTCGCGGTGGGATTCGAGAAGGAGGGCGTGCCGCGGCTGCGTACCGGGCGGGCTGACATGACAGAAACAGTCAGCTTCATCGGAGTGTGACCTGCCATGTCGGTCTGGCGTCGGTCCCGATCCTCGCAACTCGGAGGCCTGGGAGATCGACCCGGAGGACCTGGCCCACATCTCGCCGTACCTGACCGAGCACATCAAACGGTTCGGCGCGTACTCCACCCACGAACTCGGCATCCAGCCCGAGGCGTACGACCCGAAACTCGATGTCGACTTCACCCAGCTCCGCGACCAGGACCCGGCCGCCTCCGGTTTCAGCACAGCCGCCTGACCGCCACCTCTGTGAAGGACCGGCCTCGCTCACATCCGGCAGGAGCTGAGCGTCACGCCGGCGGCCGGGCGAGTTTGGCGGCCACGGCGTCGAGGACCCAGTCCAGGCCGGTCGCGAAGGATGCCTCGGCGTCCACGTCCGTGCCGTCGTACACGGCCTTGGCCAGCGCCGGGAAGCGGCCCGTGGCCAACATTCTCGTCACATGCGGGCCGGAGGCGCGCTGCCAGTCGCGCTTGGACAGGCCCGTGGCGCGCTCGGCCCGCAGGTTCGCGATCTCACGCCTGATCGCGCCGGTGAAGTAGGCGCTGACGGTCTCCACGGCGCGCATGACGGTGTCGACGTCGGCGAGGCCGTCGAGGGCGGCCAGCTTGGCCTCGGTCACGGCGAGGCCGTTCGGGCCCAGGGTCGGGCGGCCGCCGAGCAGGTCGGCCAGCCATTCGTGACGGAGAGCGGCCTGCCTGGTGCGGTGGGCGAGGATGCGCAGCGCCTCCCGCCAGTCACCGGGCTGCTCCTCGGGGAGAATCTCGGCGTGGACCTCGTCCACCATGAGGTCGAACAGCTCCCCCTTGGTGGAGATGTATCCGTACAGCCGCATCGGGCCGGCGTTCAGCCGGGCGGCGACCTTGCGCAACGACACCGCCTCCAGCCCGCCCTCGTCGGCCAGCGCGATGGCGGCGGCGACGATCCGCTCCCGGTCGAGCGGCACGGGGCGAGTCGGCGGCTCCGGCCGGTCCCACACAGTCATGGTCACATCGTACTGTTGCGATGCATTGTAATGAGGCAATACAGTGTATCGACATGAGACATCGCATCGCTGTGGTCGGCAGTGGCCCTGCCGGCCTTACCTTCGCCCGTGTCCTGCACCGCCATGATTACCCCGTCGCCATCCTCGAACGCGATCCCGCCCCCGACGCCCGCCCCCCGGGCGGCACGCTGGACCTGCAAGAAGGGCTGGGCCAGCTCGCGCTGGACAAGGCAGGGTTACTGGCGGAGTTCCAGGCGCTGTCCCGCCCCGAGGGGCAGGCCATGCGCATCCTGGACACGGCAGGGACCGTCCTGCGCGACTGGCCACCGCGACCGGACGACCGGGCCAATCCCGAGATCGACCGCGGGCAACTGCGTGACCTGCTGCTCGGCCCTCTCGACGTCCAGTGGGGCCGGGACGTGACGCAGGTGATGCCGGGGAAGGACCGGGACGGCGTCCTGGTCCGTTTCGCGGACGGGCGGCACGAGACCTTCGACCTCGTGGTCGGCGCGGACGGCGCCTGGTCCCGGACCCGCCCGGCGGTCTCACCTGTGACGCCGCACTACACCGGCGTCACCTCGGTCGAGACCTCCCTCGACGACGTCGACACCCGCCACCCTGACCTCGCCCGGTTGATCGGCGACGGTTCCGTGGCTGTGTACGGCGTGAACCGAGCTCTCGTCGCCCAGCGCAACAGCGGCGGCCACGTCAAGGTGTACGCCCAGTTCCGCGCGCCGCTGGACTGGCACACGGACCTGGACCTGGCCGACGTCGAGGCCGTGCGATCGACTCTGCTGGCTCTGTTCGACGGCTGGGCCGCTCCCGTCCTCGACCTCCTCCGCCACGGCACCGCTTTCGTCCACCGCCCCCTCTACGTCCTGCCCGTGTCCCACACCTGGACCCACGTCCCCGGGGTGACGCTACTGGGCGACGCCGCCCATCTGATGCCCCCCTTGGGGGCGGGCGCGAACCTCGCGATGCTGGAAGGCGCCGAACTCGCCGAGTCCATCGCCACCGGCCCCGGAGATCTGGACAAGGCCGTCCGCGCCTTCGAGGAACAGATGTGGGCACGGGCCGGCAGGTGGGCGAAGATCACGACGGCCGGTCTGGAACGCCTTGTGAGCCCGGACCCCGCCGAAGCCCTCGCCCTCTTCGACCAAGTCCAGCCATCCTGACTGCCAAGCCCGGGAGCACCAGCACCAACAGCTCGCCACGGCTTCACGGGAAAGTACGGCACCGCCGCGGTCCCTTCCGGCAAAACCACCGTCACGCGCTGCCGTAGCACGGCCGTTCAGAAGCATTCGTTGATGACGACGATGAGGACGATGGCGGTGCAGGGCGGCTCAGCCGCCAGAGCACCTCGGTTCCGCTGCCGGAAGGAGCTGCCGGCGGCGTCGCCCGCTCCCGCCGGACTTCGGTGAAGCCCAGCCGGCGTGGGATGGCACCGCTGGGCACGTTGGCCAGGTCGTGCGAGATCTCCAGGTACTCCACATCCGGCCGGGCGAACATCTCGGTGACCATGGCCGCTGTCGCTCGCGTGGCGATGCCCCGGCCGGTGGCAGCCGGATGCAGCCAGTACCCCAGCCTCCAGCCCTGAGGTTCGGTCCCGCGGTAGGTCTGGCACATGCCGATGAGCGTGCCGTCTTTGACGATGGCGTAGTTGTACGCCTCGCCGCTCGCCCACTTCGCGTCGGATCTCTCGAGGAACTCCCGGGTGTACTCCTCGCCGTGACGCTCGACCCAGGGCATCCACGGGCGCAGGTGGTCCACAGACTCCTCGATCAGCGTGACCACCGGGGCGAGGTCGCTCTGTCCTCGCCAGCGTCGCAGAGTGAAGTCTCCGCACTCGACGATCTCACTCGGCCGCTCCATGACGGTCAGGGTCCCACGCCGCATCCGTTGGAGTGAATGTCGCGCGCCTAGGAGGGCACGGACCCCGCTCGGCCAGGTGGGTGATGAGGGCGGTGCTCCGCTGTACGCGCGCGTCCACGACGGCCGAGGATGCTAGAGGCCTGGAGCGTTGCGCACATTCCGCTCGCTGACGTCGGGCAGGAAGCGGGCCACGGTGACGAAATCGGCATCGTCGTGCAGGACAATCAGTCCATGATGCACGGCGGTCGCGCAGATCATCAGGTCGAGCGGCCCGGCCGCACCGAGGGCCCCCTTCTCGGCGAGAGCGTACTGGGCTGTGTCGACCCAGTCCCACAACCTCTTCGGAAGAGGTACGTCGGGGTACAGATCGGTGAACATTTCCCCCATGGCCTCGTACTCCACGGCGTTGCGCGCTGAGCGCCGGAACTCGGCCCGCTGGGCGGCGCACGACCCGATGGCCCGGAGGGTGGTGGTCTCCAGCCACGCGTCCCTCAACTGCTCCTCGCGGAGGAGGCGCCACAGACCCGAGGAGTCGAGCAGGTAGTGGATCACACGCCACCCTGCTTGTCCTCGACGCGGCGCTGCTGCCAGCCCTCGTAGTCCCACTGCTGGGCGGCGTGGAAGTGCTTGGCTACGAGCGCGGCCCGCTCATGGCGTTCGGCGTACTCGCGAAGGGCGGCATTGACCACGTCTTTCTTGGTGCCACCACCAGCGACACGCATGGCCTTCTCCAGCGCATCGTCATCGAGGTCGATCGTCGTCACGCTCATACTGGACTCCTTTATTCAAGGGCAATATCCAGTATATGTATCCGCGGGCGTACTGGACCCGCAGGACGCCGGATGAGCGCCGGCCGCGGCGACCGCGCGGCCGAGCCGCAGACCGCCGGGCCCCGTACCGCAGACGGGGGTAGGTGTTCTCGCGTGCCTGCTGGGCGAGGCTCTCCCAGCCCTTGGCGGAGGCCGCGTCCGCGAAGCGGACCTCCCAGCCGCCTGTTGGCGCCGGTGGTGGCATGTGGGCGCGAGTGACCGGAAGCGATGCCGCGGGCAGGCAGCGGCGGGGCTCGAGGGCCCCGGCCGCGTGTCCGCCGGGATGGTGTGTCAGAGTACGGCGAGGCGGTCCACCAGCAGTTCAATCCTCTGCTCGGTGTACTCCGGCGGCAGCCGTCCCGCCCGGGTCAGGGTCGCGATCCCGTGCAGGGACGCCCAGAACACCTCGGTGAACAGCCCCGGTTCGACGCCGTCCCCGGCGACCTCACCCAGGCACTCAAGCAGCGCGGCGAAGGCGTCCTTCAGCGGCTTCGGCGTGTCCTCCTGCGCGTACGCCAGGCCTCCGTCGAGCTGGAACAGGGCGTCGTAGACCGCCGGGTTGCGCTCGGCGAAGTCGAGGTAACCGCGGGCGAGAGCGGCGACCCGGGCACGCGGACCGTCCGCGGCGGCGGTCGCGGCCCGCACCGCGACGGCCAGCTCGGCGGCACCCTGGAGGGCGACGGCGCCGATGATCTCGCGCTTGCCGCGGAAGTGGCTGTAGAGGACGGGCTGGCTGTATTCGATGCGCTCGGCGAGCCGGCGCGTGGTGACCGCGTCCCAGCCCTGCTGCTCGGCGAGTTCGCGGGCCGTCGCCACGATGAGACGCTCGCGGCCCGCCCGCTCGCGCTCCTTGCGTTCCTGTACCGACATGGTTCGATCCTAGCATCGCTAGACAATCGAGCGGCAGTAGCACTAGCGTTGCCCTGACAGATAGCAACGCTAGATATCTGGAGGGGCCGTCATGCTCAGCGCACTTGAGGTCGTCACCACCGTGGTCGTCGGCCTGATGGTGGGGGTGGAGTTCTCCGTCGCCTTCGTCATCAACCCGATCCTCAACGCCCTTCCCCACGACGCCAGCCAGATGGGCCACAGCCACGGCGGCCGGATGCTCGGCGCCGTGATGCCGTTCTGGTACATCGGCTCGCTCGTGCTCGCCGCGATCTGGGCGGTCGCCGGATGGCACCACCACGGCACCGGTCTCGTCATCACCGCCGCCGCGCTGCTGATCCTCAGCGTGATCATGTCGCTCCTGCTGCTCGTCCCGATCAACAACCGGAACAAGACGTGGACCCCCGAGAACCGGCCCGAGGACTGGAAGGAGCAGATGAACCGCTGGGACCGCTACCACTACGTCCGCGTCGCCGTCATCGTCGCCGCCTTCACCCTGCTGGTCGCCGCCCTCACCTGATACCGAAGTCGCTTCGGATTTCTGACCCCGCGGGCCGACCCCGCGCCGGTGGCGCGCCCCTCGATCAGCCGCGTCCGCGCGACCTGCCGGGCCCCACACGACTCAGCAAGCTCGACGAAGCTCACCAAGCCGGCGAAGACTCGCAAGGAGAAGAACCATGTCGCTGAAGAAGATCAACACCGTCCTGGCCGCCGCCTTCATCCTCTTCATCCTCTGGTTCGGGGGGGAGTTCATCCTGAGCCCGGAGACGACGGCGCCGGGCTTCGGCCTGCCGAGCTGGCCGTCCGGCGACGGCGGCGGCTTCCTGATCATCAAGGGAATCCGCGACGTCGTCCTGGCCCTGGTCCTGGGCATCCTGCTGGTGACGGGCCACCGCCGGGCGCTGGGCTTGGTGCTGCTGGTGGAGGCCCTCGCCGCGTACGGCGACATGGCCACCGTGCTGGCCCACCACGGCTCCGTGGCCACCGCACTCGGCGTCCACTGCCTGACCGCGACACTGATGGTGATCAACGGCCTGCTGATAATGCGCGAGACCCGCAAGGTCGCGGCCGCTCCGGCAACACCCGCCCCGCAGCCCGCCTGACGCCACCTTGGGGCGTGGTCGGCATCCGTCGCGTACTGGGTACTCCCGGCCGCCCGCGGAGCCGGTATCGCCTCGCGCGCCCTCACGGCGCTCACTGTCTGGGCCCTGGACGAGATCGGCTTCCACCGCCTGAATCTGGACCACTCGACGCGCAACCATGCCTCCTGCAGGGTCGCCACCAAGTCCGGCTATCTCCTGGAAGGCACCAAGCGCAGCGCCGCGGTCCACGACGTCGGCCGACACGACATGCATCTGCACGCCCGCATCCGAGGCGATTGAGCCTGCCCGATCAATTACGTGCAGAGAGATGAGTAACTGGCACTGGTGGTCTGAGCGCAGAACGGGGCCAGATCAACTCCGTACGCCTCCTGAACTGACGGCGGGCCGCCGAGGAGAAGCCGCCCGGGAGCACGGGCCGCGGGCGGCTTTCCGGTTGTCCGGGTTGCTCGGGCCGTGATTGCCGACTGGTCGGGCGGAGCGAAGAATCCCCGTGTGCGCCGGTTTCCGGGCGGGCGGGGTGGAGGCGGGATTGCGTGATCTGCGGGCGGGCGTGCACCTGAGGGGGTCGGCATCGCCACCAGGGGCGTGCCACGGGGTCGGTCAGATCCAGTCCCGCCCTAGATCCGCGACGAACCCTGACCATGCGCTCCGCGTGAACGCGAGCTGGGGGCCACCGCGTTCCTTGGAGTCGCGTACGTGTAGGGCAGTGCTGTCGGCGGCGACCTCGACGCACGCCCCTCCTTCCCCGCTGCTGTAGCTGCTCTTGAACCAGTCCAGCCGTGCGGGCTGTTCAGCGTTCATCGGTCTCCCAGCATCTTCTCGATCAGGGTCAGTGACTCGTCTGGCGTGAGTGCTTGTGCCCTGATGCTGCCGTAGCGTGCGGCAAGGATACGTACCTCGTCCGGATCAGTGATCAGCCGACTGACGTGCTGTACTTCCAGGTACGCCACTTGGGGCTTGCCCTTCGGGGCGAGCAGGATGAAGGGCCCACCCAGGCTGGGATGCTCCTTGCGCTCCGTTGGCAGCACCTGAAGCTCCACACTGCGTAGCCTGCCGAACTTCAGCAGCGCTTCAAGTTGTTTCCGATGAACGTCCCACCCTCCGAGTGGGCGACGCAAGACGGATTCCTCGATGGTGAAGGTCGTGAACGGCGGAGGCCAACGGTCGAAGACCTGTTGACGGTCCAGCCGTGCGGCCACGCGCTGTTCGACGGTCGCCTCGTCCAGCAGGGGCTGGCGGGTACTGAACACCACATGTGCGTGAGCCTCCGTCTGCAGGAGCCCAGGAATTGCAAGCGAGCTGTAGTCGTGCAGCTCAACCGCCTCCGCCTCCAACCGCGCATAATCCCGGAACCACTCCGGATGCCGCACCCTCCGCCGGGTCTTCGCCCGCTCCACGTCCTCCGCCGCGGTCGCCAGTAGGCCCCCGCAGTCCAGCAACCGGTCTACCGCGACGAGCAGTTCGGGCTGCGGCGTGCGCCGCGCCCGCTCGACCGACGAGATCGTCTCCTCCCCGTACCCGATCCGGTCGCCCAGCTCCTTCTGGCTCAGCCCGGCCCGTTCTCGGGCGACCTTGATCTGCCTGCCGAGCGCCCGGAACAGGTCCGCTACCTTCTCCGTGCCGTCCGCCTCCTCGCCCGTCGGGACCCCCGTACCCGGCTGCGCTGTCATGCCCCGTACCACCACCCTGTTCCATGTAGTCACGGCCGTACGCCCGCACATCACACCGTCCGCGCCGGGACAGTCACCCTGCGTGCCGACCCGTGTATGCACACGGTAGAGCGCGTCCGTCACCCTCGGTGAGGAGAACCAGGAAACCGTCACCACACCGGTGAACCGACCGTCATCGCGGGACACTTCAGCACCGGCTTTCCCAGCCCCGCGCGGGGTGCGCGCACCGCCCGTCACGCGGCCGAGCGCTGGATCGCCACACGGCAGGGATGGCCGGACCCGCCGACTACGACAGCGCGGCCACGACCTCCCTGCTCATCGCGCCGGACAAACCGCCAGGACCATGCCGGAACCTCAGCCCACGAAAGTCAGCCACGACGAAGCCGTGCGACGAACGGGCTGGCGCGCGTGTGCCACAGCAAGTCCCACCGGGCATCAGCCACGCCTCCTTGATGCCCTGCAGTCACCCCGGACGGCCGTGGGCCGGGGAACATCGCTGACGAGACGTCAGTGGACCCGAAGCGCTTGCGCGAGGACCCCAAGAGCCACGCACGTCGAGGCAGTTGGCCGGAGTTTTTGTTGCTCCAAGAGGGCGCAGCCCCTACGCGCTGCTGACCTGCAAAAACGCCCGGAGGATCGGCATCCTGCGATGCCTATATCGGCATCCTAGGATGCCAATACCTGATGCTGTCAGTCATGTCGCCTGTGGTCATCGAAGGAACCTGACAGTTCGCTCGATGACCACAGGCGACATGTCGCTTGCGGTAATATCCCCATGTTGGGAAGTCCGGGTCGGGGGTCGTAGATGCCAACAACAGGGCGCAATGGACGTCACCGCGAGCTGGTGAACACCGCGACCGGTGAGGTGCATGAACTGAGGGAGCCGGACGACGCTGAGAAGCGCCGGACTTACAGCTTCGGCGGTCGGCACGGCCAGATCTCGTTCGAGCGGGTCATGGCCATACTGTCCAAGGACTCCGGGCTCACCGGTGACGACATCAGGGTGTTCTTCTACTGCGGGATCAAGACCTACGAGAAGGGCGGCGCCACCGCGGTGGAAGCCGCCGAGTATCTCGGGCTGACTCCGCAGGCGACGAGGAGGATCGCGAAGAAGCTTGCCGAGCACAAGATGCTTCTCGTGGCGGAAGTGATCGGACGGACGATCCGGTACAAGGCATCCGTCCACATCATCTCCAGCCTCACCGGGGCAGAACAATCCGAAGAAGCGGTCACCCAGCACCTGCCGACTCTGCCGGGACGTCCCGGCGCAACACCGAAGGACTCGTCACATGCCACCCCACAGCCCGTATCCAGAACTCGAAGCGGTGCAGGGACGGATAGGCGAACTGCCGCATCTGAAGCAGAACGTGCTGATGACGTACGCGATCCTGGGCGGCCTGGAAGGCAGCGTCGAGTGCACGGCGGCGCAGCTGGCTGAACGGATGGGCATCCCCGCCCCGCACTTCTCGCGCGCCCGCCGCGAGTTGGAAGCCGACGGATGGCTGGAGTACACGCACAGCGAGGGGCAGGTGAAGTTCTTCCGGCTCGGCGAGAGGGCCACCGGCCACGAGGTCGTGGTGCCGTTGCGCAGCAGGAATCGATGACCTGGCGGAGGTGTGCGCCAGGCGTGTGTGTCACACGCCGGCCGCGGTCACGCGCTCGGCGCGAGGTCGGCCATGACCAGGCGGCCCAGCCGCGAACCAGCCCGACGGGCAGAACCACCGACAACCTGGCCTGACCTGGGAAAGTGTCCGACTAAGTGGTCGGTTCCGGAAGTTTTTCGGGGGTTGATCATGCTGCCAGTACGACCGAGGATTCTTCGGGCGGATCGGCGTTGTGTCGGTCGAGCCTGGCCAGCAACTCTTCCAGGTCGGATGTGGTGAACTTCCACTGGAACGGCTGTGCCGTGGCGTTGTAGCGGTCTTCGAAGGCTCGGAGCCGGTCCGTGACCTCGGCGAGGTCGGTGAAGTCGTTGGGTGAGACGACCTTGCGCTGCACGACGGAGAAGTAGATCTCCACCTGGTTCAGCCAGGAGGCGTGCACCGCGGTGTGGACCAGTACCGCGTTCGGGAAGGCTGCGGCCAGCCGGTCAGCGGACTTCTTGCCACGGTGGGAGGAGCCGTTGTCGACGATCCAGAACACGCGCTTCGCACTGGCGTACGGCTCCTGGCTCATGACCCGGGCGACCAGATTCATGAACGGGTCGATGCCGGTGCGCGGTTCGGTGCGGCCGAACACCTTGGCCTGGTGGACGTCATAGGCAGTCAGGTAGGCGAGAGCGCCGCCGCGCCCGTACGTGTGGTTCACCCGCATGGCGCGGGCTTGCCCGGGGGCGAGGGTGGGGTGGCAGCGGCAGCGGGCCTGGATGGAGGTCTTCTCGTCCGCGCCGAGCGCTACTCCGCCCCAGCTGCGGGCATACAGGTCCAGGACGCGCGCGGCCTTGGTGCGGAAGTCAGGGTCGCTGATGAAGATCCAGGAGCGGTGCTGCCAGGGCTTGATTGCGTCCTGGCCGAGCCAGCGACGCACGGTGGACGCGGAAAGGGCCGGGGCGATCCGACGGGCGACGGCCTCGCGCGCCAGTTCCGGGCACGACCAGCGTGACAGCGGCGCGCCTGCCTCGGCCGGCAGCTGACACGCCAGGGCCTTGACCTGAGCGGTCTGCAGCGCGGTGAAGGCGGCGGGCCGCCCCGAACGTCGGCGGTCGGCCAGGCCGGACAAGCCCAGGTCGGCGAACCGGCCCCGCCAGGTGCGCACGGTGTCCACGTGCACTCCCACCTCGACTGCGATCCGCGCGTTGGGCCTGCCCCGAGCCGCCAAGAGCACGATCCGTGACCGGACCCTGGCCTGGTGCGGAGTCATATGACCATGGGCCGCCTTCTTCAACCGGTGCCGCTCGGCGGCGGTCAGGACTATCGGGCGGGCGGCAGGAACAGGCAAGGCAGGCAAGCCGATCAGCAGAAGTGGATCACGACATCAAGCCGGTCTTGTTCATGCGGTTTCGTGGTGCAGGGAGTCCAGGACGGCGAGTTCGTCCGCGGAAAGGCGCAGAGCGCCAGCAGCCACGTTCTGGGCGAGGTGGTCGGGATCTCCGGTGCCGGGGATGGCCAGGACGTGGGGGCCCTGGTGCAGGGTCCATGCAAGCCGGATCTGGGCTGTGCTCACCTGGTGGGCGAGGGCGATGGCGTGCACTTCCGTGCTGTTGTCGGTGGTCGCGCCGCCTTCGCGTCCGGTGCCGGCGATCGAGTAGAACGGCACGAACGCGATGCCTTGTTCACCGCAGACGCGCAGGAACTCCTTCTGGTCGGGCGATGCGCCGATGCCGTACATGTTCTGCACGCAGACCACGGGCGCGATGCTCTGGGCCTCAGCGAGGTGGTGGGGGCGGATGTTGGACAGGCCCAGGTGACTGATGAGTCCGGCCTCGCGCAGTTCGGCGAGTGCGCCGAAGCGTTCGGCAATGGAATTGGTGCCGACGACGCGCAGATTCACCACGTCGAGGTGGTCACGGCCGAGCTGGCGCAGGTTCTCCTCGACCTGGCTGCGCAGCTGCGCGGGGGTGGCGTGCGGCAGCCACCGGCCCGCAGGATCGCGGCCCGGTCCAACCTTGGTAGTGATGACGAGATCGTCCCCGTAGGGGGCCAAGGCGCGGTTGATCAGCTCGTTGGCGGAGCGCAGCGGCGAGAAGTAGAACGCGGCGGTGTCGATGTGGTTCACGCCGAGCTCGACCGCGCGGCGCAGCACATCGATCGCCTGGTCGCGGTCGCGTGGGACAGCGTTGGTTGCGAACGCCTCGCCATGCTGGGGCAGGCGCATCGCGCCGAAACCGACTCGGTTGACCGTCAGGTCGCCGAGCTGGAAAGTGCCCGATGCCGCCGCGGTAATCGTCTGTGAAGTCATGGCGGGATGATCTCCGCGCGGTACGCTGGCCCGCTATTGATTCACACATGCATGAATCTATTGAGGAGTGGTCGTCCTGGCAGAGTTGGCGTTCTCGGCGAGCGATCTTGCGCAGGTGCGGTTCGCCGTCTCACCGATGTGGGAGATCACGCCCAGCTTCCGGCTGCTGACGTCCACCGCCGCGCATCTGGTCCACCGGTCCTGGGTCGACCAGGTACGGCCGCGTGTGGTGGCCGCTGGGCTGGACCGAGGCTGGCTCGCCGAGCTGATCCCGCCCACCGGCTACGTCCCTGACTTCCTCAACCCGGCCCCCGCCGTGCCGGCCTCCACGCTGGCGGCAGAGCTGGATGCGATCCTCGCCTCGCCCGCCGACCGAGTACGCCAGGACCTCGACCACCTCGCCCGCCACCAGGGAACGCTCGGCCCCCGGCTGCAAACCCTGCACGCCGACCCACAGACCCGCCTCGCCAAGGTCACAGAAGAGATCGAAACGTACTGGGAGCTGGCACTCGCCCCCTACTGGGCACGGATCCGGGAAGTACTGGACGCAGACATCTTCTACCGAGCCCGCATGGTCGCCGAGCACGGCGCGGGCCGCCTCTTCAACGACCTGCACACCTCGGTGAGCTGGGACGACAATGGACTGCGGCTGGCCCGCCGAAAGCAGCCGCTGACCCGCAAGACGGCAGGTACAGGACTGCTGCTGATCCCCTCAGCCTTCACCGGACCGGGACTGCGCACCCGGACGACGCCGCCGGATCCACCCCAACTCGCCTATCCGGCGCGCGGTGTCGGCTCGCTATGGAAAGCGCGGCCCGTCACCCAGGCCGACGCCCTCGCCGCCGTACTCGGCCGCTCGCGGACCCTGCTCCTGACCGAACTGGATACCCCGGCCTCCACCACAAAGTTGGCCCACCGCACCGGACTCTCCCCGGCCGGGGTATCCCAATACCTCACCGCACTACGCAACGCGGGCCTGGTCAGCGCCCACCGCGCCGGCCGCTCCGTCCTCTACGCCCGCACCACCGCAGCCGAAGCCCTCCTCAAAGCCGCTACCGCCTGAGAATCGGCTCAGCCCCCCGAAGGACTTCCGGAGCCAACCACTAAGGGTCAGATTTCTGACCCTTGGCACTTTCCCAGCGGACCGGTGAGACGCACCGGCGTTGCCCTCAGGCCGCCGGTTCCTTCCGGCGCTGGGCGAGGAGTTCGTCGGCCCGGCCCGTCAGTTCCTTGCGGTCGACCTTGCGGTTGGAGTTCAGGGGGAACTCGGTGAGGTGCTCGAAGCGGCGGGGGAGCATTCCCTTGGGGAGGAGTTCGCGCAGGGCGCGGGAGAGGCGGGCGGCGGGGCGGGGCTCGCCGGTGTAGTAGACGACGAGTTCGGTGCCCGCGGGGGTCGTCGCGCCGACGGCGACGGCGTCCTCGACACCGTCGCAGGAGCGCAGTACGTGCTCCACCTCGGCGAGTTCGACGCGCCAGCCCTGGACCTGCACCTGGGAGTCGAGGCGGCCCAGGTAGACCAGTTCGCCGTCGGGCAGGCGGCGCACCCGGTCGCCGGTGCGGTACCAGCGGCGGCCGTCCCGCTCGACGAACCGGCCCTCGTCGTCGCCGGGGTCGAGGTAGCCGACGGACATCTGCGGGCCGGTGATGAGGAGTTCGCCCTCGACGGCGGTCTGCCGGTCGTCCTCGTCGACCAGGACGTGGTCGTGGCCCTCGTGCACGCGGCCGATCGGGACCAGGCCGTTGACGCAGAGGCCTGGCGAGGTCGCCGGGTCCCAGCGGTGGCCGGTGATGGTGACGGTCAGCTCGGTCGGCCCGTAGATGTTCTCCAGGGTGGAGGCGGGCGCGGCGGCCTGCCAGTCGGCGGCGTCGTGCGCGCGCAGGGCCTCACCGGCGAAGAAGCTCCAGCGCAGGCCGGGCAGCGCGCCGGGGGCGAGGGCGCCCATGCGGCGGGCGAGGGAGATGGCGCTGGGCGTGGCGAACCACACGGTGACGCCGTGCTCGGCGAGGTAGGACGGCAGGTCGAGGTAGGCGGTCTGCGGGGTGACATCGACGGTGGCTCCGGAGCCCCAGGCGCAGAACAGGTCGAACATCGCGCAGTCGAAGTTCAGGTCGAAGGTCTGGGAGAAGACGTCATCGGGGGTGAAGTCGTAGCGCGCGTCGAGGAGTTGGAAGTAGTGGTGGGTGCTGCCGTGGCTGATCGGTACGCCCTTGGGGCGGCCGGTGGAGCCGGAGGTGAACAGCATGTAGGCGGCGTCGGACGCGGTGACGGGGCGCGGCGCGGTCAGCGCGCGGGCCGGGTCGGGGTCGATGACGTCGAGGGCGGAGGCATCGTCGCCCAGGCCGGCCAGCACGGCGCGTCCCCGGTCGTCGGCTATGACGGCGGTGGCACCGGACAGTTCGAGCATGTGCCGGGTGCGGTGGGCCGGGAAGTCGGGGTGCAGGGGGACGACGGTGGCGCCCGCGTAGAGGGCGCCGAGGATGCCTGCGTACGCGGTCACCGTCTTGCCGGCCAGGACACCGACGGCCTTGGCGCCGTCCAGGGCGCCCGCCCAGGCGAGGGCCTGGCGGTGCAGGTCCCGGTAGCTGACGGTCTCGGTCCCGATGCGCAGGGCCGTACGGTCCGCGGACCGGTCGAGGCCGCGCAGGAAACGCTCGTACAGGCCGCGGGACTCGTGCTGGGTCATGGTTCCTCCGGAGGTCGTGCCCCGGTCAGGCGGCCGCCGGGCGGCGGCGGGGGCGCAGGGCGAGACGCGGGTTGGCGGGGACGACCTTGAAGTTCTTCGCCGCGACGGCGACCCGGCCGAACAGCGCGTCCTGGCCGGCGACGAGGAGGGTGCCGACGCCCTTGCCGCGCAGGGAGTCCAGGGCGGTGGGCCATTCGACCGCGCGGACGCAGCAGTCGAGCAGCAGGTCGCGTACCTCGTCGCCGCCGGTCAGCACGGACCCGTCCTGGTCGGAGACGACGGGCAGCACCGGGTCGCGGAACTCCAGCCCGGCCATGACCTCGACGGCGGCCCGCTCCCGCAGCCCGGCGAAGCGGGCCGAGTGCATGGGCGGCCGCATGACGTACAGGGGCATCCCGCCGGCGGTGCGCAGCCGCTGCTGGAGCCACTCGAGCCGGGAGGCCCGCAGGGTGAGCATGCGGAAGTCCTCGTCGACCGTGCAGGTGATGTCGTACCACTCGCCGTCGGCGTCCAGCTCGGCGAGGATCTCGTCGAGCCGGTCCCGCGGGGTGCGCGCGAAGGACTGGGTGGCGACCTCCTCGGGGTACTCCTCGGCGAAGAACGCGTCGAGACAGTGCGCGAACCGCTCGGTCAGCCGCACCCCGTCGGCGAACGACAGGGCACCGGAGCGCACGGCGGTCGCCTTGCCGCCGAAGCTGGGGCCGATGACATAGGAGGGGTCGAGGCCGAATTCCGCCTCCGCCCACTGTGCGAGGGCGAGGCAGTTCACGAAGAAGGCGACCTGCGCGGGCACGGAGTAGTCGCCCTCCGCTTCCCGGAACACGCGGAAGAGCGAATGGCCCAGGGCGTCGTCGGCTTCCGCGACGAGTTTCCGCGCGAAGGGGTTGACAAGCATGAACTTGCCGACCTCGGCGAACGGGGCTGGCCCCATTCCCGGGAATACCAGGGCGGTTTTCGTCCGGTGCTCGGTCTCCATGCGCCCAAGTCTGGTGTTGCGGCCACCGGGCCAATAACCCCTAACCGGCCCTTGTCCTCGGCACCCGGCCACCGCCCGCCCGCTCGTGGTTCAGGGGGTTTTCAGGGGTCCCGTACGGTGGATGAGCGGCCGGTGCGCCGCTTGAATGACGAGAATGGGACATCGTGAGGCTCTGCTCGAAGGTGCGAAGCAGTGCCTGATCGAAAAGGGATACGCGCGCACCACGGCCCGCGACATCGTCGCCGCGTCGGGCGCCAACCTCGCTTCCATCGGCTACCACTACGGTTCGAAGGAGGCCTTGCTCAACGCGGCACTGTTCGAGGCCAACGCCGCCTGGGCGGAGGCGCTGGACAAGGCGCTGGCGCAGGCTCCGGACGGTCCGGCGGCGCCGCACGAGCGGTTCGAGTCCTTCTGGACCGCGGTGATCGGCCTGTTCGCCGAGCACCGGCGGCTGTGGGCGGTGAACATCGAGGCGGTCACCCGGATGGAGAACTCCCCGGAAATCCGCCGGGCACTCGCCGAAGGCCTGGCGGAAGCGCGGTCCGGTCTGGGGGAAACCCTGTTCGCGCCCTCGGAGGCCCACCCCGGGGACGGGCCGGCGGCCGAAACGGATGTGCGTGACGTCCACGCCGTGGGCAATCTCTGCCACGCCCTGCTCATCGGCGTCATGACGCAATGGCTGATCGACCCGGAAAACGCACCGAGCGGGCCCGAGCTTTCCCGTGCGCTGCGCGTGCTGGCGGCGGCCGCGCTCCCCGTTCCAGTCGTTCCAGCGGTACTCGAGAAGGACGCGAGGAATACCCGTAACCGGTGGGGTAACCACCCGGTGAATCCGGCCGGATAGGGGGAGTTAGGGGTTTGACCGCCGCAGCACCCCCCATACCGTGGCCAACGAGGTTCACGACTCCCCAGCGCATTTCGGCGAACCGAGCCACAACTCAAAGGCGGGGTGCGACGTTGGTCAGCCACTCGTATTCGACACTGGAAGACTCCGAACTGGACGACTCCGAACTGGAAGACCCGGAAACGCTTTCCGGGCCGGCCGCCCGGAGCGAACTCGTCCACGGCCTCCTCGACGAAGCGGTCGCCGAGGCTCCGGACGCCCCCGCGGTACGGGACTTCGCCGGAATCTGGACGTACCGGGAACTGGACGACCACAGCCGGGCGTTCGCGGCCTGGCTGCGCGAGAAGGGCGTGCGGCGCGGCGACCGTGTGCTGCTCCAGCTGCCCACCACCCGCGAACTGGCCGCGATGTTCTACGGCGCGGCCCGGGCCGGTGCGGTCTTCGTGCCGCTCAACCCGGCGATGAAGACGTACCACCTGCGCCAGGTGATCGACAACGCCGGGCCCACGCTGGTCATCGGCGACGCGGCGAGCGGGGACCGGCTCGCGGAGACCGGCAGCCCGGTGCACCTGCTGGCGGACGTGTGGCCGGAGGTGGAGGAACTCCTCGGCCGCGGTGCGGCACAGGCCGGTGACGCCGGTGACGAGGTGCGCCCCGACGACGTGGCCACCCTGATCTACACCTCCGGTTCCACGGCCGCGCCCAAGGCGGTCGTCTGTCCGCACGCCCAGGTGGCGTTCGCCTCCCGGGCGCTGGTGCGGGTCCTCGGCTACCGCCCCGACGACGTGGTGTTCTGCCGGTTCCCGATGTCCTGGGACTACGGCCTGTACAAGGTCCTGATGACCTGCATCGCGCGCTGCGAGATCGTCCTCGCCGACCGCGACTCCGACCTGGTGATCCTGCGCCGGATGCGGGAGACGGGCGCGACCGTCGTCCCGCTGGTCCCCTCGCTGGCGACGATGATCGTCACCCTGGCCGGGCGGGACGACCAGCCCCAGGCGCCGGTCAGGCTGTTCACCAACACCGGGGCCGCACTGCCGCAGACCACCATCGACGCGCTGCGGGAGCACTTCCCCGGGGCGCGCGTGGTGCGCCAGTACGGGCAGACCGAGGCCAAGCGGATCACCGTGATGCCGCCGGAGGAGGACGCCGAGCGGCCCGGCGCCGTCGGACTGCCGCTGCCCGGCACGCAGGTGCTGATCCTCGACCCGGACGGGCGGCCGGTGCCCACCGGGGAGGTCGGTGAGATCGTCGCCGTGGGCCCGCATGTGATGCCCGGCTACTGGAAGAGCCCCGAGCTGACGGCGAAGGCGTTCCGGCCGGACCCCGGCACCGGGCGGCTGCGGCTGCACACCGGTGACTACGGCAGCCTCGACGCGGACGGCTACCTGTACTTCGAGGGCCGCCGCGACGACATGTTCAAGCGCAAGGGCTTCCGGATGAGCACCCTGGAGATCGAGGGCGCCGCCATGGACATCCCCGGTGTGCGGGCGGCCGCCGCGCTGCCGCCGAGCGACCGTCACGACCTGGCGCTGTTCGTGGAGAGCGATCTGTCGCCGCGTGACGTCCTGAAGGAACTGACCCGGCGGCTGGAGCCCGCGAAGGTGCCGGCGATCTGCCGGGTGCTCAGCGACTTCCCGCTCACCCAGCACGGCAAGAACGCCCGCAAGGAGCTGGCCGCGATGCTCGACGGGAGCGGAGAATGACCACGCCGACCACCCCGACCCCCCCGACCACCCCGGACACGACCGAGCTCGCGAGCCGGTTCGGCACTCCCCTGTACGTCTACGACCTGGACCGGGTCCGGGCGGCGCGCGCCGACCTGTTCCGGTGGCTGCCGGAGGGCTTCGAGGTCTTCTACGCCTTCAAGGCCAACCCGCACGTCGACCTGGTACGCGCCCTGCGCACCGGCGACGGCCCCGCCTGCAAGGCCGAGATCAGCTCCACGGGTGAGCTGGCGGCGGCCCTGGAAGCCGGGTACGCCGGCGCCGACATCCTGTACACCGGTCCGGGCAAGACCCCCGCCGAGCTGGACGAGGCGGTCGGCCTGGGGGTGCGCACCTTCTCCGCCGAGTCGCTGAGCGACGTCACCCACATCGGGGAGGCCGCCCTCGCGCACGGCACGGTCGCCGACTGCCTGCTGCGCATCAACAGCGCCACGGCCAGCGCCACCACCAGCATCCGGATGACCGGCGCGCCCACCCAGTTCGGCATCGACAGCGAGACCGTCGCCGCGCTGGCGTCCGAGCTGTGCTCGGTGCCGGGTACCCGCGTGGCCGGGCTGCACCTGTTCTCGCAGAGCAACGCCAAGGACGAGGCGGCCCTGATCGGCGAGCTCACCCACACGGTGACGGTGGCCGCCGCCATCCAGGAGGACCTGGGGGTGGAGCTGGAGCTGCTGGACATCGGCGGCGGCTTCTCGGTGCCGTACGCCCAGGAGGGCGGCCGGGCCGTGTACCCGAAGCTGCGCGGCGAGCTGGAGGCCGTGCTCGACGTGCACTTCCCGCGGTGGCGGGAGGGCACCCCGCGCCTCGCGGTCGAGTCCGGCCGCTACCTCGCCGGGGACAGCGGCACGCTGGTCACCCGGGTCAGCAACGTCAAGGTCAGCCGCGGCAAGAAGTTCGTGATCGCCGACGCGGGCATCAACACCTTCGGCGGGATGTCCGGGCTGGGCCGGCTGATGCCGGTCACCGTGCACGTCCCGACGGACGCCGAGACGGAGAAGGCGAGCCTGGTCGGCCCGCTGTGCACGCCGGGCGACGTCCTGGGCCGGCAGATCGGGCTGCCCGCCGGGCTGAACCCTGGCGATCTGGTCGCCATCCCCAACACCGGTGCGTACGGCCCGACTTCGAGCCTGCTGATGTTCCTGGGACGGCCGGCGCCCGCCGAGGTCGTCATCAGTGGCGGCGAGGTCGTCTCCGCCACCCGCATCGAGCACGTACGCACCCCGCTCGGGGAACTCGGGGAAGGAGACCGCCGGTGAGCGCGTCCCAGCCACCCGCGCCGGTGCCGGGCGCGGACGCCGAGCCGTCGAAGGGCACGGTGATCGTCACCTCGCTGGCCTCCGACTCGCACACCTGGAACCTGGTGTTCCTGCAACTGCTCATCGAGGAGTGCGGCTACAGCGTGGTCAACCTCGGCCCGTGCGTCCCCGACGACCTGCTGGTCGCCGAATGCGACGCGCTGGAGCCGGACATGGTCGTCATCAGCAGCGTCAACGGGCACGGCTACCAGGACGGCATGCGGGTCATCGACCAGCTCCGGGCGCTCGCCCCGCTGGCCGCCACCCCCATCGTGATCGGCGGCAAGCTCGGCACCGACGACGCCGAGGGGGCGGACCGGGCGGCGGAGCTGTCCGCCGCCGGGTTCGACGCCGTCTTCGAGGACGGCCAGGACCCGGTGACCGCCTTCCGCGGCTTCCTCGACACGATGCAGCGCTCCGGCCGCATGCTGGACGCCGCCCGTGACGGAGCGGCCCTGTGAGCAGGCTTCCGCTGCTCAGGAACCGCCGCGGCCGGCCGGTGGACTTCGGCGCGTTCGTCCGCCGGGAGAGCTCCCGGGGACGGCTGGTCGTGCAGCCCCGTATGGGCTTCGGCGACCCGGCGCAGATGCGGGAGGGGCTGATCGCCACCAAGGCCGCCGACGCCACCACGGTGGGCACCCTCACCCTGGACAGCTACACCCGGGTCGGTGAGCTGCACGCCGTGGAGGAAGCCCTGCGCGAGGGCATCAGCCTGAACGGCTATCCGGTCGTCAGCCATCCGCCGGGCGTCACGGAGGCGGTGCTCGCCGGGGTGCGCGACGCCCGTTTCCCGGTGCAGGTGCGGCACGGCTCCGCGACGCCCATCGACATCTTCTGGTCGCTGCTGCGGCTCGGGCTCAACGCCACCGAGGGCGGTCCCGTCTCCTACTGCCTGCCCTACGGCCGCACGCCCCTCGCCGACGGCATCCGCAACTGGGAGGCCTGCTGCGACCTGTACACCAGGCTGCGGGACGAGGGCATCGAACCGCACCTGGAGACCTTCGGCGGCTGCATGATGGGCCAGCTCTGCCCGCCCGGCCAGCTGGTGGCCATCAGCTTCCTGGAGGCGCTGTTCTTCGCCCAGCACGGCATCCGCTCGCTGTCCCTCAGCTACGCCCAGCAGACCGACATGGGGCAGGACCGTGAGGCCGTCGGCGCGCTGCGCAGGCTCTGCGCCGAGCTGCTGCCCACCGACAACTGGCACATCGTCATCTACGCCTACATGGGCGTGTACCCGGAGACGTACCGGGGGGCCCACCACCTGCTCGGCCGGGCCGCCGAGCTCGCCGTGTCCACCGGCGCCCACCGGCTGATCGCGAAGACGGTCGCCGAGTCGCGCCGCATCCCGACGGTGGCGGAGAACGTCCTCGCGCTGGAGTACGCCGACACGATCGCCCGGCGCACCGCGGCCGGGCAGCCGGACACCTCCGAGGTGCTCGGCGACTCGCCGACGTACGCCGAGGCGCGCGCCCTGGTCGACGCGGTGCTCGAACTCGACGACGACATCGGCCGCGCGCTGCTCGCCGCCTTCCGCCGGGGTTACCTCGACGTGCCGTACTGCGTCCACCCCGACAACGCGGGCCGCGCCCGCAGTTACATCGGCCCCGACGGCCGGCTGCGGTGGGCGGACATCGGCCGGCTGCCGCTGCGCGGCATCGCCGAGCAGCGGACCACGAAGCGGATCGGCTCCGCCGACCTGCTGAAGGACCTGTTCTATGTGCGGGGGCTGTACGACGAGGAGGCTCTGCGGATCCGGCCCGGTGCCGGACAGGAGCTGACGCGCGGCGAGCCGGTCCGGCCCGCATGACCCCTTCGAAAGGCCCGGCCCGCGGTTCCCGGACCGCCCGCGGGCGCACACACACCGACGAGGAGTATCAGTTGACATCCTCCCCTCCCTGAAGGGAGGGGATTCCTGGCTCAGGCTGCCTCTGGGAGCAGCGCTCCCGGGGGTCTTACGCCCTCGACACCAGCCGGGTTGAGACCAGCCCGGACCAGCATCACGCGAGCAGAGTTCTTGTCCCTAGGAGATACGACTCCGCACGCGGTGCAGGTGTAGGTACGTTCCGAAAGAGGAAGTGCGTGCTTGGTTCTCGCTCCGCACGACGCACAGTCCATGGTGGTGTGCGCAGGATGCACCAGGCGGACGTCCCGCCCGTGCTTGCGGCCCATCTCGATCAGGGCCGTCTTCGTGGCGCCGATCGCCGCGTCTGCGGCTTTACGGGCCATGGTGGTCTTCGCGAGGAACTTCGGCCGGAAGTCCTCGACGGCAATCGCGTCATGGTCGCGGACAACGCGCTTGGCCCATTTGCGGGCGGTGTCCTGCCGCTGCCGGGCAATCTTCTTATGGACCTTCGCGGCCTGCACCTGCGCCTGCCGGTATCCTCTGGACGCGGCCTGCCCACGCGCGGGCTTCCTGCGAGCCATCATCCGCTGATAATGGGCCAGCCTCTGCGCGGCGGTCCTCCCGTGCTGGGCATGCGGCAGGTCATGGGCGTCGCTCGTGGTGGTCGCGGTCTCCTTCACACCCCAGTCCACGCCGATCACAGCACCCGTCTCCGGGAGCGGCTGGACTTCGGTGGCGACGACAAACGACGCGTACCAGTGGCCGACCGCGTCGCGGTACACGCGCACCGAGGACGGTACAGCGGGCAGCTCCCGCGACCACACCACGGTCAACACGATCCCACCCGCCAGATGCAGGCGGCCGTCCTTCAGCCGGAAGCCCCGGCTGGTGTAGTTCAGCGTGGGCAGCGCCTCACGCTTCTTCTTCACCCTGGGCATGCCAGCGCGCTGCCGCATGGGCAGCCGTTTCTCGATGTCCGTCAGCGCCTTCGAGCGGGACTTGGCGAAATCCCGGATGATCTGCTGCTGCGGAACGCTCGCGCCGTCACGGAGCCACGGCAGTTGGGCGCGGGCATCGGTCAGCATTTTGTCGAGCTGGGCAGGGCCGCACGTCAGCTTGTCGTCCGGGTGCGCACGGTTGTGGGCGTGTATCTGCCGGGACTTGGCGACGCATTCGTTCCAGATCCATCGACAGCGGTCCCACTCGGCGAGGAGAGCGGTGTGGGCGGCCGACGACACGCGGAGCCGGTAGGTGTACCGGGCGCGCCCGGTACCCTCCGCCGCTTTCCATGGTGTCGCCATGGCATCATTTTAGCATGGAAGACGAGAAGCGGATCTCTCTCCGCCTGCCAGCGGAACTGCACGCACGCCTCGTTGAGGAGGCCCGCGCCGACCGGCGGTCCCTCAACTCTGAGATCGTCCACCTGCTTGAGGTCGCGCTCGGCCCGGCAGGTGGAGACGACCAAGCGCCCTGACGGCGATTGCTCTATCCCATAACCCGCTACGCGGGAGTTCCGATTCCTCCCCGCCCTACAGGACGGGGCACCCTCGAAGGAGAACCCGGTGACCACGCAGACGAACGTCGAGACCGGCGCATGGATACGGCGCTTCAACCCCGCTCCCGACGCCGCGCACCGGCTGGTGTGCTTCCCGCACGCGGGTGGTTCGGCGTCGTTCTACTTCCCCGTCTCACGGGCGCTGTCCCCTGCCGTGGACGTGCTCGCGATCCAGTACCCCGGGCGCCAGGACCGCCGTCACGAGCCGTGCGTCGACAGCATCCACGGGCTGGCGGACGCGCTGGCCGAGGAGCTCGACGGCTGGTTCGACCGGCCGGTGACGTTCTTCGGGCACAGCATGGGTGCCTCCCTGGCGTACGAAGTGGCGCGGCGTTTCGAGGAGCGCGGGACCGTGCTGCACGGGCTGTTCGCCTCGGGCCGGCGCGCGCCGTCGACGGTGCGTGAGGAGCGGGTGCACCTGCTGGACGACGACGGGCTGATCGAGGACATCACGCGGCTGAGCGGCACCGACACCCAGGTGCTGGGCGACCCGGAGATCCTGCGGATGATCCTGCCGTCGATCCGCGCCGACTACCGGGCCGCGGAGACCTACCGCTACACGCCGGGCCCGCGGCTGACCTGCCCGCTGACCGCGCTCACCGGCGACGACGACCCGCAGGTCACCATGGACGAGGCGGGCGCCTGGGCGGAGCACACCTCGGGCCCCTTCGACCTGAAGGTGTACCCAGGCGGCCACTTCTACCTCAACTCCCAGGCCCCGGCGGTGCTGTCGACCCTCAAGTCGCACCTGCGCTGACCGCCCCACGCAGCCCCTCGAACCGCGAGACCCGGGTCACGACCGCATCCCCATGCGCCCGACGCCGTAGTGCTCTGGACCACCCTGTACATCGACGCCGCCGTCGCCCAAGTCCGTGCCGACGGTCACAAGATCCGAAACGAGGACATCGCCCGCCTGTCCCCGATCAAGCACCACAACCAAAACGTCCTGGGCCGTTACAGCTTCACCGCCTCCACCCAGCTGGCGACGCCCTACGCCCTCTTCGCCCTCTTCGCGACCCGGACACAGTCGAACTCGACGAGGACGACGAGGGGTAGCGGGAGCGGGCTCTGGCCAGATACGTGCGCTGGCGAGGACCTACCACTCCGGTGTGCAGACGCGCTGGAATCGTTTGCGCCCGACAATCCCTTCCGCTTGACCTTGACGCAACGGCAAGGTTTCTACTGACGGCATGCGAATCGGAGAGATCGCCGCGCTCGTGGGGCTCACCACCCGGGCGATCCGGCACTACCACCATGTCGGTCTGCTTCCGGAACCGGAGCGGCGCCCAAACGGCTACCGGGCCTACAGCGTCCGCAATGCCGTCCTGCTCGCCCGGGTCCGCCGGCTCACCGAACTCGGCCTCAGCCTCGATGAAGTGCGTGACGTCATCGCCGATGATGCCGGGCGCGAACTGGCCGAGGTACTGGAAGAACTCGACGCCGACCTGGCCCGTCAGGAGGCCGCCATCCGGGAGCGCCGCTGCCGACTCAGCGCCCTGCTCGCCGAGCCGCCCGGCGCGACCGGGCCCGTCTCACCCGCCCTCGCCGCGCTGCTGGCACAAGCCCCCCGAACAGATTCGCCGAGCGCGGCCAAGGACCGCGAGTACCTCACGCTGGTGGACGTCACCAGCACCGGTAACCAAGAGATTTTCGAGCTACTCGAAACGCTGGTTGCCGATCCCGCGGTTGCCGAACTGTACGAGCGGCTCGACGCGCTCGCCGAGGCCCCCGCCGACGATCCGCGGATCGCACCCCTGGCAGCTGACCTGATGGCAGCCGTCCCCGAGGAGCTGTTCGCCGCAATTCCCGAGGACGGGGTGGTCGTGACCGGACTCAAGGAGGCGTTGCTCGCCGAGTACGCCCCCGCGCAGGCGGAAGTCGTGGGCCGGCTCATGGACGCGTTCGTGGAGAGGGGCCGGGGATGAGCGGCCGGCCAAGAGGCGTACGGGCGGCGCGGGTCGCGGTAGCCGCCGTGCTGCCGGGGGAACTGGCACTGGCGGCCTGCCTGGTGGCTGGGGTCCGGCCGCCCGGGTGGGCGCTGGCGGGCGCCGAGGCGCTGGTACTCGCGGTGCTACTGCTGGAGGCCTGTGTGCTGCGCTCGCTGTACGCCGCCGCGCGCGCCCGCGGCGCGGACCGCCGGGCGGCGCGGCAGGCCGCCGTACAGGAGGCGGTGCCGGTGACGGTCCGCCGCCTGGTCCTCCACGAGCTGCGCGCCCTCGCCTCCCTGGGACGGTGGGTCCGGCGCAGCACGCACGGGGTGCGCCCAGGGGACCTCGCTGCCGCGTACACCGGACCTCAGACCGCGATGATGTACGGGCTGCTCTTCGTGATGGTGATCGAGACGGTCGGCCTGGCCTTCCTCATCCCTTGGCCGGTGATCCACCGGACGATCCTGGTACTCGACCTGTACGGCGTCGTCCTCGTACTGGCCCTGCACGCCGCCTGCGTCACCCGGCCGCACGTCGTGCACCCCGACGGCTCTCTGCGGATCCGCTACGGAGCCCTGTTCGACCTCGCCGTACCGCAGGACGCGGTCGCCTCGGTCCGGGTCGACCGGCGCTACCCCGAAGGCCAACTGATCACCCTCTCCCAGGACGGGGTCCTCGACCTGATCGTGGGCAGCCAGACCTCGGTGACCCTGGAGCTGAACCGACCACTCACCTTCACCCGCCCGCTCGGCGCAACGGAAAAGGCCCACACCATCCGCTTCCACGCCGACGACCCGCGCGCACTGGTCAGCGCACTCCGTCAGCCCGCATGAGCACACGGGTCGGTTCCGACCGCAGCTCCTGGCAGACCCTCCAGCCCAATGACACTCCCTGACGAGAATCACACTCACGATGCGGTGTGGCACCCGGCAAGGCGTACCGATCTGGCGCCCGCCCGGTTGCGTGTTCCACTTCTCGGCATTCTCGCGAATGAACAGATCCGAGAAAGACCTCTCGAAAGCCTCATGTTGTGCGAGGCACTTCTGAGAAGACGCCGCCATGGATTTGACGCCCGATCAGGCGGCATTGGCGGTAGAGCGTCACGACTGCTCGAACTGTGACGCACCCGTCGGCGTTCCACCGGGCCCCGGCCGCCACGGCAGGCGGGACCGGCCGGCCGGTGCGCGTGACCGTCTCCGGTGAACCGCCCCGCGCCCGGGTTTCGCACGTTCCGCGTCCGCGAGCACGGGGCGGCCGTCCTCGGCCTTGCTTCCCCGGCCTCGACCGGCGTCGCCGTCAGCGGCGTCGGGCCCGCAGCGGTTCTCCGACGCTCCTGAGGTGGCGCAGGGCCTCGCGGTGGGAGGCGAGCAGGCCCGTCTGGTGGTAAGGGATGGCCAGTTCGGCGCAGTACCGCTCGGTGATGCGCTGGGCGCGCCGCAGGGCGGGGGTGGGCATGCTGGGGAACAGGTGGTGCTCTATCTGGTAGTTGAGGCCGCCCATGAAGGCGTCGACGAGGAAGCCGCCGCGCACATTGCGCGAGGTGAGCACCTGGCGGCGCAGGAAGTCCAGCTCCTGGCCCTCGGTGACCATCAGCATGCCCTTGTGGTTGGGGGCGAACACCGAGCCGAGGTAGATGCCGAACAGGCCCATGTGCACGGCGACGAAGGCGCACGCCTTGCCGGGCGGGAGGGCGGTGAAGACCGCGCCGAAGTAGACGGCGAAGTGGGCGACAAGCAGGGTGCCCTCGAGGACGGGCCGTTTCACCGCCGAGGTGGACAGGGCCCGGAAGCTGCCGACGCTGAGGTTGAAGCCCTCGAGCGTGAGCATCGGGAAGAAGAGGGCGGCCTGGTGACGGCCGACGAACGCGGGGAGTCCCCGGGCGACGCGCGCCTGCCGGCGCGACCACACCAGGAGGTGGGGCGCGACGTCGGGGTCCTTCTCCTCGTGGTTGGGGTTGGCGTGGTGCCGGGTGTGCTTGTTCATCCACCAGCCGTAGCTCATGCCGAGCAGCGCGTTCGCGGCTATGAGCCCGCCGGTCTCGGCGGGGCGGCGGCGGGTGAACACCTGCCGGTGGGCCAGGTCATGGGCCGCGAGCCCGAGTTGCCCGAAGACCACGGCCAGCCCGACGGCGACGAGCAGTTGCAGCCAGCTGTCGCCGAGTACGGCGAACGCCGTGCAGCACCCGACGAGTGCGAGGGCCACCGCCGTGAACCGCGAGGTGTAGTAGAGGGGGCGCCGGGCCATGAGCCCCGCGTCGGCCATTCTGCGCGCCAGGCGGGAGAAGTCACTCCCGGATTCCCGAAGGGACGGCGGTGACTGCTCCGTGAGCACTGGGGGGTTCGCCATGCGACCCAGTATGTGGGCCGGAAATTACCCACCATAATGCCACCCGACCCCTGTTGACGGACCTCCGGACCCCAGCATGGACGGGGGCAAACCTGCGGAAATCCCCTGACTTTCGTCGGCTCCACCGGGCCCCCGGCGCCGCTCCGCGACGGCTGTGGCCGCTCACGCCGGGGGCTCGAGTCGGCTGGTGTCCACGGGCCCGTTCGGCACCAGTGCCAGGTGCCGCCCGGCCGGTCGCCGGCGCGGCCCCGGGATGCGCGTCACCGGGACACCCGGGGCCGGCAGGATGCGCGCGCCCACGGGGACCGGGCGGTGCCGCCGCAGGTCCAGTACCTCCCGCAGCGCCTCGCCGAACCGTGCGATGTCCTGGGGCGAGTTGTCGTGGTGGACGGAGGCCCGGACGGCGGTGGTGACGCCGCGCCCGGGCAGGTACAGCGGGGTCTCCTGCGCGACCGTCTTCCACACGACGACGCCACGGGCCGCGAGCTGCCGGCGCACCAGCGCGGCGGTCAGTTCCTCGTGCCGGAAGGTGAGGATGCCGGACTGGATCCGCCCGGGGGTGATCAGTTCGGTTCCGGGCGCGTCCTCGACGGCGGCGCGCAGGCCGGGGAAGCGGTCCTCGTACCCGGCCGTCGCGGCGTGCTCGCCCAGGGCGGCGTTCAGTGCCGCGACCGCCGCGCCGTGCGGCGGTACGCGCGGTTCGACGCCGTACGGCGCCAGGGACTGCCGCAGCTTCGGTGCCGCGTAGGCGAAGCCGACGGACTGCGGCCCGCGCAGGAACCGCCAGCCGTCCCCGGTGAGCAGATGGCAGCCGATCCGGGCGACGTCCACGGGCAGCTGGCCGACGGCGTACGAGGCGTCGACGGCGTACAGGCAGCGGTAGGGGGCGAGGATGCGCCCGATGTCCTCGACCGGGTTGACGATGCCGCAGCCGGCCGGGACGTACGCCACGGAGACCAGGGCCACGTCGTCGTCGATGTGCCTGGCCATCCACTCCAGGTCCAGGTCGCCGTCCGGGCGCAGCGGTACGACGTCGAGCCCGCAGCGGGTGCGGTCGCGCAGGGCGAAGAGGGTGGTGAGGTTGGCGGCGCTCTCGTAGGGGGTCGTCCAGATGCGGTCCCGCGGGCCGAGCGGCAGGCGCGGCACGAGGGTGGCGAACGCGTCGGCGGCCCCGGTGAACAGGGCGGTGGCGCCGGCCGGCGCGCCCAGCAGGGCGCCGAGACGTTCGTGGATCTCCCGGTGGACGACGTCGTCGAGGTGCTCCTCCAGCTCGTGGGGTCCGTACCGGTCCTCGTGGCGCGTCCATTCGGTGAGGACCGCACGTACGGCGGCGGGCATCCGGCCCAGTCCGGCAGGGTTCAGGTGAATCATCCGGGGCCTCCCCCGTGCGGTTCGGGCAATGAATTGCCGAGTACTTGGCAAGAGATTGCCTGGAATCACGGGGAGTTGGCAATGTGCGCTCCAGCGGCGCTCGAGCGGCCGGGCCGCGAGCCGCCTCGAGGGGAGCCCGGCCGGTGTCCACCTCCGCCCCCGCTCCACCCCTCTTAGAGGTGCTGCTTCGATCCTGGCCCCGACCAGCGCGGCTGCGGCGAAGGGCGGACTCATGACGGAGGCGGACAGAGCATCGGTTTCCGGTGCTCTGGAGACGGTCCTCGCCACGTGTGCGGTGGGCCGTTCCCGGGTGGTACTGATCGAGGGCGCCGCCGGCTGCGGCAAGAGCCACCTCCTGGACACCGTGGCCGAACGTGCCGCCGCCACCGGAGCACTCGTCCTCACCGCCGTCGCCACCGCGGCCGAACGCCGGGTGCCGCTCGGTGTCCTGCGCCAACTGGTCGGCAGCGCACCGGTGTTCGCGCTGCCACGGACGGCCGGCGAGGCCGCCGCGATCCCGTCCGAGGAGGCGATGCGGGCGTTCTGCGCGGAGCTGTGCGACCTCGCGCTCGACGGGCCGGTGGTGCTCTGCCTGGACGACGTGCAGCACGCGGACGCGCAGTCCCTGCACCACCTCCGCCACCTGGTACGGCACGCCCGCCCGGCTCCCGTACTGCTGGTCGCGACCATCTCCTCGTACGCCGAGGCCCAACAGGACCTCTTCGCACCGGAGTTGACACGTCAGCCGCACTTCCGCCGGATCCGGCTCGGCCTTCTCTCCCCGGACGAGACGGCCCGGACGGCGACGGCCCGGACGGCGACGGGCCGTCCGGGCCGGACGGCGGCGGAGCTGCACCGCGTCACCGGCGGCAATCCGCTCCTGCTGCGCGCCCTGCTGGAGGAGGACGGCGCCGCCACCGCGTCACCGCCGTCGGCGCCCGCCCCGGACGGCCCGTTCGCCGAAGCCGTCACCGCCTGTCTGCACCGCAGCGGCCCGGCCGCCGCGGTCACCGCCCGCTCGGTGGCGATCCTGGCGGAGGAGGCGGCCGAGCCGCTGGTCGCCCGCATGCTCCACCCCGAGACCGCCGCCCCCGGCCTGGCCGCGCTGCGCGCCTGCGGCCTCCTCGACGGCCTCCGCTTCCGGCACCCTGCCGTCCCGGCCGCCGTCCTCGCGCACGCCTCCCCCCGGACCCGCGCGGACCTGCACCGGCGGGCCGCCCGGGTGCTGCGCGGGGCGGGCGCCCCCGCCGGCGTGGTGGCCGACCACCTGCTCGCGCCCTTGGCGGACGGCGTACGCGCACCGGTCCGCCCCGGGGACTTCGCGCTGCTCGCGGACACCGCGGAGCGCCTTCTGACGGACCACCGCGGCAGCCGGCGCACCGACCAGGCCGAACGCCTCCTCGAACTCGCCCACGGCATCTGCCCCGAGGATGTGGCGCGCTCCGCCCTGGCCGTGCGGCTCGCGCAGCTCGCCGCACGCCGCGACCCGGACGCCGCCGGGCACCGGCTGACCGCGCTGGTGACGGGGCACCGTACGCCCCGGCCCGACACCGAGCTCACGCGGGAGCTGGCCGGGATGCTGCTGGCGCAGGGCCGGGTGCCGGACGCGGCCGGGCTGTCGCGCGGGACCGACGACGGCCCGGCCGCCTGGGACGCGGTGCTCGACACCCGGCCGGCGGCCGCGGAGACGCTGGTGCGGTCGACGCCGCTGACGGACGCCACCCTCGCCCCGCTCGTCCTGGCGGTGCGCACACTGCTGCACTGCGAGCGTCCCGAGCGCGCCGTGCCCGCCAGCCGCCGGCTGCTGGAGGAGGCGGAGGCGAGCCGGGCGCCCGGCCGCCGGGCGGTCTTCGGGACGCTGCACGCCGAGGCGCTGCTCGGGGTGGGCGACGTGCGGGGGGCCCGCGAACACGCGCTCGAGGCGCTGGAGGTGCTGCCCCCGGGCGGTGACGGAACGTTCCGCTACGCCCCGACTGCGGTGCTCGTCCAGGCGTACGGCGTCCTGGGCCGGTACGACGAGGCCGCCCGCCACGTCCAGTACCCGGTCACCCGGCGGGTGCTGACGAGTCTGCACGGCCTGCGGTATCTGCGTGCCCGGGGGCTGCACCACCTGGCCCTCGGCCAGCCGCACACCGCGCTCGCCGACTTCCGCCGGATCGGCCGCCTGCTCCAGCTGTGGCGGGCGGACCGGCCGGCCTGCCTGCCCTGGCGCACCGACGCGGCCCAGGCCCTGCTGCGGCTGGGCAAGGTCCGGCAGGCGCGCGCCCTGACCGAGGAGCAGCTCGCCCTGCCCGACGCACGACGCCCCTGGGTACGCGGCCAGACCCTGCGCATGCTGGCCGCGACCGGCGACCCCGGCGAGCGCACCGCGCTGCTCCGCCAGGCCGTCGACCAGCTGCGCCGCAGCGGAGCCCGGCTGGAGACCGCCCGGGCCCTGGCCGACCTCGGCCATGCCCTCCACGCGGACGGCTGCCCCTCCCAGGCCACCGCCACCCTGCGGGCCGCCTGGAACCTGGCCCAGCAGATGGGCGCGACGGCCCTGCGCGACGAGCTGCTCCCCGTCTCCGAGCGCTTCCCGGCCCCCGGCCCCCTGCCCCTGAGCCCCTCCGAACGCCGTGTCGCCGCGCTCGCCGCCCAGGGCCTGACCAACCGCCACATCGCCGCGCGCCTCCACCTCACGGTGAGCACGGTCGAACAGCACCTGACCCGCACCTACCGAAAACTGGGCGTCCCGGGCCGCGCAGGCCTCCCGACCGCCCTGACCACCGCCTTGCCCGCCGGCCCCTTGCCGCACCTGGCGCACAGCACCCCGACAACCGGCTGACCAGAACCCGCGACCCGCGTCCAGCGCGGGCCGGGCCTCCCGGCCGGGCCGGCGGACAGCCCCGGCGCCCTCGTCCGAGGGATCACGCCGTGTGCCAGGACCGGATCCGTTCCGCGATGCCGTACGAGTCCAGGTGCAGGGAACGGATGTCGTGGATCAGATCGCGCCACAGCTCGAACTTCGTGCTCACGCGCTGCCCCGAGGCCTCGAGATAGGCGATGGCGACGCCGTAGCCGAAGAGCTCGTTGCGGGCGGGGAGCGGGCGTAGCAGCACGCACTCCTCGAGGAGGACGGCGGCCCGCCAGAAGGCGTCGGGGTGGTGCTGGTCGTGCCGTGGGGGATCGACCCGGTGCCGCTGGGCCATGCCGACGAGCACGGAGAAGTCGTTGACGGTCAGGTCGTCCCGGAGGATCTCTTCCTGGCGTTCCAGGAACCACCGGTAGTCGACGTGGACGACGGGATCGCTCACGGATCAGGCCGCCCGCGGGGTGCGGTGCGCGACGGGCGGCAGCCCTCCGAACTCGGCGTCGAAGGCCTCCATGACACCGGGCTCCTCGATCACGCGCCGGAAGGCGGCGGTGGCCGTCTGCATGGCCCGCTCCTGCTCCTTCTCCTCGGCCACCTTGGCGAGGTACGCCTTCACGGACAGCCCCGCGGCGGCGGCCAGGGCCTGGAGGGCGTCCCTGGTGCGGGTGTCGACCTTGACAGTGGTTTCAGCCATACCCGCAGTATCCCGCGCGGTATACCCAGGGCGCTACTCCTTCTGTGAGGCATCGGCCCGGTGGCTCACCCTGGCAACTCCACCCCCTCCATTTGGCACAGAACCACCCCCTCCCATCAGCGACTCCACCGCGACTCGACCGCTCCAAGACACAGCCTCAGGACACGGTTGCCAAGCTCAAGGCAAGGTTTTGCCAAGCCGGAAGGCTGTCGTAAGGAGCGAGTGCTGATGTCCATCTCCGGCCTCATCGAGCAGCAAGTCCACGCACGGCCCGACGCGACGGCGGTCGTCTACCCCGGATACGCCGGATACGCCGGACAGGCCGTACACGCCGGATGCGCCGACGGCGACGACGTGTCCCTCACCTACCGGGAGCTGAGCCGCGCCGCGAACCGTCTCGCCGGCCATCTGCGGGCCCACGGCGTGGGACGCGGCGACCGGGTGGTGACCTCGCTCAGGCCGGGCCCGGACATGGTGACCGCCTTCCTCGGGATCGTGCGGGCCGGCGCGGCCTACGTCCCGGTCGACCCGGCCGACCCGGCCGAGCACCGCCGGCTGATCGTCCGCGACAGCGCGGCCCGCGCCGTACTGACCGAGGGCGCCGACGCGGCGGAGTACACGGGGCTGGGCGCGACCGTGGTCGCCGTCGACACCGAGGCCGCCGAGATCGCCGCCCGCTCCGACGCGCTGCCCGAGGAGACGACCGGCCCGGACGACGCCGTCTACGTCTGCTACACCTCCGGGACCACCGGCACACCCAAGGGCGTCGTCGTACCCCACCGGGCCGTGCTGGACTTCGTACAGTCGCACGACTACCTGCGGCTGGGCCCCGACGACGTGGTCGCCCAGGCCGCCACCCCCGCCTTCGACGCCATCACCTTCGAGGTGTGGACGACGCTCACCGCCGGCGCCCGCCTGGTCGGCCTGGCCAAGGACACGGTCGTCGACCCGGGCCGCTTCGAGAAGGCGGTCCGCGAGCACGGCATCTCGGTGATCTTCCTGACGACCGCGCTGTTCAACCTGATCGCCCGCGAGCGGCCGGCCGCCTTCGCCCCGCTGCGGACCGTGCTGTTCGGCGGCGAGGCCTGCGATCCGCGCCGGGTGCGCGAGGTGTTCGCGGCCGGGGCGCCCGAACGGCTGCTGCACGTGTACGGGCCGACGGAGGCGACCACGTTCGCCACCTGGCACGAGGTCGCCGAGCCCGCCGAGGGCGACCGCACGATCCCCATCGGCCGTCCGATCGGCGCCACCACCGCCGTCGTCACCGGCCCCGACGGCACCCCCGTCGCCCCCGGCGGCACCGGCGAACTGCTGCTCGGCGGGCCAGGACTCGCCACCGGCTACCTGGACCGGCCCGAACTGACCGCGCGGCGCTTCGTCGAGGACCGGTTCACCGGCGGCGGCGGCCCGATCTACCGCACCGGCGACCTGGTGCTGCTGCGCGCGGACGGCGCGCTGGAGTTCATGGGCCGGGTCGACGACCAGGTCAAACTGCGCGGCTTCCGCATCGAGCTGGGCGAGATCGAGTCGGTGCTGACCGCCCACCCGGGCGTGTCCGCCGCCGCGGTGTCCCTGCACGAGACGGAGGACGGCGACAAGCGGCTCGTGGCCCATGTGGTGCCCGCCGCTCCGGCCGCCGGCGCCGCCGACCAGGACGCGCAGATCACCGAGTGGAAGGAGATCTACGAGGCGCTCTACGCCAACGCCGCCGACGCCGCCGACGCCGCCGACGCCGCCGACGCGGCCGACCTGGGCACCGACTTCGCCGGCTGGAACAGCAGTTACGACGCCCTGCCGATCCCCCGCGAACACATGCGGGAGTGGCAGGAGGCCACCCTGGAGCGGATCCGCGAGCTGCCGAGGCGCCGCGTCCTGGAGATCGGCGTGGGCACCGGCCTGCTGATGGGCCACCTGGCCCGCGAGGAGGAGGTCCAGGAGTACTGGGCGACCGACTTCTCCGCCTCCGTCGTCGCCGCGCTCTCCGCCCGGACCGGGGCCGACTCCGTCCTGCGTGACAAGGTCCGCCTCAGCTGCCAGGGCGCCGACGACACCACCGGGCTGCCCCGGGGCCACTTCGACGCGATCGTCGTCAACTCGGTGATCCAGTACTTCCCCGGCCTCACCTACCTGCGCACCGTGATCGAACGGGCGCTGCCGCTGCTCGCCCCGGGCGGCTCACTGCTCCTGGGCGACCTGCGCAACCTCGACCTGGCCCGCTGCTTCCAGACCGGCATCGAACTGGCCCAGCCGGGCGCGGCGGACAAGAGCCGCGACGCGCTGCGCCGCTCGATCGACCAGCGCGTGGCCATGGAGACCGAACTCCTGCTCTCCCCAGCCCTGTTCGCCGCCCTCGCCCGCGAACTGCCCGCGGTGCGCGCGGTGGACGTACGCGCCAAGCGGGGCGCCCACCACAACGAGCTGACCCGCTACCGCTACGAGGCCGTCCTGTCCACCGGCGAGCCGGTGGCCGACCTGACCGGCGCGCCCACCGCCCGCTGGGGCCACGACATCTCCTCCGTCGCCGAGGCCGAGGACCACCTGCACGCCCACCACCCCGCCGCGCTGCGCCTGGCCGGCGTGCCCAACCGCCGCGTGCACGACGAGCACGCCGCGATGCAGGCCCTGGACAACCCGCTGGAGAGCATCGACCTGGCCGCCCAGGACATCGCCGCCCCCGACGCGGAGACCCTGTGCGCGGCCGGTGAGCGCCTCGGCTACCGGGCCCTGCCCACCTGGTCGGGCGAGGGCGCCGAACTCCTCGACATCGTCTTCATCGACCCGGACCTGGTCTCCGCGGGCCCCCTGACCGGCGTGTACGCGGCACCGGCCGCCCCCGTCGAGGCCTGCGCCAACACGCCGACCACGTTCGACCGCACCGTCGACCTGGAGGTCGTCCTGCGCGGCCACCTCCAGGAGCGGCTGCCCGACTACATGATCCCCTCGGCGCTGATGACCCTGGACGCGCTGCCGCTGAACGCCAACGGCAAGGTCGACCGCAAGGCGCTGCCCGCACCCGCCCGCACCGCCGACCTGCCCGGCACCGAACCGGGCACGCCCATCCAGGAGATCGTCCGCGACCTGTTCGCCGAGGCGGTGGGCCTGCCCCGGCGCGAGGTGCACGCCGACTCCGACTTCTTCCGCATCGGCGGTCACTCGCTGGCCGCGGCCCGGCTGCTGTCCCGGGCCCGCGAGACGCTGGGCGCCGACCCGGGCGGCCGCGCGCTGTACGAGGCGCCGACCCCGGCCGCGTTCGCCGCCCTCGTCGGCGACACACCCGCCGCCGCCACCGGGCCCGGCGAGGCCGGCGGGGACAGCGCGGTGCTGCCGCTGAGGCTGCGCGGCGCACTGGACCAGCGGGCCCTGGAGCTGGCCCTGGAGGACCTCGGCCGGCGCCACGAGGCGCTGCGCAACTCCCGGCTGGGCTCGGCCGGCACCCGGCTGCGCACCCTGTCCGCCGACGACCATCTGCTCGACCTGGCGCTGCCCGCCACCTCCGTCGACCTGTGGTCGCACCTGCCGCTGGCAGCCGAACTCGCCCAGGCCTACGGGGCCCGGGCCACCGGCGGCACCCCGCGCCGCGCCCCGGCCGGGCTGGAGGCGGCGCCCCGTGCGATCTTCGGCGACCTGCCGCCCACCGAGCTGCCGGGCGGTGCCCCGCGGACCGGCGACGCCAGTTACGGCACCCTCGAGGTGGAGCTGGGCGACGAACTGCACGAGCGGCTCACCCGGTTCGCGGCCGGGCACGGCAGCACCCTGTTCATGGTGGTGCACACCGCGCTGGCGGCCCTGCTGGCCCGCCTCGGCGCGAGCGGCGAGGTCACGGTGGCCGCACCGGTCCCGGCCCGGGACAGCGCCGGGCTGCGCGGTGCGGTCGGCCCCTTCGCCCGGGTGCTGGCCCTGTCGGTGGACACCTCCGGCGACCCGGCGTTCGGCGAACTGCTCGCCCGGGTCCGGGAGGCGGACCTCGCCGCCTACCGGGACGGCGAGGCGGCCCTGGCGCTGCCGGGCGGCGGGATCGCGCTGACCGTGCTCCAGGAGGCCGTCGGACGGTTCGAGGCGGCCGGGCTCACCGTCGAGCCGGAGCAGCCCGAACTCCCGCTGCCCGCCGCCGACCTGGGCCTGACCCTGACCGAGCGGCAGACCGGGACGGGAGCGCCCGCGGGCATCACCCTCATGACCGCCTACCGGCACGAGACGGTCGGCGAGGCGGCCGCCGCCTCCCTCACCGGCCAGCTCACCGCCGTACTGGACGCCGCCCTGGACGACCCGGCGACCGCGCTGAGCCGGCTGCGGCTGCTGCCCGGCCCGGCCGCCGCCGAGAGCGGCGTGTGGGCGGGCGCCGACGTTCCGCTGCCCGCGCAGGACGTGGCCGCCCTGTTCGCCGCCCAGGTGGCCCGCACGCCCGAGGCGCCCGCGCTGGCCGGTCTGGACTACGCCCAGCTCGACGCCCGCTCCGACCTGCTGGCGCACGCCCTCCTCGAACACGAGGCGGGCCCGGGCACCTCGGTGCTCACCGCGCTGTCCTCGCCCACCGGGTTCGCGGTGGCCGCGCTCGCCGTCGCCAAGACCGGCGCCGGGCTGCTGCCGGTCGATCCGTCTCTGGACCTGGCGGAGTCGCTGCGGCCGGTGGTGATGCTGCTCGACGAGACGGCCGACCTGCTGCTGCCGGCCGTGCCGGGCGCGGCCCGGCTGGTCCGCGACCAGAGCGCCGACCTGCTGCCGTCGGCCGGGCACTGGCCGCTGACCGACGCCGACCGGACCCGGCCGGTCGAGGCGGACGACCCGGTGCTGCTGGTGCCCGGCGAGGACGGCACGGTGCTGATCGGCGCCGCGGCGGTCGCCGCGGCCACCCTGGCCGCACGGGCGGACGCCGCCTGGCTGGTGCACGGCTACCCGGACGGGGACGCCGCGCTCGGTCTGCTGGGCGCGCTGGTCTCCGGAGCCCGGGTGCACGTGCCGGACGGCTCCCTCGCCCAGGCGGTGCCGCACGAGGTGCTGGGCTGGCTGCGGCAGGAGGACGCCCGGGTGGTGCTGGGCGGCGCCGACGACGAGCTGTCCGCGCTGGTGGCGCTGGCCCGCTCCGAGGGCGCCGAGCTGACCGTGAGCGGCGGCTGGGCCGAGGGCCGGCTCGTCGTCGAGCAGGTCCCGGGCGGCCCCGCCCGGCCGGCCCCCGGCTACCGCGCCTACGTCCTCGACGCCCGGCTGCGGCCCGTCGCCCCCGGTGAGACCGGCTCCCTTTACATCGCGGGCGCGGGCGTGGCCCAGGGCTACGCCGCGTCGCCCGGGGCGACCGGCGAGCGCTTCCTGCCCGACCCGTTCGGCGGGCCCGACGGCACCACCGCCCGCATGTGGCGCACCGGCCGCGCCGCCCGCCTCGACGCCGACGGCCTCCGGGTGCTGGACCGCCCGGCGGACGACGACCCGTTCGCCGACGAGTTCGCCACCTTCGTGGTTCTCGCCGACGCCACCAACCACCACGCCCTGTGGCCCGCCGCGGCCCCCACCCCCGAGGGCTGGTACGAGGCCCACCCCGAGGACCTCTACGAACTCTGCCTGGACCACATCAACGAGCAGCTGAACGACCCGTTCTGACCAGCGGCCGCCGACGGCGAGAACGCCCCACAGGGGCCACCCGCACCCGACCACGAATCAGCACGGGTGGTGCGGGTGGGAACCCCAGACCCGGCCGAAGGCCGGGTGCCCCCCAACGCACCCGCACGGACCTCCGCACCCGCACGGACCCCCGCACCCGCCCCGGCCCTGACAGGAGTACGACCATGAGCGCCGTCCCCACCCCGCCCGTCCGCCCCGCCGTCCTGCTCGTCGAGAGCGGCCGGGCCACCTTCACCGACCACGTCCTGGCCCGCGACGACGTCGACGTCGTACTCCTGCGCTTCGACTCCGTACCGCTGAGCGAGGAGTACGTCGCCCGCACCGCGCACGTGCCGACGTTCACCCTGGACACCTCGGCGCCCCTTCAGGACGAGGCCGCCCGCTACCTGCGCTGGATGAAGGGGACCGAGGGCCTGCCCAGGCCGGCGCACTTCTGCAACCCCAACGAGGCGCTACAGGCCGCAGCCCAGCGCTTCGCCGCCCTGGTGGGCCTGCCGCACCTGAGCGAGGAACAGGTCGGCTGGGTCCGCAACAAGATGACGATGAAGGACCGGTACGCCGAACTCGCCATCCCGCACGCCGCATACCGGCCGGTGCACACCCTGTCGGACGTGTCCGGCTTCGGCGAGGAGCACGGCTGGCCGGTGGTCCTCAAGCCGGTCGACTCCGACTCCTGCGTCGGCACCTACCGCATCGACTCCCCGGACGGCCTGGCGGACGTTCCGCCGCTCGACCCCGGTCTGGAGTGGATGGTCGAGGAGTACGTCAGGGGACAGGAGTTCCAGCTGTGCGCGGTCGTCTCCCGCGGTGTGGTCCTGGACGCGTACCTGTCGAAGAACCCGGTGCCGATCCTGGAGGTCCTGGACGGAAAGATCAACGCCGACATCACCTACGCGCCCAGCGAGGACATCCCCGTCGACGCCCGCGAGCTGGCTCAGGGGCTCACCGACGGACTGCGCATCCCCTACGGCTACCTGCACGGCGGGTTCTTCCTCACCGACGACGGCGAGTTCGTGATGGGCGAGGTCGCGGCCCGGCTCAGCGGCTGCGAGGTGCCGATGAACCACGGCCTCGCCTTCGGGTTCGACTTCCTGCGCGTCATCCTCGACACCTACCTCGACCGGGTGCCGCTGCCCGAGTACACCCGTGACCGCGCCGTCGGCGACCTGCTGCTGCCGACCGCGCCCGGCCGTGTCGTCCACATCAGCTCCGAGGAGGAACTGATGCGGCTGCCCGGCGTGATCGGCGCCCACCTGACCGCGGCACCCGGCGACGTACTCGACCCACCGCGCGCCTCCCACGCCTCCATCGGCCACGTCCATGTCGAGGGCGCCACCGCCGACGAGGTCGAGCAACGGATGCGCACAGTGCTGCGGCACTTCGAGCTGAAGGTCGACGAGAGTCCCGAGGAGACCGCGTCATAACCCGCGTGCACTTCACGCTGCACGCGGCCGATACTGCGGGGATCACGCGGGACACGCGAGCAGGGGAGCGTACGGGGGCATGACCGACTCAGGGGCGGCGCACGGCGAGCAGGGCGGGACGGAGGGCTCCGGGGGAGGTCCCTGGGCGCCGCTGCGGCACCGGTCCTTCCGGCTGCTGGCGGGCGGGCGGCTGCTGGTGTACTTCGCCAACGCGATGGCGCCGGTCGCCCTGGCCTTCGCGGTGCTGGACGCCACCGGGTCCACCACGGACCTGGGTCTGGTGGTCGGCGCGCGCTCGCTGGCCAACGTGGCGCTGCTGCTGGTCGGCGGGGTGGTCGCCGACCGGGTGCGGCGCACGCTGGTGCTCCAGGGCTCGGCGCTGGCGGCAGCCGCGGTGCAGGCCGCCATCGCCGCGAGCGTGCTCCTGGACGTGGCCTCGGTCCCGCTGCTGGTGCTGCTCAGCGCCCTCAACGGCGCGCTCGCCGCGCTGTCCCTGCCGGCCTCGGCGGCGCTCACCCCGCAGACGGTGCCGGCCGACCTGATCCGCCCCGCCAACGCGGTGCTGCGGATGGGCATCAACCTCGGTGCCATCGCGGGCTCGTCACTGGCCGGTGTGGTCGCGGCCGTGTTCGGCCCCGGGTGGGGGCTGGCCGGCAACGCGGTGGCGTTCTGCGGCGCGGCCCTGTGCTTCTTCGGCGTGACGACGGCCCCGGCGGACGGCGGGAAGCCCACCGAACGGGCCCGTCCTCTGCATGAACTGCGGGAGGGCTGGCGGGAGTTCACCTCCCGCGGCTGGGTGTGGATCGTCGTCCTCCAGTTCATGGTGGTCAACGCGGTGATCGCGGGCGGTGTGCAGGTACTCGGCCCGGTCGTCGCCGACGACACCTTCGGCCGGGGCCTGTGGGGCGCGGTGCTGGCCGCCCAGATGACGGGCGCGGTGGCCGGCGGAGTCGTCGCAGCCCGCTCCCGCGTCCGGCACGCGCTGCTGCTCGGCGTGGCGCTGGTGGTGCTGGAGTCCGTACCCCTGGTGGTGCTCGCCGGGGCCCCGAACGCCCTGCTCCTGGGCGTCGCCATGTTCGTCAACGGCGCCGCGCTGGAACAGTTCGGCGTGGCCTGGGACGTCTCCCTCCAGGAGAACATCCCCGAGGACCGCCTGGCCCGCGTCTACGCCTACGACGCCCTGGGCTCGTTCGTCGCCCTCCCCCTGGGCGAAATGGCCGCGGGCCCCGTCGCCGCCCGCCTGGGCGTGCACACCACCCTGCTGGCCGGCGCGGCCCTGGTCCTGGCGGCGACGGCGGCAGCCCTGTGCAGCCGCCAGATCCGCGACCTGACCACGGGGCAGCCGTCCCCTGTCCCCGGTCCCCCCGTGACGGAGCCGGTACCGCGGTGAACAGCCCTGGTCCGGCCGGCTCTCCCCCGCCCGCCGGCCGCCGGCCGCCGGGCCCCACAACGCACACCGCGTCGGGGCTCACACGTGACCGGGCCCGCAAGTCCTCCCGCCGACGAAGGCCCGCCGAATCACACGCGCCGCGCGCACCCCCGGCTGTCCCCGGCCACGCCACCCCGCCGACCGGCGCAGCCCTGGTCACCGTCGCGGCCGCGGCGGCATGCCGACACCCGTCCGCCCCATGAAAAGCCCCGTCACAGCCACCACGCGCGCCAATTCACAGGTGACCGGCCCCGAGCACTCTCCGGCCGGGCCCCCGGCAGGGTTCACGCGCTGTGTGCGAACCGGGCGTCGGTCTCGGCCAGGGTGGTGTCCGGGTCGGCGACCAGAATGGCCGGTTCGTCATCTGTGTGGTGGCGGGTGGAGACGGCGGGGCAGTGGCGGCAGGCGTCCACGCCCGCCTGGGCCCACCACTTGCAGTCGGCGCGGAGGTGGCACTGCGGGACGGGGCCGGAGCCCCCCGCCGGACTGGCGGCCACGACCCGTTCGATGAGGGTGCAGTCGTCGCCGCGGCGGTTGACGCATTCGGCGACGCAGTGCGAGGCGAACCGCAGTACCCGCCGCGGCTCGATGTCGGCCGGGATCTGGTCGAGGACCTCGGCGGCCGGCACCGGGTCGGCCAGGTAGGTCACCCGGCCGTCGACTCCGGCCCGTACGCCCAGCACCACGGACTCGGGTGCGTGCGCGGCACCGCTCGGGCACCACGCGGCCGGTGCGGTGCCGTCGTCCGGTACGGCGCCGCCGGTCACGGTCGCCGCCCCCTCAGCACGGGGGCATGCTGTCGACGGTCGCGTTCAGCACGCTGCGGCCCACCGTCCGCGGCGACAGCCGGGTGCCCCCACCGCGAGGCCCGCCGCTGTCCGGGTGTGCTTCATACGCGCCCCTCCGTCTGCATGGGTGCCGGGCCCCCGAGCATGGACCCGGGCGCTCCAGACGGGGTGGAGGTTCGCTGGAGCTGCGACTGGGCCAGCGCCTCGGCGAGGATCCGCCAGACCTCCGCCGCGAGGTCGATGTTGGCGTCCGCCTGCGCCTGTTCCGCGAGGGCGCGCAGCCCCTGGACGCCGCCCTCGTCGCCGGACAGGATGCGCAGCTGGTGGCGCAGGATGTCCAGCCGGACCCGGTCGCGGTAGGTCATCCGCGGTTCCTCCAGGGCGAGTTCGCCGAGCAGGACCCGGGCGTCGTCGTACCGTGCGGTGAGGAAGGCGAGGTCGGCCTTGAGCGCGGTCAGTTCCTGCCGCAGACCCGGCGTGCTGACGAAGGCGAGGGCCGGCTCGGCGGCCGTGACGCACCGCTCGGCGGCCTCGGGGTCCGGCGGGAACTTCTGGAGGTGCAGCCGCCCGGCCGCGAGCCGGAGCCGCAGCCACAGCACCAGGTCCTCGTTGCTGCTGAACTTCTCCAGTGCCTCCTCGAGGCAGGCCTGCGCGGCCGCGTTGTCGCCCTGCCGCAGCAGCACGGCGGCCGCGGTCCACATCGCCTCCGCCCACAGCGCGTCCGACCGCCCCTTGACCAGCACGGTCAGCTCGTCGGCGTGCGCCCGGGCGTCCGGCATCCGGCCGGCCTCGGCCTCCACCGACACCAGCGCGAGCAGCACGGCGGAGCGGTCCTCCACGCCGAGCTCGGAGTCCCGGGCGAGGTGGTGGGCGGTGATGGCGGCGTCGAGGGCCGCGGGGATCTCACCCAGGGACCGCAGACAGCGGGCGAGCCGGGTCAGCCCGCGCACCCTCAGCTCGGTCAGCCCGACCTCGTCGCCGAGCCGGACCAGTTCCTCCAGGTACTCCCGCTCACCGACGTGGTCGCCCTGCACGCGCCGCTGCCGGGCCAGCTGCCACAGCGCCTGCCAGCGCAGCACGGGCGCCTCGTGCGCCTCGGCCGCCAGCGCCTCGCGCAGCGTTTCGAGGGCGTCGTCGGATCCGGTGGAGGCGACCAGCGACAGCGCGTGGGCGAGTGAACCGCCCGCGGGTTCCTCGAAGTCGGCCGGTTCCAGGCCGAGCCGTTCGGCGAGGTGGGCGACGGCGCGCTCGGTGGGCTGGCGGGCCCCGGACTCCAGACGGGAGAGGTATCCGGTGGACATGCCGTCACCGGCCAGCGCGGACTGAGACAGCCCCTTGGCCTGGCGCAGTTTCCTCAGTCGGCGGCCGAACGCGGGCTGTTGCAGCATGTGACCATTCCCCTGGGACGCGCGGACGGATGGGCCACGGGGCAGGTCGGGCGGGCCTCCGTCAGCCGCGACAACCGTAGGGCGGTGGGCAACACCCGGGCAATGTTTTGCCAGGCGCCGTGCCTTGAGTCTCGTGCGGATCTCACGAGATCTTCATGCGTTCCTCAAGCGAGTCTCGAACGGATCCGGGCAGCATCTCAAGTGTCAAGTCGGCGGCGCCCGACGCTGTCCCGTCGCGTTCACGGGAGCTGTCTCCGTCACATTCACGGGAGTCGTTCATGAAGCACTCGCTTCCTGCACGCCGCGCAGCCCGCGAGGGTCGCTCCGGCCGACCGGGAACGAGGCGACGAGCACCGTCCGACGACGACATCGGCTGGCCCAAGAGGCGATCATGACACATACCCCGATCAAGCACCCCGTCACCGACCCCCTCACCGGGGCGGAGGCCCGCCTGCTGGCCGGCCTCGCCTCGGCGACCTCCCTGGCGGGCGTCGCGGCCGCCGCCTGGACCGCGGTACGGGCCTTCGCCCGCCACAACCAGGACCGGGCGGCGAACACACCGGCCACGAAGGCGAGTTGACTGACCGGTTCGGCGTCAGGCACACGCCGCCCGCAGCGCATGGGCCAGGTGCCGGGCACCGTCCGGGTCGTCCGGGCCGCCGCCGATCACGACGAGCGGTGGGGGTACGTCGTGCGCGGCGACCCGGCGGGCCAGCTCGCAGGCGAGGGCCCCGGCACCGGAGTAGCCGCCGAGGACGAGCCGGGTGCCGGAACGGGCCAGGGCACCGAGGGCCGCGGCGGCCCGCGGGCCGCCCTCGGCGGCGGTGAGCCGCAGCGCGGTCAGCGCCTCCGGCCCCAGATAGTGCCGTACCAGTTCCCAGTGTCCGGTGCGCGGTGCCCCGGGTACGTCGACCAGGCACACGGTGGCCGCCGAGTCCACCGCCGCCGGGCGCAGCGGCACCAGCGGCGGCGCCGGCCGGCCCGCGCCGGAACCGGCGCCTTCGGGCACCCGGGGCACGACGGCGCCGGACAGCCACTCCAGCGCGTCCCCGACCGTGGTCGTCGCGCCCGCCCGGCGCGGCAGCAGGCGCAGCAGCCGCGCGGTCTGCGCCAGCAGTACGCGGGCGGCGCCGCCGTCGACGACGTCCCGGTCGTACGCGCAGGTAAGGGCCAGCCCGCGGCGGGCGTCATGACCGGCGCGGACCCCGACGGCGTACCCGGTCAGCGCCCCGGCGACCTCCTGTTCCTCGACCCGTAGGCCCTGCGCGGCGAGCGCGTCGCCGAACGCGACCTGCGGGCGCGGACCGCAGTCGAAGGCGAGCAGGCCACCGGCCCGGGGCCCGGGTGCGCCGCCCCCGCCGGAGTCCGCGCCCGCGACCCACTCGTACGCGGCCATGTCCACGGCCCGGTCGCGCAGTTCACGCAGCAGCCCCGGCACGGTGAGCGCCGGGTCGAGGACGACGGACATCGGCAGCGCGTTCTCGAACGGCCCCGGTGTGCCCTCGATGCCCTCCAAGAGGAGCCCCCGGCCCGGAAAGCCCAGCCCGAAGCCGACGGCGGCGGCGCCGGGTGCCGCACCGGACGCCCGGTACAGCAGCATCGCCCACACCGCCTGGAGCACGCTGCTCTCCGCGACGCCCCAGTGGGCCGCCCAGCGGGCCAGCAGCGCGGTCTCGGCCGGGGACAGCGCGGTGCGGTACAGACCGGTGCCGCCGCTGCCCAACGGGGCGGGCGGCCCGGCACCGGGCGCCGGCCGGGTGCCCCGCCCCCAGAAGTCGCGGGCCGGTCCGAGATCGCGTCCAGCCAGCCACCGGGCACAGTCCCCGAGGTCGGGCCGGCGCTCACCGCCGGGCAGCATCCCGCCCGCGAGATAGGCGCGGCAGCACTCCCGCATCAGCAGCCGGACGCTCCAGCTGTCCAGCAGCGCACGGTGGTAGGTGATCAGTACGTCGGTACAGACCCCCGCGCCACCACCGGGCCCCCCGCCACCACCCGCTCCCACGCCACCATCCGGCCCCACGCCACCATCCGGCCCCGCGCCACCATCCGGCCCCACGCCACCACCTGGCCCCGCGCCGGCCGCCCCCTCGCGCCACCCGTCCACCGACCGCTCGAACCATCCGCCCGCCGGCCCCGGCCCCGCTGTACGCCCCTGCCCGGCCCATTCGGCCGGCCCGTCGACCACACCCGCCGCGCCACCGCCCGCATCACCCCGCCCCCGTACCGGCCCCTCCAACAGAGCCACCCGCAGCAGTCCGGGGCGTCGCAGGTCGAAGGGGCGGGCGCGTTCGCGGGCGCGCAGGGCGGCACGGCCGGCGGTGCTACCGCAGTCGTGGCGGGCCACGTCCGGGAATCCGTGGTCGAAGACGACGGCACGCGGGCGCGGGTCCCAGACGAACGCGGTGCGCAGCACGCTCTCGCGGTCGGCGACGGCCTGCCAGGCCGCCGTGAAGCGGGTCGTGTCCAACGGCCCGTACCAGCGCCAGACGAGTTGCTCGACGTGGTGGTCCGGGCGGGCCAGGGCGTCGGCGAGCCGTACCTGCTGCAAGGGGGTGACCGGCTGGGTGCGAGGCAGTGTCCCGCAGGGCCGCGCACCCGCTCCGCCGGCCGGCCCGGGCCCGGGCCGGCCGCCCGCCACCGGGTCCGGCCGGGCGGTGAGCAGGTCGGTGAGCAGACCGACCGGGTACGGCGCCGATCCGGCCTCGTCGGCGGGGAGTTCGACAGTGTGCCGGCCCGGGCCGTGCCGCAGCAGCCGGGGCGGGGCGAGGCGCCGGCCGGGGTGGCTCTCGGCGATGCGGTGCAGGGCGCGGTGGAACACGGCGACGTCCAGCGGGCCGTGCAGTTCCAGGGCGTACCGTTCACCCCGCTCCGGATCGAGCACCGCGCACACGCCGGTGAACCGGTCGCCCCTCATCCCCTCCCCCTCCCCCCTCGCGGACCGGATGACCGCCGCCGCACCGCCGCCGCTCAGCGGGGCGGCCGCCGTACGCCGGTCTCGAAGGCATAGATGGCCGCGTGCACACGACTGGGCAGGCACAGCTTGTGCAGCATGTTCTGCACATGCGTCTTGACGGTGTGCGGGGAGAGGGTGAGCGACTCGGCGATCTCCCCGTTGGACAGGCCGCAGGCCAGCAGTTCCAGCACCTCGCGCTCGCGGCCGGTGAGTTCGTCGGGGCCGACGCCGGAGACGCGGGGCGCGGGCCGGGTCCGCTCGGCCGTCGCGGGGGCGAAGGCGTACCCGGCCGCCGCGAGGACGACGGCGGAGGCGAGCTGCCCCGCGGTCGCCGTACCGGGCAACTGACCGTGGACGCCCGCGGGGACATCGGCCGGCTCCGCTCCGCCGAGCACGATCACCTTCACCTCGTCGGCCGCCCGCTCGGCCCAGAACGCCCGCTGTTCGCCGGTCAGCGGCCCGTGGACGACGAGGACGTGCGGGGCCTGCGCGCGCAGGGCGGCGGCGACGAGCGGGCCGGGCGCGCTCTCGCCGGTGACCCGGATGCCCGGCCGGCCGGTCAGCAGCGTCCTGATGCCGACGCGGGCCAGCGGGTCGGCGCCGACCACATGGACACGCACCTGACGCCCCCGGTCGGCGGCCTGCCAGGGCTCGCTCTCCTGCTCCTGCGGCCCGGCCACCGGCGGCAGTACGTGCAGGGCGGCATGCCGTTCCTTCATGGCGGCCTCCTCACACTCGCCTCCGCCACCGTAGTGCGGCCGCGCCGGCACCCACCGCTTTCTCCAGCGGACCCCGAACCGTCCCCGACCTGCGCTCGTCCGGCCGGGGCGGGCCGGTGCTCACCCGCCGAGGACCATCTCGTCCCGGAAGCGCCGCAGTTGGTCCCAGTCGAGGGGGTCGCCGCTGAGCTGGAGGCCGGAGAGGGCGGCGAGGAGCGCGGGGACGTGGCCCACGGTCGCGGTGTCCTCGGGACGCGGCCCGCAGAGCAGGACCCGGTGGAATCCGGCGGCGCGCAGGGCCCGTTCGGCGTGGGCCCCGGCGTTCTCGCGCGGCCGGCGGTCCGCCACGACCCGCCGTACGGCCTCGTCGAGGCCGACCGTTCCCGCGACGTACGCCGCGGTGACGGCGCCGGTGCCGTCACCGGCGACCGCGCCGACCCGCACACCCCAGTCCCGCCACAGGCGGTACAGCGCCACCTGGTAGGCCAAGAGCGCGGCCCCGCCGAACCCGGCCCGGCGCAGCAGCCGGGCGTCGACCCCGCCCTCCGGGGCGAACACGACGGCGGCCAGCGGCAGCGGCAGCCGCCCGTCGACCACCCGGCACACCGCGTCGAACTCCCCGCGGAACACGGGGAACGTCCCGTACAGGGCCCGTGCCATGGCCGGGCACACCCCTCGTCCCGCCGCGAACAGCACGGCCGTGTCACCGCCGCCGTCGACCACAACGGGCGCACCGGAGACGGCGGTTAGCCCCGCTCCCCCATTACGGCGTAATAGGCCCGCCCTATTACGCCGTAATAGCCCCGCCCGCCCGACGGCCACCGGCACGGTGCGGGCCATCCGGATCCGTCTGGACACTGTCGTCATGGGACGCCCTCCTCCCGTACGGCGGCCCGGGCCACGACCGTGTCGCGCGGCACCGGAGATCCGCAAGAGGCCGGCTCGAGAACCGGTGCGGCCGGGCCGGAGCGCACCGCCTCAGCGTACGGCCGCCCGGGACACCAGCACATCGTGGAAGTCCGCGACCCGGCCCGCCGCGTCGAAGCGCAGCTCGGCGAGGAGCGCCCAGACGGCGCGTCCGGCCCGCGCGGTCAGGCGCAGCGCGACACCGTCGCCGTCGGCGAGGACGCTCTCGCAGGTCAGCCGGAGCCCGTCGGGCAGCGACCGCTCCCCCGGGCCGGCGGCGCCCGCCCAGTGGCGGGTGAGGCGGTTCACCTCGCCCCGGTTGCCCGCCGCGACCAGCGCGAGGGCGAGTTCCTTGTTGCGCTCCTGGAGGCAGCGGGCGCTCAGCAGTTCGTGCAGCGCCCCGCTGAGGGGCTCGGTCAGCGTCGGCACCATGACGGACGTCCTTCCGGGTGGCTCGTCGTCCCGTGCATCTGTTCCGGAGAGGATGCTCGCGCCGAGTGGAGAAGTGTTGGAGAACGGGTGAAACTCGGTGGCCTCCGGGCGAATTCCCACCGGGCCTTCCAATGCCACCGCGAACACCCTTCCGACGGCATTCGGCCAATTCCCCCCGCATTTCGGGAAATGCATTCGGCCGAAACCGTTCGCCCACCCCCGGCGCTCGGGGGCGCAGTGGTGAAACGCGCAGCACACCCCTACGTCGCGGTCGCTCGCGCACCACCCTGTAGGGGGTCCGGAACAGTTGCCACCCGTGACCGCAAGCACCACGATGGATTCGGTGCTCTCGCCGCCCAAGGCGCCCCGGGCGGCATTTGTTTTTCCGGTGTACGCCGCCGCGTACGAAACCGTCGACCGTGAGAGCCGTGGGCCGCCGGCGGGATGGAGGTGCGTGTGCGTGTGCGACCGGTGCCCGGGCTGAGCGTCAGCGTCGACGTGCACGGGCGCCTCGACGTGGTGCCGGAGCCGGCGGCCCCGGGCCGCCAGGTGCGGTGCGGTCCCGTGGGCACGGCGATGTGGCTGGCGCTGCGCCAGCACGACGGTGACGTGGGCGCCGCCGCCCGCATGCTGGCGTCACTGTGGGGCACGGAGCCCGCCAACGCCCGTGCCGACCTGGACATCTGGGTCGACGAGCTGCGCGACGCCGGTCTGCTGCGCACCGAGCCCTGACCCGGCCCGGCCGCGATTCCGCCACGACTCGACCACCCCTATAGGGGATCTGCCCAGGCTGGTCCAGGTTAGGGGTGGACCAACCGGGACGGGGCGACTATGACGTTGGTCGGCAGGACTGCGGCGATAAGGACATTGACCGAATCCCTCGCGGACTGCACCGCGGGTCACTCCCGCACCCTGCTGGTGGAGGGACCCACGGGGTGCGGCAAGAGCGCGCTCGTCCATGTGCTGGTGGAGCGGGCGGCAGCCGCCGGTGCCGTGGTGCTGTGCGCGACGGGCTTCCCGGCCGAGCGCCGGGAGCCGTACGGGGTGCTGCGCCAGCTGGTGGGCAGCCACCGCGCACTGACGCTGCCGGACGGCGCGGCGGACAGCGCGCCGCGCATCGAGGACATGCAGGCCTTCTGCACCGAGCTGCGGGAGGTCAGCGAGGGCAGCCCGGTGGTGCTGTGCGTCGACGACGTGCACTACGCCGACGACGAGTCCCTGGCCTTCCTCCAGTACCTCGCGCGCTACGCCCGCCCGGCCCGCATCCTCCTGGTCGTGGCCGGCACGGTGCACCACGAGGCGGCCCACCCGGCGTTCGCGACCGAGCTGATGCGCCAGCCGACGTTCCGCCGCGTCCGTCTCGAACGGCTCACCCCGGTCGAGGTGGCCGCACTGGCCGGGACCTTGGACTGCCACGGCCACGCGCCCGCTCTCTACGAGTCCACCGGGGGCAACCCCCTTCTCCTGCGCGCGCTCCTGGAGGAACACACCACGACCGCGCACACCGCGTGCGGCCCGTGGGCGCCGGGCAAGGGCCGCACCCCCGCGAACACCTCGCCGGCCGCCGACGAGCACCGCGCGCTGCGGGACACCACCCCGGCCACCGACGACCACCGCCCCCTCCGGGACATGCCGGCCACCGACGACCACCGCCCCCTCCGGGACATGCCGACCGCAGACGAGCACCGCACACAGCGGGACACCCGCGCCATGGGCAGCCACCCCTCCCCCCAGGACACCATCGCGGGCGACCACCGCATTCCCCGCGACGCCTCCCCGGTCCACGAAGGCGCCCGCCGGACCCCGGTTCCCACCGCCCAGCCGATCCCCCCGGCCCCGCGCCCCGCGGATGCCCGTACCGCGCCCATGGCCGCCCCCGAGCCCGGTGGCCCCTTCGTCCAGGCCGTGTGTGCCTGTCTGCACCGGGCCGGCCCGATCGCCGTGCTGGTCGCACAGGCCGCCGCGCTGCTGGACGAGGCCGCCGCACCGGAGCGGATCGCGGAGCTGACCGGCGTGGCACCGGCCACCGTGCGGCAGGGCCTCGCGGGACTGGAGGCGGCGGGCCTGGTGGCCGGCACCCGCTTCCCGCACCCCGCGGTCCGCGACGCGGTTCTGAGCGGGCTCTCCCCCTCCGCCCTGACCGCCCTGCACCGCGACGCCGCCCTGCTGCTGCACCGGCACCGCCGCCCGGCGACCGAGGCGGCCGGCCATCTGCTGTCCGCCGCGGCCTGCTCCGGCGCGCCCTGGTCCGCCTCGGGCACGGAGACGGAGCTGCTGTGCGAGGCCGCCGAGAGCCGGCTCGCCGCCGACGACGGGCGTGAGGCACGGCGCCTCCTCGAGCTGGCCCACCGGGTGTGCGCGGACGACCGGCAGCGGGACGCCGTGGCGATCCGGCTCGCCCGGGTCACCTGGCGCTTCGACCCGTCCGCCGCCGAGCGGCTGATCGCCGGCCCGCTGGCCGCCCTGCACGACGGCCGCCTCGACGGCGAACCGGTCCAGCCGCTCGCCCAGTTGCTCCTGCTCCAGGGCCGGATCACGGACGCGGCGGAGTTACTGCGCGACGGAGACACGGAGGGCGAGGAGTCCGGCGCCTCCCCCCTGGACGTGGTGATCGACGCCGGTTCCGTGGCCGCCGAGCGCCTGCTGCGCTCCGCCACCCCGACCGAGGCGACGATGACGCCCGTCGTGCAGGCGCTGCGCTCGCTGGTGCTGTCCGACCATCCGGAGCGGGCGGTGCCGTGGAGCCGGGCCCTGCTGGAGGACGCGGAACGGCGCGACGCGCCGGGCTGGGCCGCGGCGTTCGCCACGCTGCACGCCCAGGCACTGCTGCGCATCGGCGACCTGGCCGAGGCCTGCGCCTACGCGACCAGAGCCCTTCAGGCGCTCCCCGAGCGGGGCAGCGGGGCGTTCCCGTACGCGGCGACCGCCGTGCTGATCCGTGCCCACAGCGCGATGGGTCACTACACGGAGGCCTCCCGGCTGTGCGACCGGCCGCTGCACCGCGGTCTGCTGGACAGCCTGCACGGCCTGGCCTTCCTGCACGCGCGGGGCCTGCACCACCTGACGGGCAACCAGCCGCAGGCCGCGCTCACCGACTTCCTGACGATCGGCCGGATCATGCAGGCGCAGGGCGTCGACCGGCCCGCCTGCCTGCCGTGGCGCAGCGACGCCGCTCAGGCCCTGCTGCGGTTGGGCAAGCCCCAGCAGGCGGAGCGTCTGGTGCTCCAGCAGCTGGCGCTGCCCGACGCCCGCCGCCCGTGGGTGCGGGGCGTCTCGCTGCACCAGCGGGCGCTGACCGCCGGCTCCGCCCGGCAGCGGATCTCGCTGCTGGAGCAGGCGGTCGACGAGCTGCACCGGTCGGGCGACCGGCTGGCCACCGCCCGCGCGATGGCGGATCTCGGCCGGACACGGCAGTCGGAGGCGGGCGCCCCGATGAAGGGGACGGCGACGATCCGGGCGGCGTGGAACCTGGCCAAGGAGTGCGGGGCCATGGCGCTGTGCAAGGAGATCCTGCCCGACGCCCCGCTCAGCGACGAGGCACCGGACCGCGCGGACCGGCCGGGCGTCGAGCGGCCGGAGTGCCGGCTGAGCAGCTCGGAGCAGCGGGTGGCGACGCTGGCCGCGCAGGGCCTGACCAACCGTGAGATCTCCGCGAAGCTCTACCTCACGGTCAGCACGGTCGAGCAGCACCTGACAAAGGTGTACCGCAAGTTGCAGATCAACGGCCGCGGGGATCTCCCGGTCGACCTGGCCCTGGGCGGCGGCTCACACCAGCCGGCCGAGCGCTAGGTCCTGACCGGCCCCGGTGATTAGGGGTGGGGAACGGGTTCCCCTGTCCGCGGGGCCGGTATTGGCTCGATTGCAAAACGACCGACCGCAAGACGACCGACCGCAAGACGACCGACAAGAACCGACACAGCAAGGGTGGGGTCACCAATGGCGTGGGACGAGAAGTTCGAGGAACTGCTGCGCGACTACCTGCCGTTCCTCGACGCGGAGGAGCCGCTCGAGGCCGAGACGGATCTGCGTGACTCGGGTCTGGACTCCCTGGGCGCGGTCGAGCTGCTGGGCTCGCTGGAGAGCGCCTACGACGTCCGTTTCGTGGACGAGGCGCTGTCCCTGGACACCTTCGCCACCCCGGCGGTGCTGTGGGAGACGGTCACCCGGCTTCAGACGGCCGGCTGACACGCGGGAGCACGACACGCCAAGGCCGCCGTCCCAGGACGGCGGCAACGGCGGCGAGTACGGCAACTACGGCGTATACCAGGGAGAAACCGGATGCCGCGGGCGGACCCGCGGCCCCTTTCTCATGCCGCGAACAGGTCGAAGGTCGAGCTGCGGCGCGGTCCCGCTAGCACGTCCAGCTGCGGGTCGACCGCCAGCATGGCCTGGTGCAGGCGCTGCAACTGCGGTGAGGGCTCGACGCCGAGTTCGTCGATGAGCCGCATGCGCAGTCTGCGGTAGACCTCCAGCGCGGTGGCCTGCCGGCCCGACCGGTACATCGCCACCATGACCTGCGAGTGCAGCCCCTCGTGATGCGGATGACGAGCCGTCAGTTCGGTCAGCTCGGCGATCAGTTCGGAGTGCCGCCCCAGGCGCAGATCGGCGTCGATGCGCCGTTCCACGGTGACCAGCCGGCTCTCCTGGAGCCGCATCACCTCGATGTCGAGGACGGGCCCCACCTTCACGTCGACCAGCGGCGCACCGGTCCACAGGTCGAGCGCCGCACGGAAACGGGCGGCGGACACGTCGTTGTCCCCCACCTCGAACGCGGACTGTCCCTCCCGCGCCAATTTCTCGTACAGGTGTACGTCTACACAGCCCTCGTCGATCTGCAACAGGTACCCGCCGTGCCGGGTGGCCAGCACGTCCTTGGCCCCCGCCGGGGAGCCGGGCCCCATCGCCGTACCCAGCCGCCTGCGCAGCTGGAGTATGTACGTCTGAAGGGTCGTTAGTGCGCTCGGCGGAGGTTCTGTGCCCCAGAGCTCCTCCATGAGCGTGGGGACGGGCATGACCCGCCCCGGATAGAGCGCCAGCAGCGACAGAATCTGCCGCGGCTTGCCGGCCGTCGGAACGATTGATCCCCCGTTGACCTCGGCACTCAACGGACCCAGAACCTGAATCTTCATGGTGGCCTCCGCACCTCGTCGAGTTCCTTGTCCAGTTCCTTTCGGTGGCCAGAATTCACCGCCGCCACGCACGCTAGCCGGGTCCGTGCCCCTCAAGCGATTTCCTGTAGTAGTCCTCTAGCGGCATTCCAAGTTCGGTGTTGCGCAACCCGTTTGATTCACTCAAGAACACTTGTACTGACACTGGAAGTGAACTCCGGGTTCCGGTCCGAATACTTGATCGACGGATAATCTTGCGATGCGCAGGCTCTTTCCCGGCATGCCGATGCGAACGGAGACCCGATGGCAGCGCCCGGTTCTGCACGACACGACCGGCCCGCGGCGGCCACCGGTGTGCGCCTGTACGTGTTCCCGCACGCGGGCGGCTCGGGGCTGATGTACCAGGACTGGCCGGCCCGGTTCCCGCCCGACTGGCGGGTGACCGCACAGGACGCGCCCGGCCACGGCACGCTGATGGGCGAGCCGCCTCTCAGCGACGGCGACGCGCTGGTGGACCACTACCTCGACCGGCTGGGCCCCGAACTGGACGGCTCCGACGCCCCGTTCGCGTTTTTCGGGCACAGCATGGGCGCCCTGGTCGCGTACGAACTCACCCGCCGCCTGGTGGCCGGCGACCGCCGGACGCCGGTGTGGCTGGGCCTTTCGGCGTGCGGTGCTCCCCGGCCCGACGAGCCGCCGGCCGGGCTGCCGGCGCGCGAGCTGTCCGACGAGGAACTGCGGCGGCAGGTGGCCCGGTTGGGCGGTACACCCCCCAAGGTGCTGGACCACCCCGGTCTGTGGCGGCACTTCGCGCCGGTCATCCGCGCCGATCTGCGGCTGGTGTCGTCATGGCGGCCGGCCCCCGCCGACACGCCCCTGCCGGTGCCGGTGTCCCTGTTCGGCGGCGCTCGGGACGCGGCCGTGGGCCTGGACGCCCTGCAACGGTGGGCGGAGCGCTGCGAGCGGCTGCTGGCGGTGCACGTCTTCCCCGGCGGCCACTTCTACTTCCACGACGATCCGGACGCCGTTGCCGACGCGGTGGTCCTGGGAGTCGCCACCGCCCTCAGGATGCCGTCCGCCCCGCTGGCCGGCCGCTGACCCCGCGAGTTCCCGGCAGCGAGGGACAGGAACTCCAGGCCCCCCGGGAAATACCGCGGCCGGTCCGTGAATTCCCTGCGAATAAACGGATAACAACCCCTGACCAATAACCCCTTGCACCCCTGCCCTATAACCCTTGCGCCCCTGACCGATAACCCCTGACATCCCCTGCCCGAACCCGGGCTTCCCCCTATTCCCGCGCCCCGCCCACCGGTTCGGGCAGGGGGATGGTGTGCGAGGCGGCCCGCCCCCAGGGAAATCCGTGGTGGAGTTGCAGTACGGGCGAGAGCTGCTCGTCCGCCGGTACGGCGACGGCGGCCAGGACGTCGGGCACCGGCTCCAGCTCCAGGAACCGCCACCGCCCGGCCAGGTCGTCGGCGGGCGGCTGGAAGGCGAGCACGCCGCGGTCGTCGGCCAGGGTGAAGGAGAACTCGTCGAAGGGCAGTCCGAGGCCCAGGCCGCGGGCCTTGGAGTACGCCTCCTTCAGCGTCCACAGCCGCAGTACCCGCCGGTCCCGGCCCCGGCCCGGGGCCGCGCGCGCCGCCCACCGCTGCTCCTCGGGGGCGAAGGTGCGCACGATGGTCTCGATGGCCTGCGCGTCCCGGTCCAGGGCCTCGACGTCCACGCCGATGCGGTGCCGGCGGACGATGCCGAGCAGGTTGTAGCCGCCGGCGTGGGAGAGGTTGAAGTCCAGGTGCGAGCCGCCGCGCGGCAGACCTCCCGGCAGCGGCTGGAGGAACGGACGGCCGCGGGAAGACCGCCAGATGACCATTTCGGCCTCGGCGAGACCGGCCTCCAGGGCGAGGGCCCGGCGGACCAGGGTGTGGGCGACGAGGTACTGCCGGCGGTCGCGTTCGAAGATGAACCGCGCGGCCGTCTCCCGTTCCCGGTCGTCGAGCCAGTGCGCGGCCAGGACACCGGCGAGGGCCGGTGCGAGGTCTTCGTTGGGGCAGATCCACAGCTTGACCGGCGCGACCGTCTCGTCGAACGGTGCGGGCGCGGCGGTGCGGGTGTCGGGCGCGGTGCCATGGGTGTCGGGCGCGGTGCCATGGGTCTCGGGCGCGGTGATCGTCATGGTGTCGGCTCGTCCGTGGTCGGGCCGCCGATCCACAGCGGCCGGCGCAGCATCGCGGTCGGGGGCAGCGGCACCACCGGGGCGGGCTCCGTCGCGCCGCCCGTGGTCGCGCCGCCCGCGGTCACGTCGACGCCGGCCAGCCACAGCCGTGCCAGCGCCGCCGCCCGGTGTCCCCGCCACAGGGCCGCCAGGTACTCCCCGGTCTCGGGCAACTCCTCGACGAGCGGCCCCTGTCCCGCCCGCCCCCGCAGATCGACGGCCCGCACCCGGCCCGCGGCACGCTCTTCGGTGCCGCCGGGTTCCTGCGTGAACGCGGGACCCGGATCCGCCGCGAACGCGGCGAGCGCGGTGGCCAGTTCGGCGGTCGTACGGGCGGTCGTGGCGAGCCGGCAGGGCAGGGCGGCGCGGCCCAGACGCAGTTCGCTGGCGACCGCGGTCAGCTCGGGAGCCTGGCCCGGGGAGCCGTCCGGCGGGTCCAGCCGGGCGGCCAGGCGTCCGGCGGTGCGGGCCAGGTGCTCCGGGGTGGGCGCCGACAGCAGGACCAGCTCCTCGCCCTGTGCCGCGGCGTACGGCCGGGGACCGGCTCCGGTGCGCGGATGCTCCTCCAGGACCACCCCGGCCACGGTGCCGCTCGCACCGCGCACGGTGACCGAGGCCCGGCGCGGCAGTTCGCGGCCCGCGTCGTCGTACCGGGGCGGCCATTCACCGGCGTCCCGGCCGGGTGCCGGCAGCAGGGTGGCGTGCCGCAGCTGGAGTACCGCGCGGACCAGCGCGACGAGCCCGGTGGCGGCGCCCGCGTCGCCGACGGCGGCCGTCGCCGTGGCCCCGGTCTCCCGGAGGGCGACGCTCGAGGCGTCGACGCCCGCCGCGGCGAGCGCCCGCCGGGCCACCCGCTCGGCGGCCCTGGCCGTGCCTCGTCCGGCGTGTCCGACGGCGCTGCCGCGGACGACGGCGTGCACGGTGTCCCCGGCGGCCCGGGCGGCCGTCAGCGGCCTGAGCAGCAGGGCGCCCACGCCCTCGGCGCGGTCGGCGCCGTGCCGGGAGGGGTGCAGCCGCAGGTCTGCGGCACCGACCAGGGCCGCCGCGCACTCCCCGGCCTTGAGCGCGCCGAGCGCCAGGTGCAGGGCGGTGAGGAAGGAGGCCTCGCCGGTGTCGACGGCCTGGCTGGGCCCGCGCAGATCGAGCAGCGCGGACAGCCGCCCGGCCGGATCCCCGGACCCGGCCGCACGACGGACCCGCGTACGTATCTCCGTGTGTCCCTCCGCACGCCCGTGCGCGAGCTGTTCGGCCGCCAGCAGCGCATAGTCCGCCGGACCCGTCGCGACGTACACCCCGAGGCTGCGCGGCTCGCCGTCGGCCGAGGTGAGCGCGTCGAGCCGGGCACCGGCGTATCCGGCGGTCTCCAGTGTGTGCCAGACGGTCTCCAGCAGCAGCCGCTCCTGGGGGTCCATCAGGGCGGCGTCCTGCGGCCCGAGTCCGAAGAACTCCGCGTCGAACTCGTCGAAGCCGTCGAGGAACCGGCCGGTCCGCCCGGCCCGTACTCCCTGACCGGACGGCGGCGCCGGGGTCCGGTCGCGCCCGTCGGTCTGCGCGCGCCAGAAGGCCTCCAGGCCGCCGGCGTGCGGGAAACGGGCGTGCAGGGCCGTGACCGCGTACCGGTCGGCGGCCGGGCGCTCGCCGTTCCCGGCGCCCGCCGGCACGGTCGTCAGGTCACGTACCGGCGGGGGTTCGGACGCGACCGGCGGTCCGGCGGGAGCCGCCGGGACGAGAAGCGCTCCGGTGAGCAGGGCCACGGCCTGTTCCCGGGGCAGTGCTCCGCTCTTGAAGCGGGTGAGGATCTCCCTGTTGTCCATGGGTGCTGTCCGGTTCAGGCGGCCCGGCCCGCCAGCAGGGCGGCCGCCTCGTCGACGCTGAGCCGGTCGTCGCGCACCGCGTCGAGCAGCGCGTCCAGCTCGTCGGGGGTCAGCGGCGGCCGGGACGCGCCCCGGCCCGCGGTCGCGGTCGCGGCCCGTGTGCCCGCGCCGGGCAGCACCGGCGTTCCGGTCAGCGGGCCCGTGGAGCGGTTGGCGACGAAGGACGCCATGGCGGCGAGGCTGGGGTGGTCGTAGACGGTGACGGGCCGCTCGGTGAGGCCGTAGGCGCGGTTGATGCCGGCGACGAACTCCGCGGCGAGGATGGAGTCGATGCCGAGCTCGGCGAAGTCCGCGCCGGGGTCGATCTCCCAGGGAGCGCAGTGCAGGATCCGCGCCAGCTGTTCGCGCAGCACCTGGAGCACGGCCCCGGCGGCGCCGGGATCCGGGGCGGGGGGCCGGGGCCCGGTCTGCGAGCGTACGTCCGTGACATGGCGGGCGAGCGCGGCCGGGGTCGGATGGTCGTAGAGCACCGCGGCGGCGATCCGGATGCCGAAGCGGGCGCCCAGGGCCGTCACGAACTCGATGGTGAGCATGGAGTCGAGGCCGAGGGCCTGGAAGGGCTGCTCCGGGTCGATCCGGTCGGGTTCGACGTGCAGGAGGTCGGCCAGCACGGCCGTGAGCTCCGCGAGGACGTCGCCCGGGGCACCGGTGGGCGCCGTCGGCTCACTGGTCATGGTGGAGGCCTCCAAGGTTCGCAAGGATTCAGCGGGTCGGCGCCAGCCGACCGCCCTGCGCGACCGGCGGCACCTGCGGTGCGGGCGCTACGGGGCCCGGCGCCGTCGGGCCGAGCGCGGTCTCCGGCGCGGCCATCAGGATCGAGTGCTGGAGCCGGCGCAGCCGGGGCGACGGCTCCAGTCCCAGGTCCCGCCCGAGGGTGGTGCGCAGCTGCTGGTAGACGGCAAGGGCCTCCCCGCGCCGGCCGGAGCGGTGCAGCGCGAGCATGAACTGGGCGTGCAGGGTCTCGTGGGTGCGGTAACGGCTGGTCAGGACGGTCAGCTCCGCCAGTACCTCGCGGTGCCGCCCGAGCCGCAGGTCGGCCTCGATGCGCTGGTCCAGCGCGCACAGCCGGCTCTCGTCGAGCCGCTTTGCCTCCATGGCGAGCTGCGGGCCGGTCTGCACGTCGGCGAAGGCGGATCCGGACCACAGGTCCAGGGCGGAGCGCAGCGTGCGGGAGGCCCCCGCGAAGTCGCCCGCGTCCATGGACCGGTAGCCCGTGCCGGCCAGCCGCTCGAACTCCCGTACGTCGCTGGTCCCGCCGCCGGAGGAGAGCAGATACCCGCCGGGCAGGGTCAGCAGCACGTCCTTCGCGGTACGGCTCTCGGGCGCGGCGCCGGGTTCCCGCCCGGCGTCGTGCGCGAGCGCCGCGGCGATGAGCTCGCGCAGCTGTAGCACGTAGGTCTGGAGGGTGGTGCGGGCGCTGCGCGGCGGCCTGCCCGACCACAGTTCCTCGATGAGTGAGGCGACCGGTACAACCCGGTCGGCGTGCAGGGCCAGCAGCGCCAGGACCTGCCGCGGCTTCGGGGCCGTCGGGGCGATGGAGACCCCGTTCTCCCTCACGTCCAGTGCGCCCAGTACGTCGATGTCCACGCCGTCTCCCTAGTCCACGTGCGCTGCTGGCACTCCACGATTTAAAAACAGCACGAACGGTATGTCAATACCAAACCATCTGTTCTGTTTTTAACAAGTTGCTAGCAATCATGGAGCGGACCTCGACACCCCACCCGACCTGCCAAAAACCCTGCCAGGCAGGCGAGCTGACACTCAGCCACCCGCCCGTCAGGACCTATGCACCATTTCGTCCCCAGCGACACTCACCGACAAGGGGCCGCAAGAACGGACCGAGATGAATGGTAAGTGCAGAATAAACAGACTCTCCGGTCTTCTATGTCCGGGGTTACTGCGGGGGGTTGCCGTGCTTCCGGGAGGGCAGCTCCGCGTGCTTGAGGTGCAGCATCGCCAGGGACCGGATCAGCACCTGGCGCGTCTCGGCCGGGTCGATGACATCGTCGACCAGGCCGCGCTCGGCCGCGTAATAGGGATGCATCAGCTCGGACTTGTACTCCTGGACCATCTGCTGCCGCATGGCCTCGGGGTCCTCGGCCTCGGCGATCTGACGCCGGAAGATCACATTGGCCGCGCCGTCCGCGCCCATCACGGCGATCTCGTTGGTCGGCCAGGCGTAGGTGAGGTCGGCGCCGATGGACTGGCTGTCCATGACGATGTAGGCACCTCCGTACGCCTTGCGCAGGATCAGCGAGATGCGCGGCACGGTGGCGTTGCAGTAGGCGTACAGCAGCTTCGCGCCGTGCCGGATGATCCCGCCGTGCTCCTGGTCGACACCGGGCAGGAAGCCGGGCACGTCCAGCAGCGTCACGATCGGAATGTTGAAGGCGTCGCACATCTGCACGAAGCGCGCGGCCTTCTCGGACGCCTCGATGTCGAGCACACCGGCAAGACTCTGCGGCTGGTTGGCGACGATTCCGACCACGTGTCCGTCGAGCCGGGCCAGGGCGCAGATGATGTTGCGCGCCCAGCGCTCGTGGACCTCGAGGTACTCGCCGTCGTCGACGATCTCCTCGATGACCCGCGTCATGTCGTAAGGCCGGTTGCCGTCGAGCGGCACCAGGTCCAGCAGCGCCTCACCGCGCCGGTCGGCGGGGTCGGCGGTCGCCACGTGCGGGGGGTTCTCGCGGTTGTTCTGCGGGAGCAGCGAGAGGAGGTAGCGCACCTCGGCGATGCAGGTCTCCTCGTCGTCGTACGCGAAGTGGCACACGCCGGAGGTCTCGGCGTGCACGTCGGCGCCGCCGAGCCCGTTCTGGCTGATCTCCTCGCCGGTGACGGCCTTCACGACGTCCGGGCCGGTGATGAACATCTGCGAGGTCTCGCGGACCATGAACACGAAGTCCGTCAGGGCGGGCGAGTAGGCGGCCCCGCCCGCGCACGGGCCGAGCATCACACTGATCTGCGGGATGACCCCGGACGCCTTGGTGTTGCGCTGGAAGATCCCGCCGTAGCCGGCCAGCGCGGAGACGCCCTCCTGGATACGGGCGCCCGCACCGTCGTTGAGCGACACCAGCGGCGCCCCGGCCGCGATGGCCATGTCCATGATCTTGTGGATCTTCGTGGCATGGGCCTCGCCCAGCGCACCGCCGAAGATCCGGAAGTCATGGGCGTACACGAAGACCGTACGCCCCTCCACCGTCCCCCACCCGGTGATGACACCGTCGGTGTACGGCTTCTTCGCCTCCAGCCCAAAACCGGTCGCCCGGTGCCGGCGCAGCTGCTCGACCTCCTGGAAGGAACCCGGGTCCACCAGCAGCTCGATGCGCTCCCGGGCCGTCAGCTTGCCCTTGGCGTGCTGCGCCTGGGTCGCCTTCTCGCTCGGGCCCGCGAGCGCCCGTGCGCGGGTCGCGTGCAACTCCGCGACACGGCCGCGGATGTCGGCCGGGCCGGCCTCGGCCGGAGCCGAAGCAGAGGCAATCGTCGTCGACATGTTCGTCAGATCCCTTTCTGAGGGGCGGAGCATCCCGTCACTGCCAGCTGCGCGATCCCCGGTAGTTCTCCGGCCGTCGCCACCACCGGGAACCGTTGACCGGCCGCCTGTCCTGGTCCTCGTCCGCCGCCCGACCGCTCAGCGCGAGCAGTACGACGGTGAGCGCGGCCAGTTCTTCGTCGCTCGCCCGCCCCCGCTCGACGCGCAGGGCCGGCTCCTCGCGGTCCGTGTCCCCCATGCCGCCTCCTCCAGCGTTTTCGCCACCGTCCGGCATGCGGCTCAAGAGCAACTCTCGGCCCACTCGAAGCGCGGTCGACCGGGGGCCTGCCAGGGCGCCACCGGGCCGGGCCGCCCTCTCAACGCGCTGCGCACGCACCGCCCGCAGCACCGCCCGCAGCACCGCCCGCAGCGCCTCCTGCGGCGCGCGGGCGCCCCGGCCGCCGGCCCACAGCCGCACGCAGCAACCGCCATCCGGCCGGGCCACGGCCTCACGCGCTGCGCGTGCGCACCGCCCGCAGTGCCTCCGACAGCGCGCGGGCGCTCTCCGACGGACCGCCGACCCCGGTCATGACCACCGTCGGGACCTCACCCGTGCGCTCCGCCGCCATACGGGCGATCTCGTAGGCGGTCGGGCCGGCGGGCCCGCTGCCGCACACCACCAACCGCCGCCCCGGATCCAGCAGTTCGAAGAGAGTGGCGGGCGACGGGCCGGTCGGTCCCGCCATGCTGAGCGACACGATCCGCTCGGGCCCCTCGTGCTCGCGTGCCAGCAACTCGTACGCGCCGGGCGTGACCCCGGGGACCGCGACCAGGCAGACGACGTCCGCCTGAGGATCCCCGGCGCGCAGCACGGCCAGTGCCAGCTGGCCGAAGCCGGGGCCGCGCCGCGTCATCCGGGGGACCTCGACGGCCCGCAGCAGCCCCAGCACGTCGGCGACGGTGGTCCGTTCGTTCCGGTCGGGCAGGCTGCGCAGCAGTTGCATGCACTGCGACAGCGTCCCCGAGGCGTCGGTGTCCGCGAACCGGGCCCGGTCGTACAGGGCGGTCAGCACCAGGCCGCCCTCGGTGTCGTAGTGCGCGACGAGGGTGACCGGCAGACTCGTGTCACCGCTCGCGCTCTGCGGGACGCCCACCCGGATGCCCTGCGCCTTCAGTTCGGCCCGCAGGTTGTCCGGCAGCTCGGGGTGGCTGTCGAAGCGGACGGTGGTCTCGGTGAGGTCGGTGTCGTCGCCCCGCCCGGTCCACTCCCTGATCCGGTCGCCGGACACCCAGGCGTAAGGGGTCAGGTCGAGCGCGGCGTCGCGCACCTGGAGCAGCAGGTCCACCAGGGGCGCCGAGGGATCGACGGTGACCGTCATCGGCAGCGGGTTGCCCAGCAGCCCGGGGATGCCGGCCGCGGCCCGCAGCGACATGTCCCGGCCGGAGAGGTGCACGCCGAAGGCGACCGGCAGCGGTCCGTCGCCGCTCGCCGCCCGGTACAGCAGCAGGGCCCACACCACGTGCAGGGCGCTGCTCTCCCCCGCCCCCCGGCTCACCGCCCAGGAACGCAGCCGGGAGGTCTGGGGCGGCCGGAGCCGGCGCTGGATCCGGCCGGCCCCGACGGCGTGCCGGGGCGGCCCGCCGGGACGGCCCGGGCTGACCGCGGTGCCCGGGGGCGGCGCGGCGGCCGTCCAGAACTCCCGGGCGGCGTGCGGGTCCTGCTCGGCGAGCCACTCGGCGTGGTCGCGGATGTCGGGCCGCCGGTCGCCGCCCGGCAGCACCCCGCTCGAGAGGTACGACCGGTAGAACTCGCGGACGAGGAGCCGGGCGCCGCGCTCGTCGAGCAGGGCCCGGTGATAGGTCACCAGAACCCGGGTGGGCGACCGTCCCGTCCCCGTGGTGTCCGGCGGCCCGTCGAGCAGGGACACCCGCAGCAGCCCGGGCCGGTACAGCTCGAAGCCGCGCGCCCGGTCCTGCCGGAGCAGTTCGCTCCAGCCGACCGCGGTGTGCACATGGCGTACGACCTCCACCACGGACCGGTCGTGCAGCACCAGCCGCGCGGCGCCCGCCCAGTCGAAGGACGCCCGCAGCACGGCTTCCCGTTCGGCGACGGACTGCCAGGCGGTGATGAACCGGGTGAGGTCCAGCGGCCCCGCCCAGTCCCAGAACAGCTGCTCCACATGGCGGCCGGGCCCGCCCTGCCCGGTCACCGACGCGAGCAGCAGTTGGCGCTGGTGCCCGGTCACCGGGACGGTGCCCACCGTGGGCGAGGCCAGCAGGTCGGCCATCAGTTCCGGGGTGAGCGGGCCGTCGTCCCGCGCCGGGTCGACGCGGGTGAGGCGCAGCAGGGGCCGGCCGGGGCGTTCGGCGTCCAGTTCGACGTGGTAGGCGCGATGGCGCTCGGCGATCCGGGCGGCGACGGACTCGGCCTCGGCGGCGCCGAGACCGCACAGCTCGAAGGCGAGCGGCGCCCACGACTGCGTACCGGACGGCTCATGGACCACGGCGAGAACGGCGCCCGCGTGCGAGTGATGGCTGCTCATCCGCTCCCCCGGGCGCCGCGTTCCGCTGCCACGGCAGGGCGGACCAGCCCCCTGCCCTCCTTCTCGAATCGTTTCTGCACGGCTCGTCCTCGCATCGCGGGTTCCGGTACGGCCCGTTCCCGCACCACGGTTTCCGACACGGCTCTCTCGCACATCGCCCGGATCCGCACGGCTGACCGCGTCCGGCCGCCCCGCCTCATCGCCCACCGGAGCCCCGCGGCCCCGGGAAACCTATGATGCGTGCGTCGGGCAACGGATCGGGCACCGCCTCCGGCGCCGGACTCGGCACCGGACCCGACTCCACGGGTGGTGAAACGGGCACACCGGGCGCATCCGCCTCCGCCCGCGCGCTCCGGCGGTGCGCCTCACTCACCAGGAAGCGCCCCTGGACGAGATGCGTGGCGAAGGACCACTCGCGGGCGGCGTCGTCGGTCAGCACGGCGGCCCCCGACTCGTCCCAGCGGAAACCGAACGCGGCGAACCGCCGCCGCATGCCCTGACCGAGCGCCTTGGTGTACGCCTCCTTCAGCGTCCACAGCCGCAGGAACCGGTCGGTGCGCTCGCCGTCGGGCAGGGCGGCGAGCAGCTCGGCCTCCTCCGGGGTGCACGCGTGGTCGCGCAGCAGCTCGAAGGAGACCCGGCGCGCGGCGGGTTCGGCGTCCACCCCGATCGGCCCCACCCGGCTCACGCCGACCACGATCAGCTCGTCGGTGTGCGTGAGACTCATGTGCAGCTCCGTGCCCAGCCCACGCAGTACGGGCCGCCCGCCCGGCAGATAGGCGAGGTCGAGTGCGGACGGGGGGACCTGGAGGGCCGCGGCGACCGTGTGCTTGACGACCACCCGCGAGACGGCGAAGCTCAGCCGCCCGGCCGGGGCGGGATGCTGCCGGTAGCGCGGCCAGTCACGGCCGAGCAGTTCGCGCAGCCCGGGGTCGAGCAGGGCGGCGGTCAGCCATTGGCCCCAGGTGGTGTGCACCACGGCGCGGCCCGTCTCCTCGATCCGCTCCTGCACCTCGTCCCAGGGCCCCTCGGGACCGGCGACGTGGCCGGGCGGCGGGAGGTGCCCGCTGGTCCCGGTCACCACAGCAGCTTGGTGGCGTACAGGTCGCAGTCGACGCCGTGCCCGCTCCGCTCGGCGAGCTCGGCCCAGACAGCGGGGTGCGGATCGGGCGTGCGGCCGGGCAGCGGGGCGCCGAGCCGCTCGGTGATACGGCCCAGCGCGAGCAGCGCCCAGTGCGGGCCGCCGAGGAACCGTACCCACGTGTTCTCAGCCGCCTCCCGTACCCCGAGTACGGCCGCGGCCAGCAACAGCAGGGCGTGCCGGTCCGCCAGCGCCCGTGCCGCCGGATCGGCCGGGTCGTGCGAGGCGTCGGGACCGCAGGCGACCCGCAGCGCCCGCTGCTCGGTCACCAGCCGCCGGGCGACGCGGGCGAGCGCGGCGGTGACCTGGTCCCCGTCGCCGTCGAGGCGGGCGGTCGCACCGGCGAGCGTGGCCGCGAGGACACCGTGGCAGTCCCCGTCCCCGGCATCGGCGTCCTCGAGCCGGAACAGCCCGCTGAGCTCCGGGCGTTCACCGTGCCGCGCGGGGTCGGTCAGCTCGGCCAGCCCGCGCACGATCAGCTGCTGCCAGGAGGCCGCCGCCGCCCAGTCGACCCGCGCCACCGCCCGGTCCCGGGCCAGCTTCGCCAACGTACGCCGCTCAGGACTGTCCGCCCCGAACCCACACTCGTTCAGCACCAGCTCAAGATCGTCCAGCACCTCACCGACCAACAACGGCACGACATACCCCACAACACCAACCACAGCCCAAACCCCACCCCCCACCCACGCCGACGGCTCAACGTCCCCACAAGAGCTACCCGCCCCCACCCACGAACCAGCACCCGCCGACGGCTCAACGTCCCCACGAGGGCCACCCGCCCCCACCCACGAACCAGCACCCGCCGACGGCTCAACGTCCCCACGAGGGCCACCCGCCCCCACCCACGAACCAGCACCCGCCGACGGCTCAACGTCCCCACGAGGGCCACCCGCCCCCACCCATGAACCAGCACCCGCCGACGACGCGAAACCCCCACAGGGGCCACCCGCACCCGACCACGAATCAGCACGGGTGGTGCAGGTGGTGCGGGTGGGAACCCCAGACCCGGCCGAAGGCCGGGTGCCCCCCAACGCACCGGCACGGACCCCCGCACGGACCCCCCGCAACCCCACCGTCGTCAAACTCTCACAAGCCAGCAGATCCCCGAACGCCGAAGCAAGCACGGGCCGCCACTGCCCAACCCCCGACTCGTGCCGCCCGAGCCCGTCCACGATCCGCGCCACCCCACGCAGCACACCACCGGCCGCCGCGATCAGCGCCGCCGACCCCAGCAAGGCAGCCACCGGCTCCGGACCGCTCGACAGAGGCCGAACGCCCCAGGCATGCCCGAGCGCCAGGTCCCGCCGGAACACGGGCCGCAGGGCACGAGCCAACTGGTCCGGCGCCAACGCCCCACCCGACGGCCGCGCACCCAGCTCCGGCTCACCCCCGGCAAGGACCCCGGCAAGGACCCCGGCACCGGCAAGACCCCCGGGCGGCTCGGGACACGCCCCCGCCGAAGCCCACAACGCGGGCCGCCCATAAGGGTTGGCAGGATCGCGGGGATCACCCAGCAGCGCCTCCAGCCGCAGCGCCCGCAGCGCCACCCCGACCGGCGCCTGCACCTCGGCATACGCCTGCGTGAGGGCCATCGCCGACCTCCTCGTCCTCCTCGTCGTTGCGGTGCCCGCCATACTCCCCGGCGCGCTCATCGCAACCGGCGTACGGCGCTCTCGGCATGCCACTTGGCCAGCGCCAGCGCCTCGGTGCCGGCCCGGCCCAGCCACTCGCGCACATACCGGCGGGCGTCCACGAGAAGGGCGCCTTCGCCCAGGACGGCCTCCACGGCCTCCTCGCGCAGCATGACGTGATGGGCGGAGACCACCCGCACCCCGGACTCGTCCGGGTCCAGGTACCACTCCCCGATGTGAGCCGCGATCAGTTCGGGCGTCACGGTCTCCTTGTAGACGATCCGTCCGGCGTGCGGGAAGCACAGCCGTACGGTCTCGGTGGTGACCGTCTCCCCCGTCTCCGTGGCGCAGGTGTCCAGCGCGGCGACCTGGACGCCGGGCTGGTCCTCGGTCACCCCGGCCCACTCGACGTGCGGGATCAGCTCGACCCAGTCCTCGATGCGGTAGAGGAAGTCGTAGACGAGTTCCAGCGGCCCCTCGACGTGCACGCTGTCCTCGAATGACAGCAGCAACTCGTCCAGTTTCTCCCAGTGCTCGGCCGTCTCCCGCAGCACGGCCAGCTGGGCGCGTACGTCCGCCTCCAGCGCGCCGGGCGGCTCACCGGGACCGGAGGGCCGGTCGTGCCGCAGGGTCACCAGGGACCGTTCCTCGCCCTCGGCCTCGACGGTCCAGCTACCGGACGTGGGGGCGCCGGGCAGGAAGGTGTCCTCCTGCTCGAAGTCGATGGAGCGCAGCTGCGGCCGCAGTACCCGCCGCGCGACGGAGGAGCGCACGTGGTCGGCGTGTACGTCCCACACCCGCAGGTGTTCCTCGTGGCCGTCGAACCGCGTCCGCTCGACGTGGACGTGGGAGGGCAGGAAGACCGGCCAGCGGGGGGCGTCGGCGAGCAGGCCGTAGACCACTCCGGCGGGAGCGGCCACTGACACCGTGTGCCGGCTGGAGTGCATCCGCTGTGACGACATGCGTGACCCCCCTCCTCCAGGTGTGATCAACGCTGCACCGCCGGACTAAAGCGGTGCTCGATCGCTGGTAGAGGGAACGTTCGACGGGCCGACCGGCCGGCGCATCCGGTCGGTCGGCCCACCCGCGGTCAGGCCGGTCAGCCCACCGGCGTGACCGGGGCCGTCTGCGCGAGGCGCGCGGCGGGCGCGGTCTCGGGGCCGGACATCAGGATGGAGCGCTGTAGTTTGCCCAGCGCGGACGACGGCTCCAGGCCGAGCGTGCGCACCAGGGTGGCGCGCAGCCGCTGGTAGGCGTCGAGTGCCTCACCGCGGCGCCCGGAGCGGTAGAGGGCCAGCATGTACTGGCCGCACAGGCTCTCGTGGGTGGGGTAACGGCTGACCAGTACGGTCAGTTCGGCGAGCAGCTCGCGGTGCCGGCCGAGTCTGAGGTCGGCCTCGATGCGCTGGTCCAGAGCACACAGCCGGCTCTCCTCGAGCCGTTTGACCTGCGTCTGGAGATGGGTGCCGGTGTGCACGTCGGCGAGGGCCGGGCCGGTCCACAGGGTGAGGGCATCGCGCAGCAGGCGGGCGGCCTGGGGGTAGTCCTCGGCGTCCATGGCCCGGTATCCCGTACCGGCGAGCCGCTCGAACTCCCGTACGTCGCTGGTGCCCTGAGCGCTCTTCAGCAGATAGCCGCCGGGCACGGTCAGCAGCACGTCCTTGGCCGACCGCCGGTCGCCGCCCCCGTCCGCGGTCTCGCCGGCGCCGTCCTCCAGCGCCACGGTGATCAGCTCCCGCAGCTGAAGGATGTAGGTCTGGAGTGTGGGCCGCGCGCTGCGCGGTGGCTCGGCACCCCACAGCTCCTCGGTCAGCACGCCCACCGGCACGACCTGGTCGGCGTGCAGGGCCAGCAGTGCGAGCACCTGTCGCGGCTTGGGGGCGGTCGGTGTGATCGACACGCCCTTCTCGCGTACGGCGAGTGTGCCGAGTACGTCGATGTCCACGCCGTGTCCCCCGTCCTCTGGTGCCGTTCTAGAGCCGTTCCCTAGCACTCCGAGTAAAAAACAGCACGGGCGGTATGTCAATACCAAACCGGGCACCCTACTTATGCTCCAGCCACACCCGAGAGAGAACGGAATAAGCCGCATACAGGGGCATATTGTTTGAAGGTCCAGTCCACAGACACGGAAAGAGTGGAGTGGGATCCATCGCTTGACCCGTCAATTACCAGACCGTTCGGACTGTTTTACTCGGCCCGTCACTTCGTCGACTCGTTCGAAGACTTCCAGCGCCACCGCATGGTCAGGAGAGGCCGCCAACCGGGGCAGGATGAACGTCCAGAACTGCGCCAGGCGCTCGGCCGAGAGCCACTCGGGGTCCGTCGTGCCGAGCGCCTCGAAGCCGAGCGTGGCGGCCACGATCGCGGTGGTGGCGACATCGGCCGAGACGCCTTCCGCGAGTTCCCCCGCACCCCGCGCCTGCACGACGAGGCCCTGGACCCAGGCGCGCCACCAGTGCAGCATCTCAGCCCCGTTCTTGCGGGACGGATCGTTGCACAGCTTGAAACCCGCCCTGACCACCGGGTCGCCGGCGACCGCGAGCAGCATGCTGGAGGTGGCGTGCACGAGCGACTGCAGCGAGGTCCCCGCCCCCGAGCGACAGTTCTCGGCCAGCTTCTCCACGGACTCCGCCGCCGCGCTCTCCACCTCCCTGGCCAGAGCGTCCTTGCTGGCGAAATGGAAATGCAGGGCCCCGGCGCTCACGCCGGCCCGCTTGCTGATGGCAGGCAGGGTGGCCAACGCATACCCCTCGTCGGCGAAGACCTCGGCCGCCGCGACGATGAGGGTCCGACGAGTACGCGCCGCTCGTACCTGCTTGACCATCGCGTCCTCCTCCTGGGGTCCAGCGGAATACGGAATAAATCAGTCCGCTTCCCTCAGGGCCTGCGGCTTTCCGTTATCCACCATAGCAAACCGCATGATTGGTTGGTTTACTAGAGGAGTGACAGTGTGCCCCTCGCGCCGCTTCGGAGCGTATGGCGCATGACTCCCTGGTCACGGCCACAAGGGGCGCTCACGGCTTCGCAAGACGCCCCGGGGGCGCTCACAAAAACAGCACAACTGGTCTGATACCAGTCAGGTGCGATCAGGCCCCTTCAGGCCCTTCACCCTGGCCGACGCTTCCGACGCTTCCAGCAGCGGCACGGCGAAAAGTGTCCGGCGGCAGGGAGCACAACAGCCGAGACAACCAAACCACGCAGAAGGTTTGGTAAGGGCCCCCTTCACAGGACCCTCACCGGGTGTCAGCCCTCGGAGGCCACGAGCGCGACGGTCTCCGACAGACGCATCGACTCCTCGACGATACGGGCTCCCCGGTCGGGTGCCGTGTCGAGTCTGATCAACGCCGCGGGTGTGGCGATGGCCGGCAGCATGTGGTTGAACAGGATGGAGACGCGCTCGCTCAGGTCCGACCAGTCGGAGTTCGCCTCGGAGAACATCTGCGTCCCCAGCCATGCTCCCAGGAAGCACTCCGCCGTCTCGGACGGGACGACGTGCGGGAGCACCTCACCCCGCTCCTTGGCCTCGCTCAGATACTTGGTCGACACCTCGATCCAGGCGGGCCAGGCACTCCCGAACAGACGGCGGCCCTGGAGGTCCGCCGAGAGACGGATGCCCGCCAGGAGGATGATGTCCCTGGGTATCTGGTAGGCCAGCGTCATGCCGACGTCCACCCACTCCTGGAGCTTCAGCTCGCGCGGCGCCCAGACGTCGGTCGCGATCTGGGTGCCGATGACCCCCCGTGCAAGGGCTTCCTTGGAGTCGAAGTGGAAGTACAGAGCGCCCTTGGTCACCCCGGCCCGCTCGAGGATCTCCGCGATGGTGGCGGCGGCGTAGCCCCGCTCCGCGAAGACCTCGGCGGCGGCCTGGATAACAGCACGACGGGTCCGTACTGCACGTTCCTGCCGCGCCATGGGGGCCTCCTAAGTCAGAAATTAAAACCGCATGTTACGTACCTTACCCTCTTTGAGCCCGGATTCCCCGAGCCCGACAGTGGTAACCGCTGCACGGCAGCAAGTTCCGCGCCGGGTTCTGTCGTCACCTGCCGCCCCGCGGGCCCGTTCCACGGGCGTTGGCAGGGGGGAGTGACGACAAGACCGGGCAAGCGGTTTCACCAGGCGGTACGGCCTCCGTCCACGGGGAGCGTCGCACCCGTCACGAAGCTCGCCTTGTCGCTGCACAGCCAGGCGGCCGTCTCCGCGACCTCGGCCGGATCCGCGGCCCGGCCCTGCGGAGCGGACTGGAGCGCGCGCTTCTCCGCTCCGGGGGTGCGGGCGAACCACTCGTCGACCATCTCGGAGCGCGTCAGGCCCGGTGCTATCGCGTTGACCCGTATGCCGTGCGCGGCGTACTCCACCGCGGCCGCCTTGGTCAGGCCGATCACGGCGTGCTTGGCGGCTATGTACGGCGCGGCCGTCGAGGACGCGACCAGCCCGCCCACACTGCTGGTGTTCACGATCGCACCCCCGTCACCCGCCAGCATCGCCGTGATCTCGTGGCGCATGCAGTTCCACACGCCCCGCACGTTCGTCTCCATGACGAGGTCGTACGCCGAGTCCTCCAGCCGGTGCAGGGGAACCTTCTCCACCCCGGCGCCGGCGTTGTTGAACGCTCCGTCCAGACGGCCGTGACGCTCGACCGCGTACTCCACGGCCCGCCGGATCTGGTCGCCGTCGCGCACGTCCGCGACGCGGTAACTCGCCTCCATGCCCTTGTGGCACAGCTCCGCCACAAGGTCCCGCAGCCGGCTCTCCCGGCGGGCCGTCAGAACAACGGCGGCCCCCTGCTGCGCGAACACCCGTGCCGCGGCCGCTCCGATGCCGCTGCTGGCGCCCGTGATGAGCACGGTCTTTCCGGCGAGGGGAAGCAACTCGTCACCGGTCATGACAGCACCTCGCTCACCAGGGGCACACCACCGGCTTCGGGACCGCCCTCGCGCCGCCAGACGGTCCCGTTCGCGGCGTCGAGGTCGAGGGCGCGCACCATCGGCTCGTCGATGGCTGACAGGGTCCGCGTCAGGTAGCGGACACCGGCCTCCCGCATGAGAGACCGCTGGAACCCGTGCGGGAAGGGGCTGGGATGCCCGATGAAGGGCACGTCCAGCTCCCTGGCCCGTTCGGCGAACGTCGCCACGTCGTCGATGAAGAGGACCTGCTGGCTGGTGAGCCCGAAACGGCCGATGATCTCCTGGATGCCGGGGCGGAAGCCGTCGGTGCAGATGTACCGGGGCTCGGTGAAGCACGCGGACCACGAGCCGAGGTGACGCTCGAAGTGGCTCTCGTCCAGCCCGCCGTAGCACACGACGTCCAGTCCGAGGGCGCTCAGGCGGTGCAGGAGCGCGAGCGCTCCGTCGGCCACCTGGACCGGATGCGCGCGCAGATACGCCTCGCGTTCGGCGAAGTAGGCCGCGATCACCTCCTCCTCGGTCGCCGTGCCGCCCGTCATCTCGACGAACATCCGGGCGGCGGTCAGCCGCGACCGGGAGAAGAACATCTGCTCCACTTCGGGCGTGTAGGCGAGCCCCCGTCCGACGACGAAACGGTGGATCACGGGGCTGAAGGAGTCGTTGAGCAGGACGCCGTCGATGTTCACCGCGGCCAGACGAAGAATGCGCAGTGCGGGCAGTGGCATGGAAGTCTCCCTGTGAGGGCGGGACGGAATGACACCTGCTCAGGCAGCGGGCACCAGCACCACCGGCAGGCCGGTGTGACCGCTGGAGATGAACGACTCGGACAGGTTCAACTCACCGGACGGCACGGCCAGTCGTATCGCCGGGAAGCGTTCGAAGAGAGCGGGCAGCGCGATCGTCGCCTCGCTCATGGCCAGCGGACGGCCCACACAGTGGTGCACCCCGTGGCCGAAGGCCAGGTGCTCGCGGCGCGTGGGACGGGTGACGTCGAACGCGCCGGCGTCGGTCCCGTGCGTGACCGGGCAGCGGCCCGCGGCGACGAGCGACAACAGAATCGGTTCCCCCGCCGGGATGACGGTGCCGTCCAGTTCGACGTCCCGCACGGCGAACCGCAGCGGGATGTTGGCCACCGGTGCGTGGTAGCGCAGCGTCTCGTCCACCACCGCGTCCCAGGGGACTCGGCCCTCCCGGACGAGTGCGAGCTGCTCGGGATGGGTGAGCAGGGCGTGGATGGCGTGGTCGAGAAGGTTGACGGTGGTCTCGTGGCCCGCTCCGAGGACCAGGTGGAGGGTGTCCACGAGTTCCTTCTCCGTCAGACCGTCACCGTCCTCGTCGCGTACGGCGATCAGGGCGCTGGTGAGGTCGGCCGCCGGCTGCGCTCGCTTGCGTCCGACCAGGTCGTTCAGCAGCCCGTACAGCTCGGCCTGGTTCTTCTGCGCCATCTCCGGAGTGGTGGAGGTGGTGAACAGTACGTTCACCACCCCGTGGAAGCTGTCGCGCTCCCCTCCTTCCAGGCCGAGCATCTCCGAGATCAGGCGTATGGGCAGCTCGTAGGCGAACTCCCGGCGGATGTCCACGGGTTGTCCCGGTGGCGTCCGCTCCAGCCGGGTGAGCAGCTCGTCGGTGATCTCGCTGATGCGTGGCTGGAGTTCGGCCACACGCCGGGTGGTGAACACCCCGGCGACGAGCTTGCGCAGTCGGGTGTGCTCCTCGCCGTAGGCGGTGAGCATGCTGCGCACCGACACCCACATCGCCAGTGGCCAGGAATCGTCGACCTCGCCCTCGATCCACGCGGGCCAGTGCCGGTAGGCGTCCTTGGACACCATCGGGTTCGTCATCACCTGCTTGATCAGGTCCAGCCGGTTCACCGACCAGGCCGTCACGCCACCCGGGAGCTCCACCTGGACGACCGGCCCGAGTTCGCGCAGCCGGGCGGCCTCGGCGTGCAGGTTCTGGCCAGAAGGATCGAGCACAACAGGAGCGGATCGGTTCTGCATCGCTACCTCCAGTAGGCGGTGATCGAGCTCAAAGAAAACCGCAGAACAGGTTTGTTAATCCGATTGACTTGATCATGCCACAGCGGAGCTCTGTGCCGGTACGCACCTTTCACGCCTTCCAAGTGCTTTGTCAACGCCTGAAAATGCGCGTTTAAACCATCCCTAACGGAACGTTTCGTTCAGTCGCCCGGGAGACGCTTGCCCAACCTTTTACCTAGCGGCGGATCCAAGAAAACCGGTAGGTCCGTATCTTATGAGTCGTCGTCGAACATAGCTTCAAGACGGGGGTCTTCGATGGGTCTTGACACCACTCAGCGCGGCGTCGAACTGCCCGCACTGCCGAGGCTGACCACCACGGTCCCGAAGGAGTACGTCCACCGGGCCAGCCTCGCCGAGGTGTTCCTCACGGGCTGCACCGCGCGCGACGATCAGAGGTTCTCCCTGACCGGGCAGTGGCCTCGCGCACACACGCTCTTCAACGGCAACGACGGCAACCGGCACGATCCCCTTCAGGTTGCAGAGACGTTTCGGCAGGCGGGCATGTTCCTCGCCCACGCCGAGCTCGGAGTGCCCCTCAGCCACCGCTTCGTCCTGTGGAACCTCAGCTACACGACCTACCTGCCCGAACTGCGCATCACCTCGAGCCCGACCGACTTCGAACTCGACGCGAGAGCAACCGAGATCACCTGGCGTCGTGGGGTGGCCGGCTGGTTGCGGCTGGAACTGTCCATCCGCCGCGAAGGCGTCCTCGTGGCCAACGGAGCGGGCTCCTTCTCGTCCATCCCGCCGGCCGTGTACACCCGGCTGCGCTCGAACCACCGAGCCTGGTCGGGCGCGCCCTTCGACCTGCGCGCGGACCGGGCTCCCCTCGCTCCTGTCACCGTGGGCCGCACCGCACGCACCGACGTGGTGCTCTCCGCCACCGACAGCCCCTCGCGCTGGCTGCTCACCCCGGACCTCGACCACCCGATCTTCTTCGACCACGCGGACGACCACCTGCCGGGAATGGTCCTGCTGGAAGGCGCCCGCCAGGCCGCCTCCACCCTGGTCGCCCCGCACCGCATGGTCCCCGCGAACGCCTCCACCGACTTCTTCCGCTACGCCGAACTCGACCGGCCCTGCTGGATCGAGATCACGCACGTGTCGCCCGAGAGCAACGGGCTGATGACCGTGGAGGTCATCGGAGAACAGGACGGGGAGCGGGTGTTCACCTCGACGATCACGGGACCGGTCGACCAGGAGTGACAGCCACGGCATCATCGCGCCCCGGCCCTACCGCAACCACCCACCGCCTGCGAGGCTCACGCATCCGAGCCCGCAGGCGGTGTCGCCGGACCGTACGGACCGTCTACGGCCCCGAACCCGCGAACACGCGTCCCACGGCCCCTGCCGCTCGTTCCCGCGCGTAACACCCACGGCCGGTCCTCCCCAGTACCCAGCACGTCACAAGCACCGCACAGGCCGGTCGGTCCCCTCCCAGACCTCCGGCCGACCTCACAACGGCAGTGAGATCCCCCGCCCCCGAGCCGTCGACGACGGCGGGCCGCCCTCCGACCGCTCGGTCTTGCGCCCCTTGCTGCCCGGCGCCAGCGTGCGCGGATCCACCGCCTCAGCGGGTGCCCCGGTGGCGTACAGCCCGTCGGGGACGGTGTCCCTGTCGTGCGGCAGCAGCCAGAACACCCGGCGGCGGAACGTTCCCGAGGACCGCGACGGCTTGGCTCCCGGACCGAGCAGGGCGTAGCCGACCATACGGCCGTTGCGGTGGTAGGCGGGCCTGCCCCGACGGGTGGGCAGTCGGTCCAGGCTCTGGCGTACGTAGTCCAGTTCGCCGATGTCCTCGAGCCAGACGAAGTCGACCTCGTGGATGATCTCGTCCTCTTCTATGAGGGCGCTCATGGTGTCTCCTCGTCGGCGACCAGTCCGATGCCCGGGTAGTACTTGCGCTGGTTGGACAGGATCATCTCCTTGGGCGACGCAAGTCCCACCACTTCTCGGACCCGTGCCGCGAAGGCCCGGGACGAGACGGCCGGGGCGCCCTCATTCTGACACCACGTCTTGTAGACCGCGTAGAGCTGTGCCTGTTCCGCCCTCAGATCCGCCCCGAGCCGGCAGGACTCGGCCAGGAACCGCCCGGTGTGGTCCTCGGTCTCCGCGTACGCCGTGGTGGCGATCCGCACCCGCTCCGGACCGGTGAGGTTCTTCTCGCCGCCCAGATAGCGGCGGGCGCCCAGGATCAGCCAGTTGAGGATGCCGGGGCCCTCCTCGGTGACAAGGATGTCCGCCAGGTTGTCGATCTTCCGGTCGTCGGAGACCACCCGCTCGAACGGGATCAGCCGCATCCGGCGCCAGAACGCGAAGCCGCCGGTGCCCACTTCGGGCCGGTGGTTGCCCAGCAGCCACAGCTTGTGCGTCGGCTGGAAGCTGAAGAAGTCCTGCCGCATCCGCCGCGCCTTGATCCGGTCGCCGCCGGTCAGCAGCTTCACCCGCGCCTCGTCGAACCGGTCCCCCGGCTTGACCTCGCTGCACACGATGACCCGCCGCCCGTGCAGTTCGGCCAGGTCGGTGGGGTGCCCCTCGTAGGGCCGGGCCATCAGGAAGCCGGGCGGGGCCGCGTCCGCGTAGTCCCCGACCAGCTTCATCAGCACGTCCAGCAGCACCGACTTGCCGTTCTTGCCGGAGCCGAACAGAAACGGCATCACCTGACCGCCGACGTCCCCGGTGATGGAGTAGCCCAGCAGCAGGTGCAGGAAGTCGATCATCTGCGCGCCCTCCGGCCCGCCGCCGAAGGTGTCGGTGAGGAACCGGTCCCAGCGCGGGGTGGGCATCGCCTGCGGGGCTGCCGTGGTGGAGCGGGAGTGGAAGTCCTTGTCCGGGTCGGGCGTACGGATCAGACCCGTGCGCAGGTCGACGACCCCGGACGGGGTGCACAGCGCGTACGGATCGGCGTCCAGCCGGGCGGCGTTGAGCACCATCCCGGGCGCGGACCTGGCCTGCGCGAGCATGGCGTTCATGCCACTGGTGCTCAGCGCGCGCCGCCGGTGCTGCTGGAGCGCGGCCGAACTGTGCACCCCTCGCGGGTCGTTGGTCGCCAGGGACTCCGCCAGGTCCCCGGCGGCCCACATCACGGTGTCGTCCTCGTCGATCTGCCAGCGGGTGCTGTCCCAGCGGTACCAGCCGAGGCCGGGGACGTGCCGGTAGTCGTTGGAGTAGAGCTTGACGAACAGCTTGGCGTTGCCGCGGTCGCTGAGGGTGTCGGGCAGCAGTCCGTCGGGAGTGGCCTCTCCGTCCCGTGCGCCCGCCTCCAGCCGGCTCTCGCTCGCCTGCCGGGGCATCTGCGGACCGCGCCGGGCGAGGATCTGCGCGGCGACCGCCTGCGCGTCGAAGAGCGTGCCCTCGTCCCTGGCCTCGAAGAGGGCCTTGTCGTCGGCGGTCACCCACGGCCTCCCGGGGACAGCGGGCGCAGCCGGCCCGCGCTCAGACCACCTCGGATGATGGCGCGGTAGCGCCGCTCCTGTCCCGGCCGGGCATGCTCCGCGGCCTCGGTCAGCACCTGCTCGGCCTCCTCCTCGGCCAGGTGCCCGGCGGCGACCAGGCCTCCGGCGGTGTACGCGGCCCGGTTGAGCTTCTCGGAGAACCCCGCCCCCTCGGGTACGGCGGCGCAGGCGGCAACCTCGGCCAGTACGGCGGCCAGGGCCCGGCCCGCGGCAGCCTGCCCTCCCCCGGCGGCCCGCACTGCCTGCCGGGCCCTTGGGGGCACCGGGCGCGGCACCGGCACGTGCTCGGGCGGCAGATGGCCGGTGCGCTCCAGCTCGCGCGCCAGCCAGCCCGGTAACGGCACCGGTTCAAGCACCGCCCCGACCGGCTCGTACACCCCCGCCTCGGTCACGGTCCCCGGCGCGACGATGTACCCGCCGTGCGCCCGTACGTCGACCTGCCAGGCCAGTGAACGCCCGCCGCCCGACCCCGCGGAGCACTGCCAGCGCTGCCCGCCGTGCGCCCGGTACCAGACGTGCAGGCCTCCCGAAGGGGTGCGTACGCGCAGGGTGGTCGTGTCCTCCGCCGGGCTGCGCTCGCCGCGCAGGGCGGCCAGCACGCCGAGGGTGTGGAAGCCGTTGGCGAGCCCGGTGAGGTCGATGTCCGCGGAGATCTCGATCCCGGGCAGCAGCCGGTCCCGGTCGGGCAGCGCCTGGGCGTGTGCATCGACGTCCACGACCACCAGCCCGGCGGGGCCGCAGGCGATCCCGACGCCGAAGCGGGGGTTGGCTCCCCACCACTGCTCGATCCGGGCGTAGTCGAGGGTGGCCGCGTGGAAACCGTGGCACCAGCGACCGGCGGCCGGGCAGCCGCAGCCCCGGTGGGTGTGCCCGGGCGTACGGCAGGCCTCGCAGTTGCCCGCGGGGGTCTTGCGCCCCGGTGCGAGCGGGTGCACCGGCCAGCCCCGGCCCGCGCACCACCGGGCGGTCGCCAGGGACCGGCCCGCGTCCTGCGCTGCGGGGGGCGACTGCCGTGAGTCGCTGCGTGAAACCCGCAGCTCAGGAGCCATCCACATCCCCCACCAGCGACCGAAGCGACTCAACGATTGAGACAGATTAGCGAACCACAAAGACAGAAGGGGACACACGGGAAAACAAAAAACACCCCTGTACCGGCCATTGGCGCGCCAGCGACCGAACGCCGAATGCCCCCCAGCGACCCAAGCTCCTTCGGTCGCTGTCCCAGTGGTTCAACGAACCCGCAGGTCACAGGGTACGTACATGCCCAGACAGCGACTGAAGCGACTCAAGGTTCCTATATATGACGCGCACACGCGCACGCGCACGCACGCCAATGTCTCCATATACCCGGACCTTCAGTCGCTTCAGTCGCTGCCCCCCGCCCAACTCCCCTCTGACCAGGCGTTTTTCTCAGCGACCCAAAACGCTCCGACCTCCCTTCGGTCGCTCCCCTTCAGTCGCTGCCGCGCATCCGAGTCGCTGACACCGCGCCGCAGCGACTCAAGCGACCCTGAAGCAAAGCTGAACCCGCGCCCCCGCCCTGCCCCCAGCCAGGCGCCGTCGACTCCGCCGCACGGTCGCTTCGGTCGCTTCAGTCGCTTCCGCCGCCGCCCACCTGGTGACGCGGGTCACACCGAACCCATGTCACGGACAGCCGGGCAGCTCCCATCTGGTGGTCGTCGACAGCGACTCGAGGAAGGCGCAAACGATGAGCGCACAGCAGGGAACCGGCCCGGCCACCCCCCACCGCGTCCTGATCCTGGGAGCGGGCTACGCGGGCCTGTCCGCGGCCGTCCAGCTCGCGGCCCGGGTCAGGCGGCACGAGGCCGTCCAGGTGACCGTGGTCAACGCCCAGGAGCGGTTCACCGAACGCATGCGGCTCCACATGACCGCGACGGGGCAGCAGCCGGCCGAGCTGAGCATCCCGGAGCTGCTCGCCGGCACGGGCGCGCGGTTCGTCCGCGGCTGGGTGACCGCGGTGGACGCGGACGCCAGGACCGTACGGATCGACGACGACCGGGAACTGCCCTACGACACGCTGGTGTACGGCCTGGGCGGCGTCGCCGGCACATCGGCGGTACCGGGCGCGGAGGACCACGCCTACACCCTGAACAGCGCCCAGGAGGCCGAGTTGCTGGCCGACCGGCTGCAACGGCTCGGCAGCGGCACGGTGGTGGTCGCCGGCAGCGGCCTGACCGGCGTCGAGTCGGCCGCCGAGATCGCCGAACGCTTCCCGCAGCTGGACGTCGTCCTGCTGGGCCGGCAGGAGCCCGGCGCGTCCATGACCCCGAAGGCCAGGGCCTACCTGCACTCCGCCCTCGAGCGTCTGGGCGTCCGGGTCCTCACCGGCGTGGAGATCGTGAAGGTCCTGCCCGAGGTGGTCGAGCTGGCCGGCGGCGAGAGCATCCACGCCGACGCGGTGCTGTGGACCAGCGGCACCCGGGTCTCCCCGCTCGCGGCCGCCGCCGGGCTGACCGTCGACGAACGCGGCCGCATCGTCACCGACACCGCCCTGCGCTCGGTGTCGCACCCCCAGGTGTACGCCGTGGGCGACGCGGCGGCGATCCGGCAGGGCTACGGCGTCATGCACGGAACCTGCCAGGGCGGCATGCCGGCGGGTGTACACGCCGCGCTGTCGATCCTGCGCACCCTCAAGGGCAAGCAGCCCAAGCCGTTCCGCTTCGGCTACTACCACACGCCGGTGAGCCTGGGCCGGGACGACGCGGTCGTGCAGTTCACCCGCCCCGACGACAGCCCGCGGCGAATTCACCTGACCGGCCGCACGGCGGCCCGCTATAAGGAGACGGTGACCGCCTCCCCCTGGCCGACCTATGGCCGTATGAAGAAGATGCCCGCCTCGGGCGCGTTCTGGCCGCGAGGCGGCCGCTTCACCCGCATCCGGGGGACCCGGTGACCCACCCGCCCGCCGACCCCGGCCAGCAGGTCTTCCAGCAGCACGGCAGGCTGCTCTTCTCGGTGGCCTACCGCCTCCTCGGCACCGCCGCCGACGCGGAGGACACCGTCCAGGACGCCTGGATCAAGTGGTCGGGCGCCGACCGTTCCCAAGTGGCCGACCCCAAGGCCTACCTGACCCGGATCGTCACGAACCTGGCCCTGGAACGCCTGCGCTCCACCCGGCACAAGCGCGAGACCTACGTCGGCCCCTGGCTCCCGGAGCCCATCCTCACCGCCACCGGCCCCACCACCGACACGACCGACGTCGCCGAGACCGTCACGGCGACCGAGTCGGTGTCCATGGCGATGCTGGTCGTCCTGGAAACTCTCAGCCCCCTCGAACGCGCGGTCTTCGTGCTGAAGGAGGTCTTCGACTTCAGCCACGCCGAGATCGCGGAGGCGGTAGAGCGTTCCGAACCAGCGGTACGCCAGGCCGCCCACCGCGCCCGCGAACACGTACGGGCCCGGCGCCCCCGCTTCACCGCCGGCCAGGCCCACCGCCGCGAGGCCACCGAGCGGTTCCTCGCCGCGGCCACCGGGGGCGACATCAACACCCTGATGGAACTGCTCTCCCCGGACGTCACCCTGTGGACCGACGGGGGCGGCAAGGTCCGTCAGGCACTGCGCCCGGTCATCGGTGCCCAGACGGTGGCGTCCTGGTTCGCCGCCATCGGCACCGTCCCCTACCAGGGCGTGGCCCCCACCGAGATGAAGACCGAGCTCGCCGAGATCAACGGCGGCCCGGGGCTGCTGTTCACCGGCCCCGACCGGGTCATCGCCACCGTCACCTTCGACTTCGGCGCCGACGGCCGCATCACCGCCATCCACAACGTGGCCAACCCGGACAAGCTCCAGGCGGTCACCACGGGCGCCACCCACGACATCGGAAGGCCGTGAGCTATTACGCCGTAATGGCTCACGGCTCCCTGCGCCGTGGCACGCGACCCATTACGGCGTAATAGCGCGGCTCAAGCGCCGTCCGTCAGGCTGCTCGCGGAACCGCGTCACTCCGGTAGCCGGAAGGAAGCCCGCCGATGGCCTCAGCACCGTGGAACCCGACGTTCGAGACCATCCTCCAGCGGTGTCTGCCGGGTCTGGGCAAGGACGGGACTCCCGCGGCCGACGAACCGCTGGAGATCTACGAACTGGACTCGCTGGCCCTCATCGGAATCGTCAGCGAGCTGGAGTCGGCGTTCGGCATCAGCCTCACCGGCCAGGTCGTCGTGCCGGTCCGCACCCTGACCGCCGGTCAGCTGTGGGACATCGTCTCCGCCGCCCGGCCCGCCTCCCCCCGGCCGCAGGGCCCCAGCCCCTGGGCCATCGTCTGACGCCCCTCGCCCCTCTCCCCCACCCGGCCTATTACGGCGTAATAGCCCGGCGGCCACTCCCCCTCCGCTGCCGAGCTATTACGCCGTAATAGGCCGCCCCCCAAGCCAACTTTCCCTTACTAACGTGTCAATGGCAGCTTTCGATCATGGACGTTAGTAAGGTAGCCCCATGAGTTCTCCAGCCACCTCCAGCGACCGCGAGAAGGTCGTGTCCAAGCTGCCGGGATGGCTCCGGCAGGACCTCAAAGTGAGGGCCGCCCAGCACGGCCTCGAGATCCAGAGCGCCGTAGAGCAGGGCATCGCCGCCTGGTGCGACCTCGCCTCCGCCCTGGAAAACATCGACACCTCCGGCGCCGACTCCTTCTCCACCTTCCTCCCCCAGGGTCAGTGGGACACCTTCAAGCAGACCGCGGCCGACCGCGGGGTCTCCCTCATCCAAGGTCTCGCCCAGTCCGTCAAGCTCTGGCTCGACACCAACCCCGCCCCCGACGTCGTACGACCGGCCGTCACCCGGCGCATCATCGTCTGCAACCAGAAGGGCGGCGTCGGCAAGACCGCCATCACCGCCGGAACCGGCGAGGCGATGGCCGAGGACCCCAACAAGCTCTACCCGGTCCGTGTCGCCAAGCAGCTTGTCGCCGCGCTCCGCGCCGTCGAAGCCACCGACACCACCGGCCAGGACGGCGACCCCCTCGACATCGAAAGCGTCCCCGGCCTCGGCATGCGGGTCCTCCTGGTCGACTTCGACCCCCAGAGCCACCTCACCAACCAACTCGGCGCCGCCCCCCTACCGATGAACGGCGACAGCCTCACCAACCACATGGCGGGCGACCCCAAGGGCGATCTGCGCGACCTCGTCGTCTCCATCGACGAGGACAACTTCGGTGGCCGGCTGCACCTGCTGCCCGGCTGCAACGACGCCTTCCTCCTCGACGTACGCCTCTCCGCCGTACGGGCCAGGGAAGCCGCCCTCGAGCGGGCCCTGGCCCCCCTGGAGCCCTATTACGACGTAATTCTCGTCGACTGCCCGCCCAGCCTCGGCCTGAGCATGGACGCCGCCGCCTACTACGGCCGCCGCCGGGACAACGAGAAGCCCGGCCAGTCCGGCGCCCTCGTCGTCGTCCAGGCCGAGGACAGTTCCGCCGACGCCTACGAGCTCCTCACCACCCAGATCGAGGACCTCCGCGGAGACCTCTCCCTCGAGATCGACTACCTGGGCATCGTCGTCAACCTCTACGACGGCCGCCGCGGCTACATCGCCACCTCCTCCCTCCAGGGCTGGGTCGACATAAAGGACCCACGAGTCGTCGGCCTCATCGGCGATCTGAAGGAGCAGAAAGAGGCAGTCCGCGTGAAGCAGCCCCTGCTGTCCTACGCCCCCAAGTCCCAGCAGGCGGTCAGCATGCGCGCCCTGGCCCGGGAGATCTCATGACCAAGAAGGCCGACCAGCTGGGCGCGGGCCGCTTCGGCAGCTCCGCCCGCCCGGTCAGCGCCCGCCGCGCCGCGGTCGCGGCGGCCACCGGAGTTCCCACGGACGGCGTCGCCCCGCCCACCGAACTCCCCACCCACCGCATCAGCCTCAACCCCGACAACCCCCGCTCCACCCTTGGCGACCTGACCGACCTCGCGGGCAGCCTCGGCACCCACGGCCAGAAGCAGGCGATCACGGTCATGAACCGCGACACCTACATCAAGGCCAACCCCGACCACGAGGCCGGTCTCGAGCCGGACACCCACTACGTCGTCATCGACGGCAGCAGCCGCCTGGCCGCCGCCCGTGAGGCAGGCCTCGACACCGTCAAAGTCATGGTCAGCGACGACCAGGGCAGCACCTCCGAGGAACTCCTCGAGTCCGCCCTGGTCGCCAACATCCACCGCCAGGACCTCGACGAGCTGGACGAGGCCAAGGCTCTCAACCGCCTCCTGGCCATTCACGGCAGCCAAACGGCCCTCGCCAAACGCCTCCACCGCTCCCAGGGCTGGGTCTCCCAACGCCTCGCCCTCCTCAGCCTCACCCCCGAACTCCAGGCCCGCATCGGCCAGGACCCCATCGACCTCCTGCGCGCGGTCGGCAACAAGCCGGCCGAGCAGCAGGAGAGCGCCCTGGAGGAACTCAAGGCCGAACGGGCCCGCAAGGAAGCCGAGAAGCCCGCCCAGAAACCCGGCAGGCGCCCGGCGGTCACGTCCGAGCCCGAGCCCCCCGCCCATTACGACGTAATAGAGGAAGCACCTTCCGGGGATCCGATCCCAGAGGAACCAGCCACAGCGCAACCAGTGGTGGAGCAGCCGGTGGTGGAGCAGCCGGAGGTCGGGCCCCCGGTGGGGGAGCACCCGGTGGGGGAGGAACACGCCACCACGGTCCCCGAGCCCCGCACCGACTCGGCCGCTCCGCCCAAGCTCCCCTACGACGACGGCGCCTTCCTCGCCCTGCACCTCATCCGCAAGATGACGGACACCGAGTTCGACAAGATGCTGCGCATCCTGAACGAGCACCAGGCGCAACGCGTGCCCGCCGAGCAGGAGCCCCAGAGCTGACCCCGACACTATTACGGCGTAATAGCCCGCTCAGCGCTCCCGCGCCACACTGCACTAGGCCCCGGCAATCCGCCGGGGCCTTGCTGCATGCCGCGCAGAACTCCTGCTGTCACATCTGCGTCGCTCGGTCCGTCAGTGCAGTGAAGACGCCGACCAGGCCGATGTGAAGGAGTGCAGTCATGACGAACACCTCTATCTCCCGTATGCCGAACCCGGGTGAGTTCGTGCCCGAGCTGAACGACATCAGTGCCGCCCTGTTCCGGGCCACGGGGAACCGCTCGGTGCCCCGCACCACGATGAGCCTTGTCCACCTGCGTGCCGGGCAGATCGTCGGCAACACCTACCTGACGGTTCTGAACACCGGCTTCCTGCGCAAGGCGGGGGAGTCCGAGGAGCGCATCACCGCCGTGTCCTCCTGGCAGGACGCCCCGTACTTCACCGATGCCGAACGTGCCGCCCTCGCCCTGGTGGAGGCCACGCTCCAGCCCGCCCCGCACGGCCGGGAGCGTGTCACGGACGAGCTGTACGCCGAGGTGGCCAAGCACTACGACCAGAAGGCGCTGGCCACCCTCACCATCGCCATCGGCCAGATCAACTTCTTCATCGCCCTGGCCGTCATCGGCAAGCCCCAGCCGGTCAGCTCCCTCGCGGACGAGCAGTGGGACTGACCAAGCCGGGAAAACTCGCCCGTCTGGCCTGCGTCACGCATCCAGACGGGCGAAGGCCTCCCGGAAGGCGGGGACGCGCTCGGCGGCCATCTCGTAGCGGACGGCGCGCTGCCAGGAGGGGTTGGCGGGGTCGTAGAGCGGTGTGATGGGTGCGGGCGTGCCCTCTGGCCACCAGCCGTCCCGCACGCCGCGCGGCACCGCCCGCGACAGGGCGATGGTCGGGCCGCGCAGTTCGCCGTTGAAGTGTTCGCGTAGTTCGTCGGCATCTTTCGAGCCGTCGGCCTGCACCACGAGGCGGGCGAAAGTACGGGCGCCAGCGGTCAGCGAACGCAGGTAGTGCTCGGCCCGGTCGACGGTCCATTCCGTTCCGGCGGTGACGATCAGCTCGTGGCGATGCTCGGCGAGCAGAGCGAGCAGCCTGCGTTCGAATTCAGCGGAGGCACCCTCGATCGTAATCCTCAGGACAGCTCCCGGTGGATTCTTGCCTTGTTCTTCCCGTTCTGCACGAGGGTCCCAGCCGGCGGAGGGTCCGTCAAGTAGGGACTGTGCCCGTAGGGACTGTTCTCTCGTTTGGTCCCTGCGCTTCAGTCCCTCCGTGTTTTAGCAGGTCAGAGCGCTGCGACAGCTCCAGCAGGGACTGAAGGGACTCAAACTCCTAATTATCACGCGGCTACGCCTCTCGTTTCGTACGCGCGGGCGCGTGTGACACAGTTTCAACCTCAGCTCATAATTAGAGATTTGAGTCCCTTCGGTCCCTCGGCGGGCCGGGATTTCCCCGCTGACCTGCGGTTTTTCCCAAGGGACCAAAGGCACTCGTCAGCCCCTCCGGCGGGAGAGCTTTAGTCCCTCCCCTCCACCGGGTCTGGATCAATCCCCCATTTCGGACGCGGGCGCGGACAGGGACCCAAGGGACTGAGCGACGGATACAGCGGCACGCCTACCAGCTACCGGACTCCCGCCTCACCACGACCTAGACTCTCTTCCCGAAGTACAGTCCCTTCGGTCCCTGAGGTGGTGTCATCCACCCGCTCGGACCGGCGCTTTTCCGTAGGGACCGACCCGAAGACCGAGAGCTGACGAGGACGAACCGCGTGCCGCGCCATGGTGAGACCCGCATGCCTGTCGCTGTGGACAGGTCGGTGCCGCCGCATGTCGTAGCCCGCTGGTGCGCCGCGCAGGGCTGGCCGGTCCACCCGCTGGCCCCCGGGCGCAAAACGCCGGCTGCGAACTGCTCTCGGTGCAGGGACCGAAACCACCACCCGAGCACGTGCCTGTGCTTGCCCCAGGGCAGGCCGTGCCACGGTTTCCATGCCGCGACCACCAAGGTGGAGTCCATCGACTCCTGGTGGGGCGAGCAGCCGTCAGCGGGCGTCGGTGTCGCCTGCGGCCCGGCCCATCTGATCGTCATCGACATCGACGCGCACCGGGCACCGGTCCCCGATCGGGGACGGCTCCTGCCGGGGATCCCCATCCCCGAAGCAGTGAACCTCAACGGTCTGGCATCGGGTTTCGACACACTGGCGCTGCTCGCGGCCTACCGCCGGCAGCCCGATCCAGCCCTGGACGAGACCACGTTGCGTGTCCGGACCCCCTCGGGCGGCCTGCACGTCTGGTATCGCAATCCCCGCCCGGAACGGCGGTTTCGCTGCTCGACCGGCTCCAGCCCGAAGACGGCCCTCGCCTGGCAGGTCGACGTACGGGCCGAGGGCGGCTACATCATCGCCCCCGGCACCCGTACCAGCGGCGGCACTTACCAGGTTGAGGGCCACGCCCGGCTTCCCGCGCCGCTTCCCGCATGGCTGGAGGACGAGCTCGTTCGAACCGGTCACGTCATTGAGCTCCCGCCCGCCCGACCCGCGGCCGCGATACCCCGTCCCCGCGGTCGCGGTGCAAGGCGCGCGGCCGCCCACCGCGTTCTCGCCCCGCTGCTCGAGCAGGTCGCCGCGTGCGCGGCCGCCCCGGAGGGCACCGCGTTCACCGAGAAGCTGAACCGGGCCGCCTACACCGCCGGAGGTCTCGTCGCGGCCGGTCACCTCGACGAGGCCGCCGCCCGTGACGAACTGCTTCGGACGGCCAACGAAGCCCGCCCGGCACAGCCTGCCCGGAACGAAAAAATCATCGATCACGGCCTCGCCGCAGGGGCCGCCCACCCGTTCCACCTCGAAGGACGACCATGAGCGCCGACACGCCGCGTTTCGATGCACAGGCCGCCGCTCAGCAGATGCTCGACCTCGAGGCGGCCACACAGACCTCCAAGCTGCTCCCGGCACAGGCCACCGCGGCCCCAGCAGCCTTTCCGCCCTCGCCCGGGCTGCTGCCTCCGTCCCTGTCCGACCGCGGGAACGCCCGGCTGTTCATCCAGCTTTACCGCGACCAGTTCCGCCACGCGGAGGGGCTCGGCTGGTTCGTGTGGGGCGGCTACCGCTGGAAGCGCACCGGCGGCGAGAAAGCAGCCCTGTGGGCCGCCGGCGAGATGGCCGAGGACATGCCCACCACCGACCCGCACGGCATCTTCTCCGACCGCGATCTGGCCCAGCACAAGCGACGGACCCTGTCGACCACCGGCATGCAGGCCCTGCTCACCCAGGCCAAGGCCTCCCCGGACCTGTCCGTCGACCCCGACATCCTCGACGGCGACCCCTACGCCCTGTGCACCCCGGCCGGCGTCGTCGACCTCTTCACCGGACAGCTGCGCAAACCCGACCCCGCACGCGACCTGCACTCCCGGGCTACCAGCGTCGCCCCGCAGGCCATGGACACCCCGCGCTGGAACCGCTTCCTGGCCGACACCTTCGGCGACGACGCCGAGGGCCGGGAAATGATCGCCTTCCTGCACCTGCTGCTCGGCTACTCCATCACCGGCGACGTCGGCGCCCAGGTCCTGCCGTTCCTCCACGGCGAGGGCAAGAACGGCAAGAGCGTCCTGCTCGACACCATGATCCAGGTTCTGGGGGACTACGCGGACGCCGCCCCGCCCGGCTTCCTCATGGACCGCGGCGCCTACGCCGAGCACTCCACGGAACTGACCGAACTGCACGGCCGCCGCCTGGTGGTGTGCAGCGAACTGAAACCCAACGACAAGTTCGACGAAGCACGGGTCCGGCTCCTCACCGGCGGCGACAAGATCAAAGCCCGCCGGATGCGGCAGGACTACTTCTCCTTCAGCCCCACCCACCACCTGTGGCTGCTGGGCAACCACCGCCCCGAAGTCTCCACCGGCGGCTTCGCCTTCTGGCGCCGCATCCGCCTGGTGCCCTTCACCCGCACCGTCCCCGCCGAGCGCCGCATCGACAACCTCGCCTTCGAACTCGTCCGCGACGAAGGCCCCGGCATCCTGCAATGGCTCGTCGAAGGCGCCCGCCGCTACCTCACCACCCGCGACCCCCTGGAAGGCCCCGACCGGGTCCGCATCGCCACCAGCGCCTACGCCAACACCGAAGACCACATCGGCCGCTTCCTCGCCGAATGCTGCACCCGCGACACCGACGGCGACAGCGAACTACGCGTCGAGCAGGGCCTGCTCTACACCGAATACAGCTCCTGGTGCACCTCCGGCGAAGGCATCCGCCCCGCCACCCCCCGCACCTTCGCCACCCGCGTCAGACAGGAAGTCGGCCTCAACTCCCCCGCCGACATGATCAAATCCAACGGCCGCAAGTACTACCCCGGCATCGCCCTGGAGGCCGGCGAATGACCCACCACGCCCCCGCCATCGCACCCGCGGCCCTACGCCGACACCACCGACCGAACTACCATGGAGTCCCGGCCCCGCACCCGGCGGCCCCGCCCCGCTCCACCGCCACCCGGCGCACCGAGCACCGCACCACATACGCACGCCAGGCCGCACCCCGCCCCGGGGGCCGGCCGATGAAGGAGGGGCTACAGCCATGAGCTCGCTGTTGGACGCAAGCGAGATCACCCACGAGCAGGACGTGGTGTGGCTGGAGGACCCCGGCAAACTCCACTACGTCCGCCAGGCGATCGACAAGACCCCCCGCCGCAACAACAAGCCGCGCTACGCCCGCGACGGCCGGATGATCGGCTATGCCGTCCTCGACGACCAGGCCGAACCCGACCCCGACAGCGGCCTGTACCGCCGGCGCGTCTTCTTCCTCCTCCCCCACGACCGGGACAGCCAGCCCAACGGCCCCTACGCCGTCGGCGCCCCCGGCGAAGCCGTCGACCCGAGCACCATCCATCCAAAGAACCCAGGAGCGAAAACAGACCGCTCCCAGGGACGCACCACGGCCATAGCCACTACGGCCCCGTAGCGGCCCGCCCCACGCGGGCTGTCGCTACCCCCCTGCCGGAACGGGTTCGGGGACGGGCTCGGCAGGCAGCCGGCGGATCGCCCACAGGTCGGGCACGGCGAACAGGACAACCGATGCCACGACGACGAGAACGGCGCTCCCGAGCAGAACGGGAGCCGCCCCGGCCGAGGTCGCGGCCAGGCCGACGACGAGATAGCCGAGCGGAACAGCCATGAGCTCACCGACGGAGCTGAACGAGGTGACCCGGCCCAGGACCTCGGCTGCGAGCTGCTGCTGGAGCGCCGTGGTCCAGCACACGATCGACAGATCCAGCCCGATCCCCGCCAAGGCCGCGGACACCGTGAGGACGGGAAGACTTGGCTTGGCGGCGAGCACGAAGAGCGGCAGCGCCAGCGGCAGACCGGTGGCCACGCAAGCGACCATCAGCCGTTCCGGCTTCCACCGCAGGGCTATGAGGCCGCCCAGGAGGAGCCCTGCCGAGAAACTGCCCTGCACGGTGCCCCAAGCAGCGGCGTTCAAGCCGTGGCTGTGGAGGACAAGGGGGCCCAGGAGCTGGTATCCGCCGAGCCACAGCGCGACGACGACCGTGCCGGAAAGCGTGTAGGACCACAACCACGGCCGCTGGGCGAACTCCCGCCAGCCGGTGCGGAAGTCGTGTAGCACCGATGTGCGAGGACCGGAGCTCGCGGCCTGGGGCACGGCCAGACGTGCGCACAGCAGGGCCGCGGTGGCGAAGCTCGCGGCGTCCCAGCCCAGCACCCACTGGGAGCCGGCCACGGCGACGATCCCGCCTCCGACCGCGGGAGCGAGGATCTTGATGAAGTTGGTGGGAAGCCGCAGCAGCACATTCGCTTCCTGCAGTTCCCCGGCCTTCACCAACTGCGGCAGCAGACTGTTCATCGCAGGGGTCATCAGCGCGTTGGCGCCGCCTGTGACGGCGGCCAGCAGGGCCACGCGAGCGGTGGAGGCCGCATCCGTGGCCACCAGGACGGCGACACCGGCCTGTGACAGCGCAGCCACCAGATTGCCGACCACGATCAGCCCCCGACGAGAGACCCGGTCCGCAACCACGCCTCCCACCAGCAACAACACAAGCTGCGGCAAAGTGTTGCCCGCAAGCACGATCGCCAGGGCGGTCGGCTCGGCGTCGAACCCGAGCACGGCGAAGGCCAGCGCGACGGGAGCCATGGCCGAACCACTCGCCGAGATCAGCCTGGCCAGCAATAAGTTCCGGAACGGGCGATTCCCCAAGACGGACAGCGAAGCGCGAAGATCCATCCGCCGGACCTTACTACTGCACCGCGGCCCCCGGTGCACGGATGGTGCCCGACTTATCCCTGGGCGGTGTCATCTGAGGCCGTTTCGGTTTCGGTTCTGGTGTAGAGGACCTCGCGCCCCTGCTCCGCGGCGCGGATGAGCGCTTCGCTGACGAAGTCGAGGAAGCGGGCGGCATTCTCGAGGCGGGCGGCGGCGGGGGTGCCGCGGCCGAGGATGTTGACGCCCTGCCGTGCGGTCTCGATGAACTCGTCGTTGGACCGGGCGCTGCGGATCATCGACTGGTACCAGAGGTCGTCGTCGACGACGTAGCGCTCGCGGCGGCGTTCGTCGCGTTCCCGGCGGACGAGGTCCAGGCCCTCGAGGAACGCGATCGCTTTGGAGATGGACGCCGGGCTGACCTGGAGGCGCTGGGCGAGTTCGGAGGCGGTGAGGGTGCCGGCGTCGGTGGTGTAGAGGCAGCCCAGCACCCGGGCCATCATCTTGGGCAGGCCCGAGGTCATGAAGACCGTGGTGAGGGTCTCCTGGTAGTCGCGCACGGCCTCGGCGTCGCGTCCATAGGCTTGCGGCAGCGCCTGCGCCCCTGAGGGCACGGCCTGCCTGCGCCGGCGGGTGCGCTGCTGGGTGGCCCGGTGGGCCAGGTCGGCCCGGTAGCCGGTGGGGCCGCCGTTCCGCGTCACCTCACGCGTGACGGTGGAGGTCGGACGCTCGAGCCGGCGCGCGATCTCGGCATAGGCCAGCCCGTCGGCCAGCCCCACCGCGATCTGCTGACGCTCCTGCTGGGTGAGCCTGCCGCCCGGCATCACGCCCCCCTTTCCTGCCCCACGAGGGCTTCTCGGTGTCCCTAGACGCCTCCACCATAGCGTTCATCTTCAGTACATTGCAACGCTCAACAGTCTCAGCGTTGCGTTAAACGAGAGAACGTTGCAATGATTATCGCGCCATGACCTGCATAAATGCCACTCTCAAGCAAAATAATCATTGCGTCTATCTGGAAAGCAACGTAGCGTTTCCATCATCCGAAACACAGGCCGCAAGGGAGAGCATGATGCAGAAGTTCGACACCCCCGCCCCGATCTCCGCCGTCCTGAACATCCCCGCGGGACGCGTCCAGCTCATCGCCGCAGACCGTGCCGACACCGCAGTCGAGGTCCTGCCCGCGAACGCCGCGAAGGGCCGCGACGTGAAGGCAGCGGAGCAGACCACGGTCGAATACGCCGACGGAGTCCTGCGAATCGAGTCTTCGGCGAAGAACCAATACCTCGGCCCCTCCGGATCCATCGAGGTGACGGTCAAGCTGCCCGCCGGTTCCCAGATCGAGGCCAAGGCGGCCAGCGCCGAATTCCGCACCGTCGGCCGCCTCGGCGACGTCACCTTCGAAGGCGCGTACCACCAGATCAAGATCGACGAGGCCGCGAGCCTTCACCTCACCGCGGTGGACGGTGACATCGAGGTGGGCCGCCTGGGCGGTCCCGCGGAGATCAGCACCGCAAGGGGTGACATCCGGATCACCGAAGCCGTACGCGGCGCGCTCGTGCTCCGCACCCAGTCCGGCGACATTTCGGTAGCCGCCGCCACCGGCGCCTCGGCCACCCTGGACGCCGGCACCGGCCACGGCCGCATCAGCAATGCCCTCAAGAACGACGGCACCACCGACCTCGAAATCCGCGCCACTACCTCCCACGGCGACATCACCGCCCACACCCTCTGAAGCATCAGCGTGGAAGAAGACACGAAAAACCCCGCCCTGGCGAACGCAGGGGCGGGGCTTCGTGTTGGAGCGCCGGGCAGGCCTTGCACCTGCATTTCCCCGCAGGAAGCGGGGCGTCTTTCCTTGGACCACCAACGCATTGAGCTGTGTTCGCTGTTGGGCGACGAGCTCAAGATCTACTATACAGCACTCGTATCCGTGACCTGATCCTCCCCGGTCCTGTTTGCCTTTGAGAGGCATGGCGGGGTGAGTGAGGGGTCTGCGTGGTGGATGTCGGGGACAGTTTGGATGAGGCGGATGCGGAGCACTTCACCCGCCCGTTGCCGAGGTCGGCGCAGGCGCAGATGCGTTTCCTCGTGCGGCAGTTGAAGGGCACACGTCCGGTAGCGGTCCTGCTGGGCATCTCCCAGCGCACGGTGGAGCGTTCCTTGTCCCAGACGCGGCCGATGACCTCCTGGCCGTCGGGCCGGGTGTACGCCCCGGAGAGCCAGCCGGTGAGGATGGCGTACGGGTCCGGGGCGTGGGTCGGGGAGTTCATCCCGCCACTTTATGAAGCCGGTGCCGTGGTGCCGCGGGTGGCGGGGTGCAGTGGGTGCAGGTCAGGCTGGCCCTCGGGAAGTATCGGAGCGGGAATTGGCGGTAGCGGGACGGTCTCGGATCCGGTTTGATGACCTCCCCGGCCACGGGCTGAGCAGCACGGTGGGCGGGACGAATAGTCGAGCGAGGGGGGATCGGGATGTTGAAGTGTCAGGGCAAGCGGTGCAACAACCTGGCGCGCTCGAAGCCATACCCGGAGGGCTACTTCTGCCGACAGTGTCATCGCGAGTTGACCGGCATCTCGGTAGCGACGCGACATGCACCACCGTCGCTTCGAGGTACTGCAGCACGCGCGGCATTGGAGTCGAAGACGCCTGAGCCGTGGTTGCGTCCAACCACTGGGGAGAAGGCGTCGACGATAAAGCCGGTGGGGCCGCTGCCGAAGCTGAGCCCGGGATGGTGGGAAACCAACGACCGCTGGTAGACCGCTACCCCTGATGGGCCGTCGTCGGCCGGGCGCCCCGCCGCCGGGGCCGTGCAGGGCGCCGGCGGTTAGCGTCGCGTGGTGCGGGGGCCGGTGCCCACGAGGCGACCGGTCTGCGCCCAGCTACCGTCCTGGGGCACCTCGAAGCTGAGCCTCCATGGCCTGTGGCTTCTACTTCACAGTCGGCCCAGAGCCGTGTATGCGAGCCCAACGACGCAGCGCCGCTGAACAGGGCTGAGGCCGCGGTTGGCTTAGCTGGGCTGCACCGTCACGGCCTGGTCGGAGCCGCGCACCTCGTATGCGCGCGGGCGGTGCGGGTCGCGGCGTACGAAGCCCTTGCGCTCAAGTGCCTCCGAGTGCGCTTGACCGTTCCGGGCGCCATACCGAGAGCGGCGGCCGTCTCGTCGGTGGACATCTGCTCCCAGTGCCGCAGCACCACGACGCTGCGCTGCTGGGGTGCCAGCATCTTCATGATGTCCATCAGCAGCGCGCGGTCGGCGTGCTGCTCGATGGAGTCCTCGACGGGGGAAGATTGCTGATCGTGGCGACCACGCTGGAGCTGCTGCGTGAGCACGGCCCGGCCGGGCCCGCGTTCTGGCGCTTCGGCTGCGAGGACCGGCAGAAGCTTTGGGACGCGATCGGCAACCCTCGCCGCGATGCCGCCCTCGCCCGCCGCGCCGGAGACGCGCGGCGCCGTCTCGCGCAGGAAGCGGCCGAACGCGAGGCTCAGCGTCCGGTGTGCGCCGCCTGCGGGACCAAGTTCACCGAGTTCACCGACGACCGGTGGAAGGACAGCATCGCGGTCGACTGGGGCCGCGGGGACAGTCACCCGCACCTGTGCGACGACTGCAAGACCCGGGCGCTCGAAGCGGAGCGGCAAGCGGAACAGGCCGAACGCGAGCGCCAGGAGCAGGAGCGCCAGGAGACGGAGGCGGCGCCGGCCTCGAAGGCCGCCGGCTGCTCGGACGCTGGCGCAGCTGACCCAGGCAATCCATCCGGCAGCGCGAGGGCTTGCCCAGGCGGTCCTGGGCAAGCCCTCGTTGTCGGTGGCGGCTGCGAGGTTGGAGAGCATTGACAGCGACGATGAGCAGCTGCTGCGCGGCCGGATCTACGGAGCCGACCACGACCATCCGGGCGCGAAGCCGGGACGGTGCTACGTCGAACTGGTCGGCGGGCCGCTGGACAGCCTGCTGCTCTCCTCTGAACTACCTGAGCGACCGGGTCCTGCTGGTCCTGCTTCACCGATGTGCGGGCCCGGCCAGTCCGCTTTCGTAGGCGGCGATGACGAGTTGGGCCCGGTCCCGGGCCCCCAGCTTCGTCAGCAGATGGCTGACGTGGGTTTTGACCGTGCCAACGGTCAGATACAGCTCGGCTGCGATTTCGTTGTTGGACAGGCCGCGTGCGATCAGGCTCAGCACGTCCCGCTCGCGGCCGGTCACCCCGTCCAGGGCTTGGGTGACCGGGCCGGGGTAGCCGGGGCGGCGGACGTAGGTCTCGATGAGTCTGCGGGTGACGCCGGGTGCCAGCAGCGACTCCCCGGTGGCGATCACCCGCACGGCGTCGATCAGGCGTGCGGGTGGAGTGTCCTTGAGGAGGAAGCCCGCGGCGCCTGCGCGGAGCGCCTCGAAGACGTACTCGTCCAGGTCGAAGGTGGTGAGCACCAGGACGTGGACGGGCACCGGAGAGGGGCCGCCGAGCAGCGTGCGGATGGCCTCGATGCCATTGAGCCCGGGCATCCGGATGTCCATCAGGGCTACATCGGGGCGCAGTTCGCGGATCACCCTGACCGCCTGGATCCCGTCGGCCGCCTCGCCGACGACCTGGAGATCGTTTTCCGACTCGATCAGCACCCGGAACCCGGCACGCACCAGCGTCTCGTCGTCCACCACGACGACCCGCACCGTCATGCGTCCTCCAGATCGGCGCCCACGGGGAACTGGGCTGTTCGCTCGTCCGTGGCGTACGGCAGCCGGGCGGTGACACGAAAGCCGTGCGGCGAGAGCGGTCCCGCGTGAACCTCGCCGCCGTAGAGGGCGGCGCGTTCCCTCATGCCGGTCAGGCCGTGGCCCTCGGTGACCGGGGTGGTCGTGCGGCCGACCCCGGCATCGACGACCGTGAGAGCGACCTCGCCCGGCGCGTAGGCGACCGTCGCCCGGGCGTGGCTGGTGCGGGCATGCTTGACGACGTTGGTCAGGGCTTCCTGCACGATGCGGTAGGCGGCGCGGTCCAGACCTCGGGGCAAGGCGTGCGGGTGACCGCTGATCGTCAACTCGACCTGGACACCGGCCCGTCGGGTCTGTTCGAGGAGCGTGTTGAGGTCGTCGAGGCCACCGGGCAGCCATTCGGCACCGTCATGATCGCGCAGGACACCCAGCAGTGAACGCAGCTCTCCCAGGGCTGCCCTGCTCGTTGTCTCGATCGCGGAGAGGGACCTCGCGGCCTCATCAGGTCGGCTTCCGATGACGTGGTGGCCGACGCCCGCCTGGACCGCGACGATGCTCAGGCTGTGCGCGACGACGTCGTGCAACTCCCGGGCGATGCGCATGCGTTCCTCGACGAGGAGGAGCTGCGCCCGCTCTTCGGCCTGCTCGACCAGGCCTCGGGTGTAGGCGCGGCCCTGTCTGGTGGACCATCCGATCGCCCAGGCGGCGGCCTCGACGATGAGGCTTTGACTCATCCCCGGCCACCCCCAGTAGTCGTGCCCTGTTATGCCCTGCATAGGGATCATCAAGGCGAGTTGTGCGGCTCCTGCTACCGCGCTCGCGTACGCCGCGACACGCGTGGGTCGGGCGACCGCCACCCCGTACACCAGCAAAGCAGTCGCCAGCACCCCCGTCAGGCTGAGCGCGCCGTCGGTGGCCATCACCACCGACGCCACCGCCAGTGCAGGCAGTGGCAGCAGCCGCCGGACGGCGACGGCCACGCCCAACGAGCACGTCAGCACGGTCTGCCATGCCGGCCAGCCCGTGCGATGCGTGCCAAGCGTCCACCACAAGACGTTCGACGCCATCAGGACCAGGGCCAACAGCACATCCAGCCCGACCAGCTGAGTTGGCGTCAGCCTCCTGGCATAGGACGCCGCATCATGCCTCACCATCATGCCTCGCACGCATCCGACCCTAGCCGGGAGGGCGATCATCCGCCTCTGTCCAGGGACAGAGATCAGCCGGTCATTCCGTGGCCAGATCCGCGGGGCGGGCACCCTCTGCCAGGGTCGGCCACATGGATCTCTCCCGGACGCCCGCCCGCCGATGGCTTTCCCCTGTGCCCTGGGGCTTCGCCCTGCTCGCCGCCGCGTCGTCCCTGACGTACGGCGATGATCACGCGGTGAACGCCTGGGCGTCGACCAACCTGGCCAATATGGGCGATCATCCTGTGGAGGCGCTCATCGCCTCCGCCTTCCTGTTCGGCGCCGACCCCTGGGCCTGTCTGCGCAGCATCGCCCTCGCCGGGGCCGTGCTGGCGTTTCTCGTCATCCGGTTCGGTAACATGCGGGCGGTCGCGCTGATCGCGGCCGGCCAAGTCCTTGGCACACTGGTGAGCGAAGGGCTGCTGGCAGCGCGGATCGCGGCGGGCCAAGCAGACCCGGCTCTGCGTGCGACGCTGGACGTCGGCCCGTCCTATGTGATCGTCTCGGCCCTGGCCGCCGTGGTGGCAGCGGGGGCCCGGCGGTGGCACCGATGGACCGCGCTCGCCGCGCTCGCGGTGCGCGCACCGCACATCACGAGCGGCCTGACCACGCTGGGGGTCACTCCCGTCGGCCACGTGACAGCACTGTTCACCGGCATACTGCTGGCATGGCGTCTGCGGTCGTCCGACGCCCGCCACCGCTACCTGCACCGACTGACGTTACGCGCAGCGCCGCTTCAGACCGGACTTGGCGCCCTCGCCCCCGTCGCCGGCTCAGACGCCGAGGGTGTCGCGGGTGCCGTCCGCGGCCACCGCTATCACCACGTAGATTGGGACGGTTTGCGATCTACCCGTCCCTGATCTCGACGTTGATGGCGTCCACGAACAGGACCGGGTAGACGCGGTCGAGGGGGCGGTTCTGCCATTCGGCCATGCCGTCCATGACTTCATCAGTGATCGTGGAGATGGGCTGCTTGGACACCTCGGCGCCGTACACCTCGGCGAGATGAGCCGAGATCTCCCCGTGCGTGCGTCCCTTCGCAGACGGTGACAGCACCATCTCGTCGACGCCGCTCAGGCGGCGCTGCCGCTTCTTGACGATCTGCGGCTCGATGCTGCCGGCGGTGTCGCGGGGCACCCTCACCTCGACCGGGCCGACGTCGGTCAGCACAGTCTTCGCCCGGGTGCCGTTGCGGCTGTTGCCGTCGTTCTTCCCGGCCGGATCATGCTCTCGTAGCCGAGGTGATCGGTGATCTCGGCCTCAAGGGCGGACTCCAGCACCCGCTGGGTCAGCATCTGCAACAGCAGGCCTTCGCCGGTCAGTTGCAGGCCCTCGCTACGGGCCCGGTCAACCAGCATCGCGACGAGCTGCTCGTCCGACGCGGCCGACGGCATCGCACCACCCGCCGCCTCCTCCACGGACTCGTGCTCGATCGTCTCGCTCACTTGGCGTCTCTCCCTGGCGCGGTAGACGCGCCCCGCCCGATCCATCCCTTGGCGGGGCGGCGCTCTCCGGCCTCGCCGGCGCGTTCCGTGCCGGTGTCAGTCGCGGTCGAAGGCGCGCAGCGCTCGGGCGGCCTGCCTGTACCAGTGGGCGCGGTGCGAATCGGCGGTGTCGGGTTTCGGACCGAGGGCGACCACGGGGTCGATGATGTCGTACGTCAGCCTCCAGGTCTCACCGGCCCACCGCAGGCACTCCGTGTTCCTGGGCGCCGGGACGCCGCGGCGCCTAGGAGACCGCCAAGGAGCCCCGCCCGAACGAGTCGTGGCAAGCGGGCCACTGCCGCCGTTCGAAGAGGCCACCGTGCCGTACGCGGTCGCGATAGGTGATCACGTGCCGTCGCTGCTCTGACGCAGCCGCAGGTCGATCGGGACCCAGGACCCCCGCTGCTCGGTCGGTGAGGGTGCGCTTCGGTACGGCGGTGACCAGCCGGACCCAGCGCTCTGCCAGGTCCGCCGTTGCCCCGTCCCGAGTCGTGCGCCGTGGGCCGGGCGTGCCGGCAAGGCGGCCGGTCCAGCCATTGCGCCCGGAGCGGGAGGTGCCGCCGTAGGTACGTGACCGAGGACCGTGTCGCTGCTGCGCAAAATCCACCAGTGGTTCTCCCGGTGCTCCGGGTGACGCACCAGTTCCGCGGCGTCGACGATGGCGCGGGCCTTCTCCTGCGCGAGTTTCTGCGGCCGCGGCTCGACGCCCTGGGGCCTGGCCGTCACCACCGAATCATCACGTGATGCTTTGGTGGTGGCGGCAGCGGCCGCGCCGGCCGGTGCCGCCGTGGCGGCGGTCCGGTCCCGGCCGGCGGCCATGTCGAGGACGGCCGCGGTCGGGGCGGCTTGGCAGCCGGGAGCGCCGTGCAGGGCCTGTTGTGCAGCGGGGGCGGCCTGGTGGGCATGGGCCGTGAGAACGGCCGGGACCCCACGCCACTACGCCGAGGTCGAAGTCGTCGACGGTCCGGCCGGCGGTCAGGGCACCGGCCAACCGCCGGGCGGCGAGTGCGAGCTGATCGGCGAGCTCCAGCGCGGGCACGCCGTCGTACTGGGCGAGCAGGCCCTGGGTGTCCCTCGGGGCGAGGCGGTACGCGTCGCGCTGCTGCTGGCGGGCGCGATACGCCTTGGCCTGGCAGGCACGTGAGCAGTACCGGCGGGCGCGCGGGCCCCGCTGCGTGGGCAGGTCTGCGCCGCACACCAGACACGTCGCCATGGAGAGCCCTCCCTCCTCAAGCATCACGTGACGCTTGTCGAGCACGGCACCACTGGGAGCCCGATCACCACGTGACGATTGAGTCCGGGTTCGTCACGCGCGGCGATCTGCTGGAACACGGACCTGGCACAAGGTCAGGCACCCGCATTTACTGCGGCCAGGCCAGGAGCCGTCCAACGGATGTGACACCAAACTGCACTCTCTGCCTGGTCCCTACTCGACCGCCTTGTCGGGGTGCCAGGCTCGCCGTAGGCGACCGCGTAGCGGCTTGGCCCCGCGGCCGCCGCCGGGATCGTCAACGTCCAAGTCCCGCCTGCCCCCGTCCGCGGCAAGCTCCGCGAGTGCGTGGTCCTGCGACTCAGCGGCTCCAGTCGCCAGACGCTGTTCTGCGTGTCCGCGCAGCAAAATCCGCCTCCCGAAAATCGCCAGACGGAAGAAAAATAAGAATCCAAATCTAAATGAATCCGAGAATTAAGAATTGAAAAGATGTTCCAAACCTGTTGGGCGGACGGGCAATACACACACCCTTGCCGGGGCGTGTCCTCAGGTGCCAGCATGCTCCTGCCGCCCCGGTCTTTCCTTTCACGACCGAGGCATGCTTATGATGTTGGCCACAAGGGGCGGCATTCGACAAAAAGGAGGATGCGTGGATATCTATTACCTCGTCGGGCCGGAGGAGAGCAGCGACGGGCCGGGAATTTTCCCCGACCGTATGCTGCGGCGCCAGGAAGCACTCTCGCTGAGCCGGGCAGGCTCGATGGAGCGGGTCGCACTGCAAGAAGTCATCTCCTTGGTCCGCCTGGGAGTGTGCGGACACGTGCGGATCCCGCACGAGAAACATCTGGAAGACGTGGTGACCCGCGCTGTCGCCTGCGCGGAGATCATGGCGCTCGGCACACCGGTCACCATCGGGAAGAAGCTGGTCACAGCTGATCCCGAGCCGGGCAGCCCGCAGGGCTGGGCCTTCGAAGCGGCCCAGGAACGGCACCGGTTGCTACCCCCGTCCGCTGGCGCTGAACGGGGTGACGCGTATATCTCTCCCGGCTGGCCAACTGATGAAGAGTGCGCCCGCCTGGCACACAAGCTCGTTCACGAAATGGGGTACTCCCAAGCGAATGTGGCCCGCATCTTCGAACTGGTCGACGGCTACGAACGACCCTCGATGTGGACCCGCCAGGGAATTAACAGGCTTCTCTGGGAAGAGTGCGACGGGGAGAAATATCCTCGCTATCATTACAGCGAAAAGTCCGGTGATGAGTCACGCCGTGCGGGACGCTTGCATCTGCCCGGGTCATTTTTCAATGCGATAGCGGTGCTTGGCGATGAAGGCGCGGAGGCAGCGGCGCAGAAGTTCGACGCTTCCCTCGACGAGCCTCACCACCTCATTTTCCCCGTCGGCCCTCGGCACCCGGATCGGAGCCTGGCCTGGGTCCTGCGGCAGATCATGGACCTCGGCTGTGTCCGCACCCTCTACGTAACCAGTCCCGGCGCGGTCTTCTCCACTCCGGCACAGCGTCGGGTGCTGTACGACCTGGCCTTGTTCCGGGGCGTGCAGGTGGTGGAGAACGGCACCCGGATCGATGTCGTGGCTGGCAATCCTCACTACAACCGCCTTCTGCGCGAAGGCACAGAACTGTTCGCCGGCCTCCGAGTTCGCGACAACGCCACCATCGTGGAGGAAACCCGATCCCTCACTCACGCCCGGAAGACAGCAGCCAGCCGGTACAGCCAGGGCGATTCGCTTCGGAAGATTGCCGCCCACCTCCAGGCAGAAACCGTCCCGACTCCGAGCGGCATCGGCGCCTGGAGTGCCAGCGCCGTCAAGAAACTGCTGGACTCGGAGTGGGCAGCCGAACGATGAGCAACAACCAAGGCCGCCCGGAACGCCCGCGCAGAGCACTGGAACGGCCGGTCCTGCCCCGGGGCGGGGGCGCGCGTGGCCGGGGCGACGACCGTGGCACGTGAGGCGGCGCGGGCGTCGGGGATGTCCTGGCGGGCCTGCCCGGCGGAGCCCGCGCGCTCCACCGACTACCGGGACAAGAAGGCACAGGATAATTACGGTTATCCTGTACTATGCTGACGCCGGATCGGAACGCCCCGCAATCAGGTGAAACACCCGACATGCCGGAAGAGAAGGTGGCATCCGCCAGGGTGCCGGCGGCAAGCCCGACTCAGCTCGACTTCCCACCCATCCGCAACGGAGTCGACTACCTCCTCAGCGCCGTCGACCACCTCGGCTTCGACCGGACGGACCCGCGCGGCATCAAGTACGCGGTGCTCCACCTCCACGCCGCCGCCGAGGTACTGCTCAAGACACGGCTCGTGCGCGAACACTGGAGCCTGGTCTTCGACGAACCGGGGAAGGCCACCGAGCGGGCCTACCGCTCCGGCGACTTCAAGAGCTGCACCCTCGCCCAGGCCGTGGCCCGGCTCCGCAACATCGCCGGGATCACCATCACGGCCAAGGAAGACGAGGCCCTCGGCGACCTCGGCCGGGACCGCAACGCCCTGCAGCACTACGGCCTCACCCACAGCGCCCACGCCGTCGAAGCACGGGCCGGACGCGTGCTCGACTTCCTGGTCCGCTTCCTGGACGACGTCCTGCTGCCGGGCCTGGCACTGGACGAGGCCAACGCCATCGGAGCGGACATGGTCCGTGTCCGCGACAGGCTGACGCGCGTGCGGGCCTTCATCACACAGCGGCTGCGGCGGCTGAACGGGGACCTGCAGGGCCGCGAGGAGCGGACCGTCCGTTGCCCCCACTGCGAGCAGCTGGCGATGGTCGCCGAGGGGGGAACGAACCGGTGCCTCTTCTGCGGCGCGGTGCTCACCACCATGGAGATGATGGCCTACGCGTTCCTCAACGGTCCTGAGGACGAGGGACGCACCGGAATCTGCCCCCGGTGCACTCGGCACGCCCTGGTGTACGACGTCGACCTGGCCACAGGCGATCGGGTGACCTTCTGCTTCGACTGTCCGGGCCCCATCTCGACTGCTGCCGACGGACCGCCGAGCGACGCTTCGAGGGAGCGCCGGTGACCACGACACTACTGGTCCGCTCACCCCGGGTGACGCTCTCCACCCTGCGTCGCGACCCGCGCGACCTGTGGCCAGCGCACGCCCGGAAGCTGTACGACTTCCTCGCCGACGTCTACGGGCAGGAGGACCCACTCCCGACGCTCGCAGCCGGGTGGATCGCCCACCAGCGCTCGGCGAACACGCAGCGCGCGTACGCCCGCGGCTTCAAGGTCTTCGAGGAGTTCACCCGCGAGCACGGCGCCCACCCGATGGCGGTGAAGTTCGGCCTGGCCGACACCTTCCGCCTGTACCTGGAGACCACGCCCACCTGGGTGCGGGTCAAGGGCGGCCGGCGCGGCGAGATGGCCCGGTCCGGGAAGCTGTACTCGGAGGCGTCGCGGGCGAACGCCCTGTCGGCGGCCTCCTCCTTCTTCTCCTACCTGGACAAGGTCAGCGACGACGGGGTAAAGAACCCCTTCGACGCGGTGCAGCGGCCGTACATCGACCCGGACTACTCCCCCACCCCCGGCTACACCGAGCAGGAGTGGGCCACGCTCCTGGTCACCGCCCGCGACCACCACCGCGTGGCTGCGTATCGCAAGCGCGCCTACGCGCTATTGCTCATGCTCTACACCTGCTGCCTGCGCATCGACTCGCTGCTCAACGCCCGGGTCGAGGACCTCGGTTACGACAAGGGGCACCGGGTGCTGCTGCTGGAGAAGATGAAGGGCGGCGGGCGGAAGAAGAAGCCGATCCCGCCGGTGGCCTGGGACGCGCTGCAGGACTACCTCGACGGCCGCACCGAGGGTTGGCTGTTCTGCACCGCCAGCGGCGGCCAGCTGGACGAACCGGCGGTGTGGCGGCTGTGCGCGTCGCTGGCCAAGCGCGCCGGGCTGCCTGTGCGCGGTCCGCACGGCACCAAGGGCGACGCCATCACTCACGCCCTGGCCAAGAAGGATGCCCGCCCGGACAAGGTCCAGCGCTGGGCTGACCACAAGGATAGCCGCACCACTCAGCGCTACAACCAGCGGAAGCAACTGCTAGAGGACAGCCCCGGCTACGGCCTCGCAACCGACCTCGCCAGCGCCCTGGAACACGGCACGGCCTGAGTCAACGCAAAGGGGCTCACGTCATGGTTCAGGACTTTCCTGACTGTCCTTCCTCCGTTCGGCCAACTCCGCATAAAACTCCTTGTCCACCTCAGCGATCCGCGCCTGAACCGCGGCATCCTCAGCAAAGCGGGGAGACAGACGAGTGCTGCTCATGGGTCGGGCAGCCACCAACTGTTTGACTGTCAGACGCTGGGCGCTGTCTAGGTGCGCAGCGGCAAGGTTCGCGCCGTCCAGATGGGCATCGGTGAAGTCCCCCGCCAACCACGCCCCGACCAGGTCCGCTTTCTCCAGATGGACCCGACGCAGGTTTGCGCCGATCAAGTTGGCCCCACGTAGGTGCGCGCTCTCCAAGCGGGCCCCGCTCAGATCTGCACGGTCCAAGCGAGCACGCTCCAACCACGCGCCCTCCAAGTGCGCCCCGCTCAGATCGGCCTTGGTCAAGCGAGCACGGGTCAGGCGCGCGCCCTCCAGGTGCGCCCCGCTCAAGTCTGCTCCGTCCAAGTACGCGTCGTCCAAAGTCGCACCACGCAGTTCGGTGCCACGCAGCTTCAGTTGAAAGGGCTCGCTGCGATCCTGGGGGCGTCGGCCGAGCACGGTCAGTGCTGCCTGGACCGGCTCGCCCAACTGCGGTGGCCGTCCGGCCCGCAGGGGTCGGAAGGCGATGCGCAGGCGCTGAGACGGAGAGGGCTTTGGGGGAGCGAGGGCCTGTCCGCGGACGAACGCGGCGAGGACTTCGACAATGGTGGTGTGATCCTTCGGTGAATCCCACATGATGCGCTCCAGCGCGTAGATCCCGCCGAGCTGCTCGACCGGCTTGTCCGAGGCGATCTGGCTGATGGCTTTGGTGTACCGGTCGGTGACCTGCCCTTCGCGGGCCTGGTGCCAGGTGCGGTGGGTGTACAGGATGCCGACCACCGCCAGACCGCCGGCGCCTAGCGCCACCATGGCAGTGCGTACCCCGGTGACGGTGGTCGCCACAGCTGGCGACAGGTGGGTGTTGAGGTACTGGTGATCCATCCACCAGGGGACGCGCCATAGTGCTGCACCGGCGGCGGCGACTCCGCCGAGCGCCACAAGGAGCCACCACCATCTCCTGCCCAAGCCGTACACCCACCGTGTGGCCCGCCACCACCATCTCCTACCCATGCCGTACACCCACCGTGTGGCCCGCGACCACCATCTCCTGCCCATACCATTCAGCACAGCGCGGCGTTGGTCGAGCATCCCCGCGGCTCGGCGCCCCGCCCGGGAAGGACCACCGGTACGGCGGAAAAGATGAGATGCCCAGCCCTGGAGTACGAACGGACTGAGGTGTCATCAGCCCGGGCTGGTAACTCCGCCGCGGCCAGGCGGCAGGTCACCAGCCCGCTTCGCCTGGATTACGACAACACCGCAGCTCAGACCCTCCGTTGGCTCGGATACCGGGCACATTATCCGAGCCGAGACACCCCGGTCCGGCACCCCCGCACCGTCCGTCAGGCCACACCTGACACCGACCTTGGGGCAAGTCTGTCCTGACGATGGAAGTCATCAAGACTCACTTGACGCACCAGAAAGCGTCAGGTCGTGCCAGACATGTGGCACGGGCAGGCAGTGCCTGACGGCAGGAGATGGTCAGGGGCAACCTGATGACACGGGCCGTCAAGCGTGGCCTGATGTGATGGCGGGTCAGGGATAACCTGACCCGCCATGACCGACACCGTCCTCCCGCCGCTCCCCCCGGCCCCGCCGTCCGCGCTGTCCCCCCGGGACGAGGCCCGGGTGTCCTTCGCGCTGTGCGCGAAGAAGCTCGGCGACCTCGCCTACGACCTGCTCCCGCTCGACCCCGACGCCGCGCCCGGCGACCGCCTGCGCCGCGCCCTGGCCCTGAGGGAGCGGCTGGACACGCTCATCGAGCAGGCCGCCGTCGCCGAACGGGAGGAGGGCGCCAGCTGGACCCAGCTCGGCACCGCCGCCGGCATCACCAAGCAGGCCGCGCACGAACGCTGGTCCCCGCACACCGGGGCCTGGGCGGCCGCGGGCCGCATGGCGCTGCGCGGCAGCAGCGGCCTGACCGCGCTGGACGCCGCGATGGCGGTGGACGCCGCGTACGCCCGCCAGGACCCCGAGCACGCCGCCGACGCCTTCAGTTCCGGCCTGGACGCGGTCCGCTTCCCCGGCGCGGAAGCCGCCGAACGCGCCCGCCGGGAACGCGCCGCCGCCATCCGCGACCGCCTCGACGACCTCGACGCCGAGATCCGCTTGCTGCACGCCCGCTTTCGCACCGTGACGACCGACGGCGCCGCCCCGGCCGCCCGTGCCCCGCTGCTGCACCGCCGGGCCGACGTGCACGACGAGGCTGCCCGCCTCCTCGAGGAGCTGGGCCGCCTCGAACCCGACCAGGCCACGGACCACCGCGCCCGCGCCGAGGAGCACCGCCACGCCACCGTCGCCGACCGCGAGTTCGCCGGGCTCCTCGACCCGCAGGACACCATCACGGCCCCGTGATCCAGCTCACATCACAACGCCCAAGATTTATTGCCGATCGCCCCATTCCCCAGGCCCGAGAGGTGAACAGGCCGCTCATGTAAGGAGCAACGCACAGTGAAAGACGAGCCGAGCCAGGAGTCGCACTTCCACATCCCACCCGGGGTCTACGACGAGGTACTACGCACCCACCCCGGCGCCACGTACGTCACCACCACCGACGACGGCCTCCGTCTGGGATACCAGACCGCGCCGAAGTCGCTGTCATGGGCCTATCCGGCCCTGCTGCAGTCCCTGGATTCCCGTGGCTGGACCCACTCAGAGCCGCAGCGCTATCCGATCGAGCGCGAACTCGGCAACCACCCCTTGGACCGCCTCTCCACCTGGGTCCTGGTGCTCCCTCGGAGCAAGCGGTGGCGGGAGGCCGTGTCAACAGCCCTGGTCGGCTCGTGGTGCGACCCACTGTGGCAGAACGGGCACCTGCCCTCTACCGCGCTCGGCGCGCTGAGGGCCGAGGCCCGGGCACTGCACCGGCAACTGGTGCCGGTGTGGCGGCGACGGACGCAGTACGGGCGGGTGCTGTCCCTGGACGCCGACCTGGGCGGGCTGTCGCTGCACGACCTGGTCGCCACCGACGTCGATCTACTGTCCCCCACGACGGGCGGGGTGTTCGAGGACGAGCGGCTCAACGCCCTGCTGCGCGGCATGAGTGGGGCCGAGCAACGAGTGGTGTTCGCGTACGCGGCGGGCGAGGGAACCACCTGGACGGAGGCCGCAGCCGCAGCCGGCGCCGCGGACCCGGAGGCCTTCGGCGAACGGGTCCGCCGCAAGGCCAAACGCCTGGCCGCCGAACAGCACCGCCGCCTCACCCAGCAGCGGGCCCCGCTGTCGTGCTCCTGACCGTCAAGGAAAGGGCCCATTACGAAAGGTACACAGAGGTGAACCACCCACCGGCGGCAGACGTACATCCACTCCATCCCTCGCCCCTCCCCATCCCCTACTACGTGCCGGAGGCCTCGCGGATGGCCGCCATCTCTGCCGCGCCCAGTACGGAAGATCTGCCGACGATCGAGCAATCCGAGAACGCTTTTGTCTCAGCCCTGCTCAACGACCCTCGCATGCTGATCTACCAGGAAAGCGGGGATGGAATACGCCGGATCCTCCCCGACGAAGTGGCGTCCCTCCCCATCGCGCCGGACCTAGGTCCGCCGGTCGGCTCCGGAAGCGAAGATCTGAGTGCGGCCATCAAGGTCCGCCGCGATGTGAGCGAGGGCGCCAACGAGCCCAACCTCCTTCCGGAGGCACTTGACGGGGTCGCGAAGGACATCCTGATACTGCCGCGCAGCGAACGGTGGCGGGAGGCAGTCTCAACCGCGCTGCTCGGGGACTGGATCTCCCCCCTGTTTCGCACTGGCCACCTGCCGACCGCCGCTCTCAGCACCTTGAGAGCTGAGGCCCGCTTGCTGCACCGGCAGCTGGTGCCGGTCTGGCGGCGGCGTACCCGGCACGGCCGGGTGCTGTCCCTGGACGCGGAACTGGGGGAGGGACTGTCCCTTCACGACCTGATCGCCGCCCACATCGACGTCGACTTGCTGACACTGACGGCCAGCGGGGTGTTCGACGACGAGCGGCTCAACGCCCTGCTGCGCGGCATGAGTAGGGCCGAGCAACGGGTGGTGTTCGCGTACGCGGCGGGCGCGGGGAGTACCTGGGCGGAGGCCGCGGCCGCCGCTGGCGCCGCGGACCCGGAGGCCTTCGGCGAGCGGGTCCGCCGGAAGGCCAAACGCCTTGCCGCCGAGCAGCAGCGCCGCCTCACCCAGCGGCAGACCCGCCTGGCGAATCCCTGACCACCAGTATCGAGGGGGAGTTGCGCGGCTAACCCTTTAGCGGGGTAGAGGCCGGGATTCAAGCCTCACAGGGCGGCAAAGCCACAGGCCACAGGCATTGAATGCGGATTTCCTCGTGTGAAATATGAGCTCCGCCGCCGGGGCTTGCGCCGCTAACCCTGTGCTCCTCCATTCTTCGGCACTGTCAGATCCGCTGCCCGCGACGTAAGGGCTGGGACTGCTGCACGCTCCGCCCCGCACGCGCACCCGGCGCGTCTACGCCCTCCGAGCTCGAAGGAACCACCGACATGACCTCCCGCCCGGCCAGGCGCCGCCTCCTCACCCGGACCGTCCCGCCCGTCGGCCTCGGCGCCCTGGCGCTGGCCGCCAAGTACTACGTCGGCATCCCCGGATGGGCGGTGGTGCTCAGCACTCTCGCCGGTGCCCTCATCGGTGTCCTGCCGGAGCTTCTGCCGCAGGAATCCGAGCACCGCCGCGACGTATGGCGGGACTGGCTCCGCCACCGCGAGCGCATGGCACGCCTCCGGATCACCGCCGCAGAAGCACGCCCCGCCCCACCCCGACCGCGCAATGATCACCACGTACAGTCCGGCTGACCGAGCGAGCCACCCGGCGTAGGGGCGGCACCGCCCGTGGTGCTCGCGTACGGGTACGGCGAGGGCACCACGTGGACGGAGGCCGCGGCCGCCGCCGGCGCGACGGAGCCGGAGGGCTTCGGTGAGCGGGTCCGGCGCAAGGCCAAGCGCCTGGCAACCGAGCACCGCCGCCGCGCCGCACAGCGGTACACCGGTTCCACACCACCGCGCTGGACGCGCTCGTCACCGTACGCCAGGCCTGCCCTCCGCTCCTTCTCGACCGTGAAGTGCCCCACATGCAATGGGGTTGCGCGGCTAGGGCTTCTCTTATGGATCACGTCGGGCAAGCCATGGATCGTAGGATCGGGGTCCGTTGCTGCGTGAGGGGGCTGGATGGTGGAGACTTCCTCGGCTTCAGGCGATGTGCTGGAGCCGATCAGGCAGCACCTGCGAGACCCGTCCTATGACGTCGACGTGGGTCCTGGCTGGCGGCAGTTGGTGTTTGAGTGCCATCAGGCGGTTGTCGCGGAGTTCCCGGAGTACGAGCTCCTGGCCGTGAAGCAGAAATGGGGGGCTCTGGCCTTCCAGGCGTTCCCGCGGCCGTGGAAGCCTGGCGGCAACTGGACAGATGCGGAGCACTCGCGCCTTCATGCTGTCACTGATGCCTTCGCTGACCGCAGTGAGGGCATCTGTGAGCGCTGTGCTGCCGAAGGTTCACTGCGTGAGAGCCGACGGGTCCACCTCGTGCTGTGTGATCGGTGTGAGACGCTCGTCCCGGAGCATGGTCGTCTCTGACCGATCCTGGTTGCTTGTCATCGCGCAGACCAAATGAAGATGCCTGCCAGATGGAGCCCGGCGAGGTAGACAGTGGCAGTCTTCTCGTAGCGGGTGGCGAGGCCCCGCCACTGCTTGAGGCGGTTGATGCACCGCTCGACGGTGTTCCGCTGCTTGTAGGCCTCTCGGTTAAATGCGGGTGGCCTGCCGCCGAGGCTGCCGCGTCGTGCGCGGTGGGCCTGCTGGTCGGCCGGGATCGGAATCACGGCACGGATCCCACGTCGTCTGAGATGGGTGCGGATGGCGCGAGACGAGTACGCCTTGTCTGCGAGTACCAGCACCGGCCGCGTGCGGGGCCGTCCGCGGCGGCGGGGCACCCGAAGGGCGGCCATGACAGATTCGAAGGCCGGGGCATCCCCAGCCTGGCCAGGTGTGAGGACAAAGGCCAAGGGTCGGCATCGGCCATCGGCGGCCAGGTGCACCTTCGTAGTCAGGCCGCCGCGCGACCGTCCAAGTGCATGATCGTCCGGTTCGCCGGCTGCGGCCCCTTTTTGCGGGCGCCCGCAGCATGCTGGTGAGCACGCACGATGGTGGAGTCCACCGCGACGACCCAATCCAGGTCTTCCTCTCCGTCGGCCTGGGCGAGCAGACCGGTGAAGACACGCTCCCAGGTGCCGTCGATCGCCCAGTTCCGCAGCCTGGTGTAGACACCCTTCCACGAGCCGTACTGCTCAGGCAGGTGCACCCACTGGGAGCCGGTCTGGAACTTCCACGCGATCGCATCGATCACCTGCCGGTGATCACGCCACCGGCCGCCGCGCTTCGGCGTCCGGTCCGGTAGCAGCGGCTCAATCCGCGCCCATTGGGCGTCACACAACGGCACGCCTGACCAACGATCCGATGATCCGAGAGAAACGCCCTAACCCCCGTCTGAGGTAACACGGCCTCGGGGAACAACGGAACAGCCGTTAGCGCTAATCACTTGATCATGGTTGTCGGGCCGGTCACTGCCCTGTCAGATGTTGCGGTCCACGACAGGGCGCGGGCGACGGCCTGGAGTAGGCAGCCGGTAGCCGGGCGGTGAGGCGAGGTGCTCGCAGGCTCCGCCGTACGCAGGGAACGCGACGCCCAACTCCTTCTCCAGGGCGGGGAAGAACTGCTTGGCCTCCGGGGACTGGCCGGTGGTCTGCCAGGTGTAGCCGGGGCCGTCGGCGAGCGCCCGGCGGATCAGGCGTCGCCCGAGGCCCTGGCGTTGATGCTCGATGGTGATGGAGATCTTGTTGATGCTGCCGACGCGGCAAGCGTCGCACACCACCCACACCAGCGTGCCGACGTCGTACCCCTCCCGGTCGAACATCCGGATGCGGCGGTGTCCGGTCGGGCGTCGCGGTGGCCAGTAGAGGAACCGCACCTCCTGGCGCTGGGTGGTCAGCAGAATCCACCGCCATCGCAGCGGTGAGAGGTACTCAGGCACGGGCGGTGTCACCGGGTTCTCCTTCAGTTTCGGCTCAGGGAACGAGGGATGTCTGCGCGTCGACGGCACCCCGGACACCCCAGTGATCCCGGCACAGCGCAAGGCCCGCCGCGAGTACGAGAACCGCGTCAGCGCCCTCACGCTCTGACCATGATCGTTCTCACCGATAACCGCTGTACCGATGTTCCCCGAGCCCGACGTACGCGTCCCGGTCCACCGCCCCTCCCGGCAGCTCGGGGTTGGAGTACACCGCGCGCTTCCACGCTGGCGGCACCAGCTTGCCGTCGATCTCGCGGGGCAGCAGCGGCTTCTGCCTGACCTTCCGCCGGGCCAGCGCAGGCAGCCGCTTCACCGCCGCCAGCACCCGCTTGCCCCCAGAAACCGCCCCCAGCGCGGCCGACTCCCGAGCGCCACCAGGTCGCCGGGCAAGGAGGTGTCCGCGCGGTGCGCGGCCTTGGCCACCGTGGCGTACAGCCGCTTCTCCGCCGTACCCCCGCACCTCCGCCACCTGCCGGGCCAGCACCGAAACACCGGGCAGCAGCACCCGGTTGCGGCGCAGCCAGCCCACCGCCTGGTTGAACAGCGCCACCGGCCCCTCGGCGTGCGTCCACGCCCGACCGTGCAGGAACGCGCGGAACTTCCGCCCCCACTCGTGGTCCTCGAACTGGTGATAGCCGTAGGCGTCCCGGAGCGGTCGATGGTGGAGGGGCGGTTAGCTTGCCCGGCTGCTGGCCGGGCTTCGGGGGCCGGGTGGGCAGGTGCCAGCACCATTACACGAACGCCACGCGGGTGCCGGTGCGGCCGGCGGCCGGCGGAGGTCCTCCTCGGCGCAGAACCTGAGCCAGGCGTTCCAGTCGGCGGCGTAGCCGGTGCAGGTGCGCTCGGGGCGGTTGGCCTCGACGTGGGCGGTCGCCTCGTGGTCGAGCTGGGCCTCGGTGGCGGGGTCGAGCCGGCCGGGCCGGTCGGCGGCGGGCTGACGGGTCGTGGTGCTCACTGTGACCGACAGATCCGCAGTTGTCATGGTCTTTCCTGAGTATCCGTCACACGACTTTGCGCGTACCGGAGTTGTGTCGTCGGGTTCCCCGATACGTGAGTAGACGGTGGCGGCCACGAGGAGCGCGGCGGTGAAGGTCAGGATCAGGACGGGGCCGACCGGCCAAAGGCGCAGGCCGCGCCGTTCAGCCCGGCGCCGGGGCAGAGGTGCTGTCACACCTCATCAAGTCCTTCCAGGCTCGGCGCTGTTTGCGGTGCCCCGCTGGGGCGGGCCTAGGGAGGGCTGGCCGTTCCTGACGCTCGACCAGGCATTTCACACTTTGCTGGCCCCATACGTCGACTACGTCGACGGTGTTGGGACGCAACGGGCGAACGGACACAACGAAGTGTCGCCCGGTCCCCTGAGCATGGAGAAGAACGTGACGGTTGAGAGTACGGGATCGGGATCTATCCCGGCGCCCAGGCGGCGTAAGTTCCCCGGCTTGTGTCAAGCGCTCGCAGGCAAGCGCGAGCGCACAGAGGCCGAGGCGAAGGCCGAGATCCTGCACCGCCTCCACACAGGCAGCCGCCAGTGGTACGCCATCCTTCGGTGGAAGCTTCCGGAGCGCTACGTCGAGGACGTCTTCGGACAGGTCACCGTTGACCTCGCCGAGCGCCTCGAAAAGATCGACGCGCGCACCATCGTCAACGTCGACGCGTACATCTGGCGGGTCTGCCGCAACGCCGCGACTGACCAGCTGCGCCGCGCGGCCGCCGAGGCAGTCGCCCTCGTCCGCCTCGCCGCCCTCCCTCAGCCCGCGGTCGACCACAGCGACGAGGTGCTCGCCGACGAGCGGAAGATGATCACTCTGGGCTTCCTGTCCGAGGTCCTGACCGAGCGTCAGGCCGTCGCCTACACGCTGCGTTATTACGACGGGGGCCTCAGTGGTCCGGAGATCGCCGAGGCGCTGGGGATCAGCCACGCATCCGTCCGCAAGGATCTCTCGGTGGCCCAGAAGGCCGTTGAGGAAGCGCTCAACGACCCGGAGGTGAACCAGCGTCTGCGCAGCCTCCTGGAAGACGGGCGGTAGCAGGTCTCCCCTTCAGGGTCGACGGCCGCCTCCGAGGCCGCATCGGACGGCCGCCGGCCCGAAAGGGGACATCGAGCGATCGGCGCCCCCTATCCAATACACGCAGTACCGCAGTACCGGCCGGTGGCACCCGGCCGCACTCGAAAGCCGACCACCTACCACGGAGCAAGGAGAGGCACACCGTGTTCAATCACCTGCGCGGCTGGGCGCTCACCGTCATCGCCATCTTGGCGGGCGCGTACAGCAGGCTTTTCCGTCGGATCGAGGACGCGCGCACGCCCGTCGCGATCTGGGACGACCCCCGCTTGACCGACGACCGAGTGGTTGCCGCCGCCCGGGCATCCCGGTGGCCCAAGCCGACCGCACCCCGGAGGGCGTAGCGGACACCGACGGCCCGACCGCACCCACTACCCGAAGGAAATAACAAGGCGGCGGTCTACTCGACCGAGACCGGCGTCTAGGCACCCAGAGAAAGAGGCCTGCGAGACAAACACACAACCGAGCCGGGACCTGCGCTTTCACAGCCGGGTCCCGGCTTTCGTCGTACAGGGCGTCAGTCGAGTCAGGACACCAGGAGCCACCATGGCCGCCGCCACCCCCGCCCCCGAGACCAAGGTCACCGAGACCGCCGAGGTCGAGGCCGCCGAGACCCCCGAGGTCGACCTCGACGCGCTCTTCGACGCGGCCAGGAACAACCTCGTAAAGAAGAAGAACGACACCCGGGCCGTCCGCGGTCGTGTCCGCCAGGTCGCCCGCCAGCGCCGCCACAAGCGCCGCCGCGATCTCGCCCACACCCTCCGCCGGTCCGTCCCGGGCACTGTCTTCCACGGTCTCGTTGCCGCAGGCTTCACCGCCCTCGCCCTCGCGTTCTTCGCGACCGGCAACGTCGCTGCCGGGCTCACTCTCTGCACCGTCGCCGCGGCGGCCTGGGGCCTCGCCGCCGTCCTGCGCCGGTAACATCCCCAGCACGCCAAAGCCTCGGAGGGCCGCACGTCACCGCGTGCGGCCCTCCGCCGTTTCAAGTGAGTGAGCGTATGTTGCTCGCGGTTATTCACCTGAGCAGCGCGGCAGGCTGCGATGCGATGCGCCACTTCAGCGGACGTACAGCCGCGCGCAGAACACGGCTCACAGCACGCCGAGCAGGGCGTTGTCCTCCCAGTGGTCCACGACTTCGAGGTAGCCGGCGAGGACCTTGGAGTGTGGAGTGGGGGGCCCAGCCGCCCTGCTTGGCGATGACGATCTGGTCGTGTCCCTTCAGGCGGGAGGACGTGGCGAGTCCGCGGCGGGGGCTGTGGCCGGTGAAGCGAATGTCGATCCCCGCGCGTTTACCAGCCCGGGTGACGACGTCGCCGATGGACTCGGGCTGCAGGCCGCCCTCCAGGACGGTGTGCCAGCGGTTGTGCAGGCGGCGCCAGGCGTATCCGTCCGGGTCGGTGAGGCCGGCCGCCTCCTTCCACGCCTGCCAGGCCCTCACCGGGCAGATCGAGGCCCGGGAGCCGTAGGGGACCGGGACGACACGGGGGCGGACCCTACACACGCAGGTCGGCCTGGATGCCGCCGGGGGTCTCGGCGTAGTCACGCACCCGGTTGAAGGCGAGTTCGCGCCGGCGGCCGGCGACGGCGAAGTGCATGAGCACCAGGGCGCGGTCGCGGATGCCGGTGAGGTTGTCCGGGCAGGCGGCGCTGATCTTCACCAGGTGCTCGACGAGGAGCGGCGGGGCCTGGCCCCGGCCGCGGGTCTCCCCCTGTTCCTCCATCTCCTTCACCAGCTGCTTGAGCCGGTTGCGGGCGAGCCGGGCGACGCCGTCCTCCAGCCGCACCCCGTGCTCGGCGCGGGCGGAGACCACGGTGCCGGAGATCCGCCGGTCGATGGTCGACGGCGCGGTGTACGTTCCCTTCCTCCCGCCGGGCTGGGTCCACAGCCACTCGACGAACATCACCAGCGTGCCGGGGGTGACCGCGAGCACCGGCACCCCGGAGGCGGCGCAGAACTTCGTCTAGCTCGCCCAGTCCTGGGCGTAGCTTCTGCGGGTGCTCGACGGACGGCCGTCCGCGACGGTGCGCACGGCCTGGCGGTCGATGTGGTCGAGCGCGGCCCGGGTCGCGGTGTCGTACCCCTCCGGCCGGGCCGGCGCGGCTGGGACGACGACCGGTTCGACCGCGTTCTGACCATCTGACATGAGAGGCCCCGTTCACCGGATTTACGCATCTTCCATGGAACCGCGATATGGGGAGCTTATCTGGAGTCCATGCTGTGCATGCCGCGTGGTGGGCGGCGCGGGGTAGAGGCGGATCGCAACTGGTGGCGAGTCCTGGGACGACTACCGCTGAGTGGGCTGACGCGGACAGCCCGATGGAGTCCTTCCCGGCCGCAGGGTCCGGAGCCCGGATCGGGACGCCCCTCAGTCCGCACCCCGCTGACCTGCGCGGTTCGCCGTCCGGGGGCTGCCCGACGATTTGCGCGACTGCATTATTTGGGGCTCGCAAAATTTTTTTGCGGGGCGCGTGACATTGCGATGTGAAGTCCACATAGCAGCGGTCGTGACCGATGAGATATCAAAAGGAGACTAGTGCTCGCCCCCTCTTCTTAGTGGGATTGACGGGCGACCAGTCAACAACACGGGGGAGCTGTTGTCTGTCTCTGATAACGACTTCCAGCTCGACCCGCCCGGCGACCAGGCACCGCAGGTGGCCCGCGACGCTGCGCTCGTCGCGGAGCTGCGCCGCGTGGAGTTCGCGGGGCCGCGGTACGACATGTTCGAGAACGACTTCGCTGCCGCCGCACTACCCCGGCTCAGCGGCATGCTGCGCCAGGGTTCCCTGATCACGGAATCCCAGATCAAGTGGAAGGGTGCCGGGCATCCCTTCGGAGTCGCCGAGGGGGACCGTCACCTGCTGCGCGAGAGCAAGGAGCAGCGCGACATCCTGGCCGTCGGCATCCTGGTGGAGACGCTGCGGTCGTTCCGCAAGAAGGCTCTGATCGAGGGTGGGTGGGATCCTCTGCATCAGGGGGAGAACGGGCCGGGCTGCCTGATGACGTACTTCATCGGGCGCTGTGCCTGGGAGTTCCGCCCGCAGTACATGAAGTGGCGCCGGGAGCGTCAGCGCGTCGCGGATAGCGAGGCCGCTCTCCTCGATCCGGAGGCGTTCGTGCGGTCCGTGGCCGGTGGCAACGGCGACGACCTGGACAGCGGCGGCGTGGTGTTGGACATGCTGCGCGGGCAGCCTCGACAGACCCGGGCGGTGTTGGCGCTGGTGCTCCAGGGCTACACACAGTTGGAGATCGCCGACCGTCTACAGATCTCGCGTGGCGCGGTGGCGAATTCGATCTACCGGTTCCGGCAGAAGGTGCTCCGCGCGGCGCACTCGGGGAAGGTGAGTGTTCCTGCAGCTCTCGCCTATGCCTCACGACGTGCCCAGGCGCCGAGGAGGAAGCGGTGAGCCGCCAGCCTCCCGGTCTGCCCACGCGGGTCGCCGGCTTGGTCGGCGGCGGTGCCGCGCTCGGTCTCTCGGCGTTCGTCCATGCTCCCTGGTGGGTCTACCTCGGGGGGGTGCTCCTGGCGCTGGTGCCGGCGGCACTGCCGCAGGAGTCCGAGCACCGGCGCGACTTCTACCGCGACTACTTCCGGCACCGTGAGCAGATGGTCCGGATCCGGCAGGAGCCCTTACGACGGCCGGTGGGCCTTACAGCTCATAGGGAGTTGGACAGACCCGAGCCGTCCGGAGAGGGCATGCCCGACGGGTAGAGCGATGTCGCTGTTACCGGCATACGTGAGGCCGGAACGACCCCAGCACGTTGGTCGGGAGACGGGGAGCTTTTATCCGGCATCCACTCGACGGCACGTGATCGTCAGCCACCCGATACATTCGTTCGGATCGAACTGAGCGGCTCCAATCGGAGCCACCAGGCCCGGAGGGGGAGCGTGAGCAGCGAGCGCGAGGACGAGATAGCCCGGGGCGTGGCCCGCGGGATGGCCGAGCATTACCAGCGCCAGGCCGACCAGCAGGGCCGACAGATACTCAGCTGCGCCCTGCTCTTCATCATTGTGGGCGGCGGACTGATCGCGTACATGTGCTGGAAGACCTGACAACGCTCAGGGACTCCGGCACCGCGAGCGCATGTACCGGCTGCGGCACGAGCGGCCCGGCCGGGAAGCGGCTGGCCTGGTTACTCCTGCCCCAACTTGGTCCAGCTGGCAGGGTTGCCAGCGTTCGACCGACACGCGGTCTCAGGTTGAACGCGACCGGAGGGTGTACGACGCCTCGTGCTGGAGCATCCGTCGCACGGCCTCTGGGTGCCATCGATCGCTGCGACGGGGCCGGATCTGCTCCGCTTCAAGCCGGCGGCAAATCTCACGGAGGAAGGCACCCGCCGCTCGCAGTTCCCGCGCCCGGGAGAGACCGACCTGCTCGACGGGCTCCTCGACAAGTTCTCCGGCCACGGCCTGCCATCCATAGGGCGGGGCGCCGTAGGCGTACCCGCCCTGAACTGCCTTCTCCTTGCGCCCCGCCCGGAGACGGGCCACGATCATCGAGTGCTCCAGCGGCTTCGCGGCGAGGAGACCGCCGTTCAGCGGGGTGTCCGGGAGTAGCGCGCGGACAAGGCCGTCGGCCGTGAGCGAGACGGCGAGCGGAGTCCGTAGCCCGGCCGGTCCGCTCCCTGGAGCGGTACGCCCGCCCCGGCGTCGACGCGGTCGCACGGCACGTCGCCGAACGCGACCCCGCCGCCTGGCGGAAGGGCCGACCCCTCCAAGATCAACTATTGGCGGCTTCTGGGCTCACCTCGGCGTCACCCCGTGCTGGGCGGTGATGCTGGCGCTGTCTGCGGGATGCTGCCGGTCTTCGGGACCATCGACCTTTCACGATGATCACGCCCGCGCTGGTCGTCGCTGGCGACGAGGACGACTCCCGGCACTTCACGGACATGGGTCCGGACTGGCACGCCGACCCCTACACCCTCGCCCCGGGGCCCAAGTCCCTGCTCACCCTGTTCGGCGCGGCACGGGCTCGGCGGAATCCCCGGCTACGACGTCGCCGAGACGACAGACGAGAGCCCCGAGCGGGTCGGCGCCGTCGCGCGCCTCACCGCGGCCTACCTCCGCACCGAGCTCTGCCCGGCGACCAACGCCTGGCAGACGGCACGCGACGCGCTGGCGACCGGCTCCGGCCCCGACTCGCTCGGACGAGCCGAAGCCAAGTAGGCCGCCCGCGGACACGTCCGGCACCGCGCGGACGGTCCGCGCTGTCGGCGACCTTCTCCACGGGGGCGGACCCGTACCTGGGGGCTGATCACGAACACGTGGGGAGCGGCACACTAGCCCCCGTTTTCCGTATGAAGGAGGTTCCATCAAAAGGGAGAGAACCGGCGCGCCGCCGGACTATCTTCCGCTCCCAGGGCGACACACGGCTGAGGGAGACGCGCATGGGAAGCGGGAGTGGTAGCGGCGGCAGCGGGGGGCGGGACGGAGAGTGGCTCGATCTGGCCGACGCCATCGCGCTGTTGCGGGAGCAGGTAGTGGAGGCTCGGGTCAGGATCGCCGGGCCGGAGGGGGACGACGGGGTGCGGTTCGGGCTGGGGGAGATCACGGTGGAGCTCGGCATGGAGCTGACCCGGACCCGGGGCGCGGACGGCGGGCTGCGGTTCGCCGTCGCCGGACTCGGCGGGCGGTGGGAGCGGGTGGAGAAGGGGACGCACACCGTCACCGTGCGGCTCACACCGCGGTCGTCCGACGGCAAGCCGGTGGACGTGGGAGACAGGGCGTAGCCGCTGATGGAGTCTGACCGGCGGGTGCAGATCCGCCTGTACGACAGGGCGGGCGTCGCGCCGCTCTTCGGGTCCGGCTACCTCGTGGGGCCGCGCCTCGTGCTGACCGCCGCCCACATCCTGAGCGACGGCGGCTCCGTGCCGGCGTCCGGTCGGCTGACGGTCCGCCGGCCGGACGCCGGCACGGAGGAGTACACCGGCCAGGTGCGCTGGTACCGGAAGGAGGGCGCGGTCGACGCCGCCCTGGTGGAAGTGGACGAGGGACAGGGCTGGACACCGCCCCCGTCGCTCGGCGACCCGTCCCGCCGGCCGCCGCAGCGCTGGGGCCGACTCATCGGCACCCGCCGGCACAAGGTCACGGTGGTGGGCTACCCCCGCATGCAGAAGGACCCCGACACCGAGGACCGCGACGACCGGCAGCTGGACGGCGCCGTCCACCCCGGCCCCGGGTCCCTGACCGGGCGTTACGAGGTGAGCAGCAACGATCCCGTCGTGCTGGCGTCCGACAAAACCTGGAAGGGGATCTCCGGGGCCGCCGTCACGGCCGAGGGCGACTTCATCCTCGGGGTGGTCGGCCAGGACCGGCAGGCCACCGGCGGCGTCCTACTCACGGCCACCCGGGCGAGTGAACTCTTGAAGGACACCGACTTCCGCCGGCTGGTCACCGAGCACTCCGAGTGGGAGCCGCTCCTGGAACCGGTCGAACCGCACGACCTGCTCGCGCCGGCGGCCCATGAACAGGACCCGCCGTCCCCCGCCATGCTGCTGCGAGCGGACGCCGAAATCGTCCGGTTCCGCGGCCGGCACGACGAACTGCGGGACTTGAACGAGTGGTGCGCCTCCCCCTCCCCATCCTTCTCGGTGCGGGTGCTCACCGGAGGCGGCGGTCAGGGGAAGACCCGGCTCGCCCAGCGCCTGGCCGACGAACTCCGTGCCAAGGGCTGGGTCACTGGGCACCTGTTGCGGTCGCTGTACGACCGCCACCTGACGAAAGAGGAGCTGCGCACCCTGGACACCGCGCTCCCGCTGCTGCTCGTCGTCGACTACGCGGACACCCGCCCGCACCTCGTCCGCCGCCTCGTCGAGCACCTGCGCACCACCCGCCACCGGGCGCGGGTTCTGCTCCTGGCCCGCGCCGACGGCGGCTGGCGCCGCGACGGCATCGGTGAGCCCTACGCGGACGAGATCCTGGCCGACGCCGAGGTCACCGCCCTCGCCCCGCTGGCCCCCGCCGGCGGCCCGCCCGGAGCGCGCGCGGCGGTGTTCACCGACGCCGTCACCGACTTCGCCCTCGCCCTGGACCGGGTCGGTGGCTTTCCCGGCCGGCCGCCCGCCGGCTGGACCTCACTGGCCGCCGCGCTGGCACCCCCGCCCGGGCTGGACGGAGACGGGGACGGCGACGACTCGGTGCTCGGCCTGCAGACGGCGGCGCTGACCACCCTGCTGCAGCACGGCACCGCACCCGTCCGGGCCGCCGGTTACGGCGACGACCCCGCCGCCGTGCTCCTCCGCCACGAGCAGCGCTACTGGGCACACAGCGGCCTGAGGCTCGACGGCCTCGCGGACTCCGTCCCGCGCGCCGCGGTGGCCGTGGCAACCCTCTGCGGCGCGGCCGACCGGGATGAGGCGGTGACCGCCCTCCGTGAGGGCCTCGGCATCCCCGCCCACCGGGCGGGCGACGTCGCCGCCTGGCTCCGCTCCCTCTACCCGCCCGGCCCGGGCCGCTACTGGGGCGCCCTCGAACCCGACCGCGTCGGCGAACTCCACGTCTGCGACCTCCTCTTCGACGCCGAAATCCCCCTCCCGCTGCCCGCGCTGCTGGCCGAAGGCTCCCCCGATCAGCAGGCCCGGCTCCTCACCGTGCTCGTCCGCGCCGCCACGGCCCAGTGGGAGCGGGGCCGGACCGAGCGGACGCACGGCATCCAGCGGGAACTGCTGGCGGCACTCGACCGGACCACCCCCCACCCGACGGCGCTGACCCTGCTCGACCTGGTCCTCCCGTACGGCGACAGCGGCCTGGACGCCCTCACCCTGCGGGTCGCCGAGGAAAAGGTGGCCTCGGCCGAACGCCGCCTGGCGGAGGACGACTCCGTCCACGCGCGGGCGTCGCACGCCCTGGCGTTGAGCCATTTGGGCGGACTGCTGAGCCAAGCCGAGCAGCACAAGGAGGCGGTCCGCCTCCAGGAGCGGGCGGCCGGCGCGCTGCGCGCCGTCGCCGAGACGGACAACGCGTATGCCTCGCTCTACGTCGGCATGCTGCCGGGCCTCTACGACGACCTGCTGGCCCTGGGCCGGGACGGTGAAGCACGGGTGGTGATCGACGAAGCCCTGGCCGCCGTCGAACGGCTCGCCGACACTGCCGACGGCCACCCCGACGACTGGGAGGACATCGCCTGGCGGCTGCACGATTTGGAGCCGCGGCTCTGGGAGGCGGGGCTGGGGGAGGCGGCGATCCGGGTCCTCCGCCGGGAGGTGGACCTGCGGGACCGGCTGACGGCGAGGGCGCCGGCCACCGACGTGCTACTCGCCAACTCCCTGCAGAAGCTCGGCGTCCGCCTGCTGGCGTGCGGACGGCTCCAGGAGGCCCTGGACGCCAGCGAGAAATCCATCGAGCACATGCGCCACCTCGCCCGCGCCGACCCGGCCGGCTTCGAGCCCTGGCTGATGTCTGCCCTGATGAACCGGAGCACCCTGCTCCAGCAACTGGGCCGCGGACCCGAGGCGGTCGAGCCGTTGCGACAGGCGGTCGCGATGGGCCGGCACCGAGCGGCGATCGGTCTCTCCGACGTGTTCGAGGAACACCTCACCACCGTCCTCGGGACACGGCTCGGCGTCCTCCAGGGAGAGGAAGGGCAGGTGGTGGAAGGGATCGACAACCTGACCGGAGCCCTGGACGGCTGGCGGCGGCTGGCCGCCGCCGACCCCCAGGTATACGGGCCCGACCAGGCCCGGTGCGAGCTCCACCTCGCACACCTCCTCGTCGCGGCGGGCCAGCCGGAGAAGGCCCTGGAATCCTCCGGGAGGGCGGTGGACCGGTGGCGCGCCCTCCGCGCGGCACAGCCCCTCGTCCACGACCTCCCCTTCGCCGCCGCCCTGTCCGACCACGCCTCGCTGCTGTGGCTGTGGCGCGACATCGAGGGCGTGCTGGCGGCGACGGGCGAGACGGTGGAGATCTACCGCGCCTTCGCCGACTTCGTACCGGAGGAGGTGACCGCTCGCCTGCACCCTGTGCTGGCGCTCCAGGCGCGGGCGCTGTTCCAGCTCGGCCGCGGCAAGGAGGCGGACGTGGTGGTGCAGTGGCTCAGGGCCCATCCCCTTCCCGACGTGGAGGACGACGGGGGCGGGGACGGGACGGCCTGGAACTCTAGAGAGAGGTTCCGCCGCGGGACGGCCCCTCCGGGCCAGTGATCTTCGGCGCGGGAGGCGGCGCCTGGGGGTGAGGCGTCGGCCGTTGTGCGGCGTACTGCTGACGGGCGGTCCGTTCGGCCTGCGCTGCCTGCGGTGTCAGGCTTGCGCGGCGCTCGGCCTCCTGGACCGTCTGTTGGATACGGCTGTTGATGTCGTTTAGCTGGTTCTGAGCGGCCTGTGCCGCCGTACGGCTGTGGGAGAGGTCCTCGGCGGCCGAGGTTCTGGCTCGCTCGATGAGGTCTGCTTCCGCGCCGGCGGCCGTGAGCCGGGCTACGGTGTCTCCGCCGTCCTGCTCGTACCGGTCGGCCAGCGCCTGGGCAGTCGCGGCGGCGGTGGCCGCCTGTTCGGCCAGGGCCTGGGCAGCGTTCGTGAGATTGGTCTGGTGCTGGGCTAGGTCGTCGTCGCTCAGCAGTGCAAGCGGATTGGCGGTGTCGCGGGGCACACTCGGCCCGGTCTCATCGGGCGTTGAGCGCCGGTCGTTCTCCTCCTGTCCCGCCGGGGTCGACTGGGTCCGCATACCGTCCGCGTCCACCGCCCGCCGTTGCGCGTCCGGCTCGTCTCGCTGTTCGTCTTCTGGGCGGGGAGTGATGCTCCTCTGCCGCGTCAGTTCTGGCGCGTTGGCCGGGTCGGGGAGCCTGGATCTGGGTGTGTGCCAGGCCATGGGGGTGTCGGGGCGGTGGATGATCCAGTCGCTGTCGAGGAAGTGGGACGACAGGCTACGGCCGATGGCGGTGGCGTCGAACGGTCCGCTGGATTCGAAGACGCCGAGGGAGAGCGGCCTGCCCAGCTTCCCTTCCCATTTGCTCACCCACTCGGCCAGTGTCGGCAGGGTGCCCAACGCGGTCTGCTTGTCCAGGTACCCGTGGCCGCCCATGAAGTCGCCCGCGTAGCGGTCGGGGTGGTTGGCCAGCCAGTACGTGCGGGCGGCCCGCACTATCGCGGTGCTGTTGATGTCGAGGTCGAAGTCGCTGGGTTCCGGTTCCAGGCCCAGGCGCCACATGGCGTCGTACGGGCGGCGCAGGGGTCGGTTCTGGTCGTCGCCGAACCACTCCTGGAGCCGCTCGACGGCCAGCGGGTTGCCGGCGAGTTCCTCCTCGCGCGGCAGTGTCTTGTGGATCCCGGAGAAGAATCCGGAGCCAGTCCCCTTGAGGCGTATGTCGACCGCGGATGGGTCGATGCCGTCGCGTTCCAGCGCCTGGAGCATCTCGGTACCGAACTGCTGGTACAGCTCCGGGGTCATACCCATGGGCGCCTCGCCCGTGATCAGCCACTTGATCTGGACCGGGCTGATGCCGAGGAAGTCGAGGTCGCGCTTGGTGATGGCATAGCCGGAGTCGTCCTGCGGCCACCAGGCGGGTACCTCTTCCTCGCCCTCGAGGATCCGCATGATGTGACGGTCGAGTGGATCGGCGGCGTCGAGTCGACCGGTGATCTCGGAGGGCCGCCACCGGGCGCCGGTCTCTTGGACCGCCGTCGGCGTCTCCGCCAGGTCGTCCGGGGCATCGCCCAGAGCGGGGGCACCCAGGGAGACATGGCTGGCCGCGGTCTGCTGGGCGGGGGCCACCTGGGCGGTGCCGGAGTAGAGGCCGTCCAGGGTGGCCCGGTGGTCGCCCGGCAGCGTGACCCATTCCTTCTGGGCGAGGTAGCCCATGCCGGTGGTCGGGAGGGACAGGATGTCCCGTGCAGGCTGGCGGGCTACCAGGATCACGCCGCGTCCCTGGCGCTGCTCCAGCCAGTTGGCGACGATCTGTCGGTCCGCCGACCAGCTCGCCAGCGGCCTCTGACGAGCCTCGAAGGTGTCGCCGACGTTCAGGGCCGCCCAGTCCGGCTGCGCGGCCCCCTCGGGCCAGCTCAGCGCCCGGTAGGAGAGCACCTCGGTGACGCCTCGGGCGGCGAGGACCTCCTGGGTCATCTCGTACTGGGTGCGCAGGAAGTCCCGCAGGGCGTCGCGGTTGTAGTCGAGTTCGAGACCGACGGCGAACGCGGTCTTGGGGTCCATCCGCCATTCGAGTACGTCGGTGAGGCCGAACTCCTCCTGGGCGGCCTGCTGCAGCGCCAGTACCCGCACGTTGTTGTTGGAGCCGTACGCCCAGGAGCCCATCAGCTCGCTGACCGCGATCATGCGGATCAGAGTCTCGGCCTGGGGGGCGTCCATGGGTACCACCCGGTCCGCGGCGTGCCGGGGATTGGCCGGGTCGAGTTCGTCGACGTGGAGGACGTCGGCCCCCATCGAGGGGTACCGCTCGTTGTGTGGGACCAGCGCGTACCGGCCGTTGCCCAGGTGGGCTGCCATGTCGTTACCGACGACCAAGCCCATCGAGGCGAGGACGAGCTCGGGCGTGGACGACCGCATGCGCTCGGCCAGCGCCTGGATCGCGATGGTCTTGGCCTGGGGGGTCTCGGTGACCCGGCCGTCGTCGGTCAGCAGCGCCTCACCGATCCGCTGGTGATCGATCCGCTCCTGTGATCCCAGCGGCGGGGGCGGGGCAGTGTCTGCCCCGCCCGTCTCATTGGTCGGCTGCTCGGTCAACGAGTCCCCCTCTTCTGCTTTTCTCCGTGCTGTTGTTCTCGGCCGCGCCTGGGCCGTCTGCGCTGGGTCAGTCGCCGCGGAGGAACTCCTCCGCCTGACTGCGCAGCGCTGCGGGGGCGGCAGACCAGGCGGGGGTGAGCATGAGCTCGCGCAGCTTGATCTCCTTCACCTCCCGCGGGGCGTCCGCGCGGAGGCCGACGTGCGGCCACACGTGGTCCAGCTCGTCGGAGGGCAGGTCCCAGTGGGCGCCGATGGCGGAGTCGGGGGTGTCGGCTGCCGGGGGCGTGACGAGGACCTCCGCGGCGGTGGCGGCGGGAGCAACTTCGATCAGGGTGAGGCCGAGCCGGTCGATGGCGTCGCGGAACAGGGCCCGGTGCTCTTCGACGGTGCGGGCGGACGGCTGCTGTCCGGTGTGGAACAAGGTGAACACCCAGCCGGATTCACCGGTTCGGGCAAGGTCCAGGATGAGGCCGACGCCCTCGTCATCCGTGAAGGAGCGGTGCGCGACGCTCTTCGCCGCGCCGGGCCCCTCGGTGCGGGGCGACTCCGTGAGGTCGAAGGTGCCGATCAGCCACTGCAGCTGGTCGGAGGTCAGCTCCCCATGAGAGAGGGCGCGGAGTGCGGGCCAGAGCATGGTGCGGATCCTTTTCTTCGGACTCGACGGGAAGGTGAGGGTTTCCGGATGGTGGCTACGGCTTGGTGGCGGGACGCGGGTTCAGGTGGATGGGATTGCTCCAGGCGCGGCCCCCGGCAGCGTCTTCGACTGTGACCCGGCAGAACCCTTGGCCGAACATCCCCACGGGCAGCGAGCACTCCGTCAGAGCCTCGCCCTCCCTCACCTGTGCCCCCGGGGCGCCTCCCGTGAGGAACACTTTGCGCGCGGGCGAGCAGCGCACCGTGATCTGGCCGTCGTCGAGCCGGATGTCGTGCAGCTCGGGTCCGGTGCTGGAGTAGTAGTGGCCCGCCTTGAGGGAGGCCAGAAGCGCTGTCGGCTCGAGGGACTCGGCGCGTACCTGGACCCAGGCCGTGCAACCCGGCGGGTCCTGGGGCTGGAAGTGGGCGTCATCGGCGGCGTAGGCGGTCAGTCGGTGCCCTCGGTTGAGCAGGACGTCGGCCAGGTGCCAGCTGTCGCCCCGGTCCTCCCGAGCCGCGAGTGCGTTGTGGATCTCCACGGCATGGGCCGCGTCCAGGCTCTCCGCGTCGA